>CAIYYI010000585.1 GCA_903930345.1 uncultured Verrucomicrobiota bacterium
CAGCGCGGCGGTGTTGGTGTTTTCCTCCACGCAGCCCTCCTGGAATTTGTTGAACTCCTCGCGCGTCTGCCGGTCGAGATCCTTGCGATCCACCACGAAGATGCATTTCTCAATGTCCCGGTTGTCTTTGAGCAGCGTGGCAGCCTTGAAAGAAGTGAGCGTCTTGCCGCTGCCCGTGGTGTGCCAGACATAGCCATTGCCGCAGTTCTGCCGGATGCAATCCACCATCTGCTTGACCGCATAGACCTGGTAAGGCCGCATCAGCACCAGCTTCTGTTCGCTGGCGATCAGCACCATGTAGCGGCTGATGGTCGTGCCCAGCGTGCATTTCACGAGGAAGATGTCGGCGAAGCTATCGAGGTGGGTGATCTTCTTGTTATCCTCCGAGGCGAACTGATAGACAGGCAGATACCGTTCGTCGGCGTTAAAACTGAAGTGCCGGGTGTTGTTGTTGGCGAAATACCAGGTATCGCTGCGGTTGCTGACGATAAAGAGCTGCATGAAGCAAAGCAGCGTCTTGGTGTACCCGTTGCCGGGGTCATTCTTGTACTCGACAATCTGCTCCATGGCCCGGCGGGGATTCACGCCGAGGGTCTTTAGCTCGATCTGCACGCAGGGCACGCCGTTGATGAGCAGGAGCACATCGTAGCGGTGATGGCTGTTGTCCGTGTTGATGCGGAGCTGGTGGATGACCTCGAAGTGGTTTTTGCACCAGTCCTTGAGGTTGACCAGGGAGTAGTTCAGCGGCGTGCCGTCGTCGCGAATGAAGGCATTGATGCTGCGCAGGGTCTTGGCGGCGGTGAAGACATCCGGCGTGATGATCTCGTCGAGCAGCCGGGCGAACTCGCTGTCAGTCAGGCGGACGCGGTTGAGGGCCTCGAATTTCTCACGAAAGTTCTGCTCCAGGGTAGCGCGGTCGGTGATGTCCGGGCGGATGGTGTATTTGAGGCCGTGAAGCTTTTGGATGAAGGCGTCCTCGATGCCTTGCTCTTTGAGGACAATAGACTGGGCCTCGTGTTGCGGGTAGTTGCTGCCGGAAGAGGTGGGCATGGCTAGTTGAGATTTGAAGTTACCGAACTTGGTTGGCTCAACAAAGATCGACTAGCGTAATCGGCGCGGAGTTTGCGGCGGAAGGTGTCGGCCCCATAGCCGATGGTGGCGGTGGATTGGGCAGCGGAGGGACTGGTTGATTTGCAGACCATATCAATCCAGGACTATAACAGGTTGCAGGCAAGGTATATGGGAGTGCGAAACCAGGGCGAACAAGAGTGCTCCGCCAAGGAGGCAGTTTCGAGAACTCGGGCGTATTTTGGTTCCTTCATCTTGGTCCTACCTGCAACACCACAAGGGCTTAGGTGGGGAGGTTACCAAGGGGGACGGGGGTACCGCAAACCCAAAAGCGGAAATTGAAGACAACTCGGATGCTCGATTCATTTGGTGCTGCGGCCTTGTTTTTGCCAGGTTTCGCGAGCCCAGGCGAGCGGGCGGGATCGGCGAGTTTCCTATTCGTGTACTTTGCGAAATTCGTGGTCAATCACCCTTTCCTGGTCTTCTTCGTGCCGTCGTGGCTTTCTGGGCAACCCATCCCGGCCAACTGAAAAACCGTCAAAATATTTCTGCACCAAAATCGACCCGCAGCTACCCGCAGCGAGGCGCAAATTCCCGCAACAACCCGCAATCGTTTTTCGCCCGCCCAATTTCGCCAAAAATCCTGTGCTACCGTCAGCCATGGAATAAATATGAAATTGGAAAATGACCATATGAATGGGACGCCCCCGGCCGCGCATCATGCATCACGACCTTTCCCCATGGCATTTTTCCAAAAACACATTTCACGTGAGCACGCATCCCATTTTCCCCGTTTTTCCCCACAAAAACCCTGTGCAAGCAATTTCCAAAATATTTTTATGATGCCTTCTGATACCTGCTGATGCCTATTGATGCCTTGTGATACCATCCCGCGACCAATTTTTATGAGCCGCTCCCAGCCCATTTCAAAACCAGGTGTATAGAGGAGACGCGACGCGGAACCAGGCTGGTAACCCCAGCCCGAACCGCCCCAACAAATGAACAACGCTATGAACAAAAATGACAACATCCGGCGCGGCCCGGCACCCAGCGCGATTCCGTCCGCTCTCCCATTCCCTGCGGTTCACCGAAACACTGGCTCACCGGCCTACCGTCTCCCTGGGTTGGCCCAGCTTCTCCATATTCGTGCGCTTCGGGCAATTCGTGGTCAATCGCAACTGCTGCTTCTGCGTTTCTATGCGATCCTTGTACTCTTTGCGGTTAAATGTTTGCTGTTCCGCAATCCGCATCTTTACCATCTGGACCCGGTAACTCACCGACCCACCGGCCTGCGTTTCCTCGTGTCGTCGTGCCTTCGTGTGCAATCCATCCCGGCCCTCTCTCCGTGCTTCAGCATTCAGCCTTTAGCATTCAGCCTTGACCAATCATTGTACGATCACCCAAAAACCCGAAAATCCGGCTAAAAAAGTACAAGAAAGTACAAAAACGTCTAATTCGCCACCCCGAATCAACGTCCACGCCATGAACACATCCTCGATTTGGCCCGACCCCCGTTTCAGTCCATTTGGCCGGGGCATTCCTGGCTTGACGGGTGGGACGGCGGTCGGAACAGTCTGGGCCCACATATCATTATGAGCATTTTCAACAATTGGCGGTCGGTTGTCACTGTGGCTGCCTTTGCAGTTGGTCTGGCGGCCTCACCCCGGGCGGTTGCGGCACCCCGCGTCCCTTACGCATTCATGCAGCCGGGCAGTTCGGTGGACCGTCAGGCGTCCGCCTTGCTGGCGCGGCTCACGCTTGATGAGAAAATCGGCCAGATGGTCCAGGTGGATATGAATGCCATCAAGGACAAGAATGACATCGCCAAGTATGGCTTCGGTTCCCTCCTGAGCGGGGGGAATTCGGATCCGGCGGACATTTCACCGGCTGGCTGGGCCCGGATGTATGACGATTTCCAATCCTACGCGCTCAAATCCCGTCTGGCCATTCCCATCCTTTACGGGGTGGACGCCGTGCACGGGCACAACAACGTGGATGGGGCGGTGATTTTTCCGCACAACATCGCCCTGGGTGCCACGCGCAATCCGGCCCTCGTGGAGCGGGCGGCCCGCGTGACGGCAGCCGAGGTGGCGGGCACGGGTATCGACTGGACTTTTGCGCCCTGTGTCACCGTGCCGCGCAATGAGCGGTGGGGTCGCACCTATGAGGGCTTTGGCGAAACCCCGGAGCTGGCCAGCCTCATGGGCGCTGCCTATGTGCGCGGATTGCAGGGGGGGAAATTGTCCGGCCGGGAATCCGTGCTGGCCTGTACCAAACACTTTCTGGGGGATGGCGGCACCACGGATGGCATCGATCAGGGCGACACCCGGTGCGACGAGGCCACGCTGCGCCGCATCCATCTGCCGGGATACGTGGAGGCGATCCGGGCCGGTTCAGCCACCATCATGGTCTCTTACAACAGTTGGAACGGCCAGAAACTGCACGGGCACAGACAACTGCTGACGGATCTGCTCAAGGGGGAGCTTGGCTTCCGCGGTTTCTTGGTTTCGGACTGGGCTGCCATTGACCAACTGCCGGGCGATTACCGCAGCGATGTGGAGGCCAGCATCAATGCCGGGCTGGACATGATCATGATCCCCAATGGGCCGGGGCAGGAGAATAATTATGTCGATTTCATCAACCATCTGAAGGAGCTGGTGGCTGCGGGCAAGGTTCCCCTGGCTCGGGTTGACGACGCGGTGCTGCGCATTTTGCGGGTCAAACTGGAGATGGGTCTCTTCAAGCATCCGTTTGGCGACAAAAACCTGATCGCCCAGGTCGGCTCGGCGGCGCATCGCGCCGTGGCGCGGGAGTGCGTGCGTGAGTCGCTGGTCCTGCTGAAAAACCAGGGCCGGGTGCTGCCGTTGTCCCGCCAGGCCACGCGCATCCATGTGGCCGGCAAATGCGCCGATGATCTCGGCTACCAGTGTGGCGGATGGACGATTGAATGGCAGGGCCGCACCGGGCAGGTGGTCAGCAATGGCACCACCGTCCTGCAGGCCCTGCGCCGAGAGGTCAAACCGGGCACAACAGTCACCTTCTCCACCAACGGGCTGGGCGCCGCCGGTGCCAGCGTCGCGGTGGTGGTGATCGGCGAGCCGCCCTACGCGGAAATGAAGGGGGATCGGACGGATTTGACCCTCGCTCCGGAGGATGTCCAGGCCATCCGGAATTGCAAGCAGGCGGGCGTGCCCGTGGTGGCGGTGCTGTTCTCCGGTCGGCCCCTGATCATCACGGATGTGCTGGACCAGTGCGATGCGCTGGTGGCGGCCTGGCTGCCGGGCACGGAAGGCGCCGGGGTCACGGATGTCCTCTTCGGACGCCACCATCCCACCGGCAAGCTTCCTTGCACCTGGCCGCGCACCATGGGCCAGATCCCCATCAATGTCGGCGATGAGTCGTATGCACCTTTGTTTCCGTTTGGCTTCGGGCTGAAGTATTGAGGATTTCCCATGAAAATCACCTGGCTTGGTTTGCTGCTGGCGGTGCCGATCCTGGCGACGGCCGCCAATGTTCCCTGGGCGCAGACGCTGACTCTGGCGGATCGCGGGTACTGGCCGCTGCGCGTGCCGGTGCAAATCACGAACGACGGGACCGAGGCCGTGGCGGGTGTCCCGGTCAGTTTCGCGGTGCCGACGCTGGCGGGGACCAGGGTGGAATCCATTCGTGTCTGCCGCCCGGATGGCGTGGAGCTGCTTTTCGAGCTGCGCGATGCCCGGGGGGCGGCCCGGCGTTCCGGAATAATCGCGGCGGATGACCAGTTGTCGGTGCCGGCCGAGTGCGATGCCCAGTCGGTTTCGACCGTGTTTGTCTATGCCGGCAACGACCGGGCGTGGGCGGTGTCCGAATATCTGCCGGGTGGCTTCAGCAACGGAAACTTGGAATCGGGCGGGACCGCGCCGGAATCCTGGAAGGCGGCGATGACCGATCCCCAGCATGTGTTGACCTGGGAGCAGGGGGGCGGTCGCAACGGCTCCCGGGGGCTGAAGGCGGAAGTGCCTGCCGGTGCCCCTGCCACTTGGGCGCAATGGCAGCAGGTTCAGGTGCCGGTGGCGCCCGGGCGCACGTACACGCTGCGTGGCTGGGTGCGCGGCGAGAATGTCGTGGGCAGTGCGGGCTGGTACCTGCATGCCTATGGCGACCGGGTGGAAGTGGTCAATAAGACTCTGAGTGCCGGTCAGGGCACGTTTGACTGGAAGCCGGTTTCCGTCACCTTCACCGCGCCGACCAATGCCCGCACGGCCACCATCGGGACGGTTTTGCACGGCACGGGCCGCGCGTGGTTCGATGATGTGGAGTTTTCCGAAGCGGGCGGCAAAGGCGCGCTCCGGGCCACGGTGGGGGAGTTGGAACGGTTGCAGTTGCGGAATGAGGCGACGGCGAAGATCAAAGCCGGCCCCGATTATCTCAACCGGGCCGAGGTCGTGGCCCGCAACTTCAGCGAGCAGGCCGCCGCCCCAGCGCTGGTGCGGGTCAACCTGCGTCAGGCGCTGGCCAAATTGCCGGGGCTTCCGCCCGATGCCGCCACCCGGGTGATGGCGGGCGATGGTCAGGAGGCCTCCGCTTATCGGCTGGGGCAGGGCGGGGATCTGCTGATTGCCACCGCGCTCGCGGCCCGGTCGGAGCAACGTTTTCACATCGGGTTTCGCCCGGGGATGAAATCAGATCCCGCCTCCGCGCAGGTTGATTACCAGCGCCTGCTGGAGAGCCCGGCCAACCTGGTCACCAACGGCAGCTTTGAGCGGGGTGTGGAATCGCCGGAGAATTTTGTCCGGCCCCGGGTGGGTGACGCCAGCCGGGTGACCGCAGGCTTCAGCCAGGACGCGAAGTTCGGTCGGCGCAGCCTGGAACTTTCCGTGCCGGAGGAGGCGAAAAAGGATTGGGTGGGTTGGAACTCGCAACCGGTCCGGATCAAGCCGGGTGCGACCTATCAGTTGAGCGGCTGGCTCAAGGCGGTCGGTCTGAAAAGCTCGGCCACCATTCATGTCCACTTTCACGATGCCAAGGGGGCACTCTGCAAATCCGGCGCGATGGCCAGCACCAGCCCGGGGGTGAGCGGGGATTCGGACTGGGTGAACACCGCCGGTCTGCTCACCGCGCCGGCGGACGCCGCCACCATGATTTTGCACCTCACCATGAACACCTCGGGCGTGCTCCGCCATGATGGCATCCTGCTCTGCGAGGTCATGGAAGGGCAGGTTGAGCAGGTGCTGAGCGCGGCGGGCAGCGCCCCGCCGACCGGGCAGCCGCTCCACGTGTGGGAGGTCAATCCGCTGGTCAAGGTGTTCCCGGACACCCCGGCGCAGAGCCAGTCCCGCGGGGTGGTGGTCGAGCTGGCGCAAAATGAGTACGAGCCTTTCCAATTGGCCGTGCGGGGCCGTTTCGGGGCGGCGCTGCCGGGGGTGAAGGTCAGCGTCACGCCGCTGGAAAACCGGGCGGGTGCCGTGTTGCCGCCGGTGAAAGCCGAGACCGTCGGCTTCGTGCCGGTGGATTACCCGAGCGGTTACTACACCACGGACGTGCCGGATTGGTGCCGCAAGGTGCCGCGCGGCGGCCGGCTTACGGATGGCTGGGCGGGCGAATGGCCTGACCCGCTCATCCCGGTCAGCCATTTCGACGTGGCGGCCAACCGCACCCAGCCCGTCTGGTTCACCCTCCGCGCGCCCCGCGAGGCCGCTCCGGGCGAGTACCAGGGGACCATCAACCTGCATGCGGGGGGCCGGCTGCTCGTCACCCTGCCGCTAACGGTCCGGGTGCTTCCTTTCGCCCTGCCACCGGGTACCAGCCTGCGGGCCATCTTCGATTTCCGGCGGGGTCCGGGCGGGTGGTATGGCCCGGCGGGGGATGCACCGGGCGAGCGCGAAAAGTGGCTGCGGTTCATGGCGGAGCACCGGCTGGGGATCAACGCCATTGAGCCCGCGCCCAAATTCACCTATCAGGATGGTCGGGTGACGATGGATGCCACTGAGTTTGATGCCGCCGCAGCCTTCTGCTTCGACAAGCTGGGGATGAACGTGAGCTACACCCCGCAGTTCTTCTACATGTTCGGCTGGGCCTACCCGCCGAAAAAGTTTTTCGGCCTGGAACCGTTCACCCCCGAGTGGACCAGCGCTTTCAAGCAGGCCTACAAGCTGTTCACCGACCACGTGCGCGCCAAGGGCTGGCATGACAAATTCGTCTATTACATCTCGGACGAGCCCCACTTCACCCAAGACTTCGTCGTTGAGCAGATGAAAAAGCTGTGCGCGCTCATCCATGAGGTGGACCGGGAGATTCCGATCTACTCCAGCACCTGGCGGCACTGTGCGGCGTGGGATGAGTCGCTGGACCTCTGGGGCGTGGGGCAGTACGGCTGCTTCCCGGTGGCTGAGATGGAGCGCCTGCAAAAGGACGGCAAGTCCATGTGGATCACCTGCGACGGCCAGCAGGCCACCGACACCGCCTACCTGGCCACCGAGCGGATGCTCCCCTACTACTGTTTGAAATACGGAGCCCGGGGCTTCGAGTTCTGGGGGCTTTCCTGGTGGACCTACGATCCATGGAAGCTGGGTTCACACTGGTTCATCCGCCAAAGCGACGATGGCAAACGCTACTATTGGATCCGCTACCCGAACGGCGATGGCTACCTGGCCTACCCCGGTCAGCCCATTGGCGTGGATGGCCCAGTGACCACCATCCGCCTGGAGCAGGTGCGGGAGGGGCTGGAGGATTATGAGGCCATGTCCATCCTCGTTGGGCTGGTGAAAAAGGCAAAGCAGGCTGGGCGTCCGGTCGGTGGCGGAGAACGGGCGCTCGCGATGGCAAAAGATCTGGTGGTGATCCCGAATGCGGGCGGCCCGCGCTCCATGGACATCCTCCCCGATCCCGATCAGATCCCCCGTATCCGCAAAGCCGTGAACGCCGCCATCGTGGAACTGAACCGGTGATTTCGGTGGGCGGCAACTGACAAAATAAGATTTGCATATCCGGCATGAATGTTCACATTAGCTCCAAGGGCTGTGCTACCCACTCATTGAACCTTGGGCTTTGGCTTGCCTTGATTATTATGCTGGCTGCGATCCTATTGACGGATGACAACCGCTACGTGTTTTTTAACACGCTGGCGGGCAGCGGCTTTGACGCCCTGTTGCTGCTCGTCTTGGGCTTCGTGGCCACGATGGGACTGGTCTGGTTGGCGTTGGCGCTTTGGCCACACCGCCGTAAACGGCCAGTTCCCCTGAGCCCCTCGCCACGGAGTCTCGCTGAACCGAACCCGGATCACCCCTATGATTTGGCTGCCGATGTGCCCGTCCGGCTCCAACCCCAACGACCCTGAAGCGGGCGGACAATGTGCCGCTCCCGATCCGCCAAGCCCCAATTTGCCGGTCAATCCCTGATGGCATGACGTGAAGCACGGGGCCCAATCCGAGTGGGTGTGAATGGTGCGCAGTAGTTGGAACAATGGACCGAGGCAGCGCAGAGTCGCAAGCTGAGATTCGTGAGCGATTCATGATCTTGCCAATTTCGTTGCCGAGCGTAGAATGGAAATGAATGAACACGACGTTTACTGCCATCATCAAACAAAGCGGCAAATGGTGGATTGGGTGGATCGAAGAGGTTCCGGGTGTGAATGCCCAAGGAAAGACGAAGGAGGAATTGCTTCGTTCGCTAAAGGAGATTTTGGGTGAGGCGTTGGAATTTAACCGCACGGAAGCGCATGAGGCGGCAGAAAGTGGTTATTCGGAAGAGCTTGTGACTGTGTGAAACGGCGGATTTTGATTCAGCACCTTCAGTTTCACGGCTGTGCGTTGATTCGCGAAGGTGGGAACCATTCTTGGTGGGGCAATCCATCAAGAAACAAGAGGTCGTCGGTTCCCCGACATTCAGAAATCGATGATCTGCTGGCCCGGAAAATCTGCAAAGACCTTGAAATCCCGAAACCGACAAAAACATGATCGCCGATGCGCTGCATGCAGTGAACCCGGACTTCACGCTGCGGTTGTGATCCATGTCTCCCGCAGGTCGGCGTCTCTGAGCTTGGGCTGGGTGCTCTGACGACGGCTAAACCGTTAATGATTGCCATGTTCCCTACCAGATCCATGGTCATATCAGGTGGAGGTGGCTTGAATACCTGTGGCAGCACACTCGTCATGGAGAAGATGACTCCGGCATTGACTACCCACCCGGG
>CAIYYI010000586.1 GCA_903930345.1 uncultured Verrucomicrobiota bacterium
TCCGGATGGTCCGCCGCAACGTTATGGGTTTCGCCGATATCCGTGCCGAGTTCATAGAGTTCGACAGCCTCTTTAGTTCCCCGAACCGGACGCCTTTCCACGAGCCCAGGCGAACCGCCTGTTGCTTTCCCATATGATATTCCCAATACAAATACTCACGCGCTTGCTGCCGCTCCGGATGTTCGAGCAACGTCGGAACCAACGAAATCCCATCGGTGTGCGCGGGCCGCGCAACCCCCGCCAATTCCGCCAACGTGGCCATGATATCCCACCCCGCGGCAGGGATGCGGCTGGTTTGGGCGGGTTGGATGCGGCCGGGCCAGTGGGCGATCATGGGCACGCGGATGCCGCCCTCATAGAGAAAGCGCTTCTTCCCTTTCAAAGGACCATTCGCTCGGAACCTGTCCGTATATTTGTAGTAACTGTTTTCGTCGCCGTTATCGCTCGTGAACAAGATGATCGTCTGGCGGTCAATCCCCTGATCCTTCATCTCTTGAATGATGCGACCGACGTGGGAATCGAGACGCGTGATCGCGGCCGCATAGAGCTTTTCCAGATGAGTCCATTCCCGGTCTGCGTAAGGTCCGATATTGGGCAGTTGAATTTCATCCCCATCTCGGGGGGAACGTCCATGTGGAACCTGAGTCGGGAAATAAACGAAAAAGGGCGCGTCTTTGTTGTTCCGGATGAACTGCAGAATCTCCCCCACGAACAGATCCTCCGAATAGACCCCTCGATTCCCGACAATCCCCGACCGGCGGATGTCGTCAGGCCGATTCTCCTTGAATGTGATCTTCTCATCATTCTTCCATAACTCGATGGGATAATACTGAAAGGCGTCACCGGTGCCTTTGAATCCGAACCAGCAATCCCATCCATGCTCGGACATCTTTCCTTTCGGAAGCGGGATCCCCGCTTCCAATTTTCCAAATTGAGCAGTCTTGTAACCGGCCTGCTTCATGACCCGGCCAATGGTCGGAAGTTTCGGGGGCCACAGTTCCCCAGGATACTCCTTCATATAGCCCGAAAAATCCTGAAGATGAGGCAAGAAGTTATCGCGGATCGGAGCATGACCGGGATGCATCCCCATCAACATGCTGACTCGTGAGGGCACGCAGACGGTATTGCCCGCATAGAAGTCTGTGAAACGCATTCCGGCCGCGGCCATTTTGTCGATTTCGGGCGTGCGGATGAGTTTCTGCCCGTAACAGCCCAGTGCCGCGTAGCCCAGATCATCCGCCATGATGAGGATGATGTTGGGCTTGTCAGCCGGTTTGTCGGCGGCGTTGAGCGCGGGCAGCGACGCCAGCAGCAGGGCGCTCAAAAAGATGGTTAACTTCATTGTGGCTATTAGCCTGTTGTTGTTTGCCTGTTTCAATGCCTTAATTTGAAAAGTCCAACTGCCGATGCACCGGGCCGACGCTCACCGAGATCCTGTCGTTCCCGAAGTCCCCGTTGAGATAGGGGCTTTGGTAGACCTTCGCCGGGCGCAGATCCAAGGGCTTGCCGTTAATGCGGGGCAAGGAGAAGCGGTCGAGCGCTTTCGCGTCGTAGAGTGTAACTTCGAGGTGGTTGGCAGCCGGGCCGAACTGGTAATCCACCTTGTCCGGGGTGACGGTCAGGCGGTTGGCGAGTACAGCGGCCTTGAATTTGTCGAATGATCCGTGGCTCGCAATGTCACCGGCGTGGAGGAGGATGCGCGACTTGTCAGTGGCATGGCTGATGTTCGCGGGCGTGGCCAACGCCTGCTTCTTGTCCCACTGAAATCCGCCGTTGAGGAACTTCACCCCGATAAATGCCTTGCCGTTACTGGCGAAGATCCAGCCGCTTTCCTCCACTTTCTTCAAAGCCTTGCCCTCGAAGCCAATGCCGACCGCATCCGTGTTGTAGGATCCGAGGGTGCTGCGGCCCAAGGGCGCGATGCGCTGGAGGATGAGGACGTTTTCGTGCTGCACGCTCCAGAAGGAGTGTTGAGGACGTCCGCCGCCCCCATGCCCGATCTCCGGATACACAGCGCAGACATCGTTGCCTGAAGGGGCGTCGAAGAGCATCCCGCACGCACGTTTCTGCCTGGAGATTCCGGCGTACTTCAGGGTGAGCCCGCCTTGTGGATCCGGCAAGTCGAGGGCCGGATTCTGAAGGGTGCTGCCGAGGAGGTAGTGAGGGGTGCGGTAGGCGTAGTTGACCAAGGCCGAGTCGGCGGCGAGCCGTTGGCCCGCCTGTTCTCCAGGATTGGTCGTTTCGATCTCGCCGAGGACGCGGTTGCGGATGACAAAGGGTTGTGCCGCCGGGAAAGTCCGGTAGCGCAGTAGGATCGCCTCGGGCGGCAATTGGTAGGCGCTGGTCTCAATCACGCGGGAATGACTCGATCCCGCTGGTTGTCCTTCCGGGGCGTAGAGCAGGTTCTTGTAAGATTCGAATGCATTGGGACCGCTTTCAGCCCGGCTGCGACCGCCGCCGCGGCGTCCTTTCACCGAAATCTGTTCCTCTTCGACGAAGGCGAGATCGAGCAACAAGCCGAAGCGATGGCGGATGACCGGATCGGGAGCGAGCTCGTGCAGATTGAAAAGGGCCGGCCAGGAATACTTCTGATAAGTGTTCGATCCGATTTCGATCCAAAGTCCGCTCTGGGCGCGGCGGCGCGGCCATTCACGAAGAAATGCCGCATGGGCATAAGCATGTTCCGCAACGGTGTGTCCGTCCGCCAGCTTCCGGTTGCGATAAGCCGGGTCCTCCTTCAGCAGGGCGGTGACCAGATAGAAGTTTGGCCGCCGGTTCAGGTCGTGGTTCTCTGTGCCGAGCAGCAGCAGGAGGTCATTATGGCCGGTGTTGGTGATCCGGCTTTCCCCGCTGACCCAGAGACAGAGCGCTTCCTTCATCGAGGCTTCCGTTTCCAACTTCAGACGGCCGGGAAAATGAGAGCTCTTCGAGTGGAAGAGGCAGAAGGTCCGCACGTAGTCGGTGACGGAAAAGAAGGTCCAGGGCGCGTTTCCAGGCTGCTCCGGAGTGGCGATGGGTTGGTTCCCGCGTTTCCGGATCAGGTCGATGTACTCGTTCGCTTGCTTGAGCAGGCGGGCGTTCGCCTTGTCCACCTTCTCGTTCAGATAAAGGGCTGAGAGAGTCCAGAGGTTGTCACCCGAGATGCCTGGGGGCCAGGCCGAGTCCTTGGCCATGGTCTTGCGCAGGGCCGCTTCACGCAGCTTGAGCGAGGCCTTATGGGTTTCCGCCACCAGCTGATCGAGGTCAGCATAACCGTCCTTCGGCGGCGTGTCAGCGGCCTGGGCCACAGTATGGACGGCTGCGAGGAGCAGGACCGTGAGCAGTGGCAGAACGCAAGCCCGTTGGAGGTTGGCAATACGCGGTTGTGAGGAGGTTCTGCATGCCGGGGTGGCACTGGGGATAGACTTATTCACGCGCCCCCCGGTTCATTGTCCCTGCTGACCATGATGAGGGTGTTGTCGGCGAGCTGGTGGCGATCCAAGGCTTCCAGCACCTGGCCGAGCACCCAGTCGCCCTGGTACAGCCAGTCACCGTATTGACGCTCGCGGCCTTTGGTCCCGCTTTTCCCGACGAACTCCGGCGCCGGCACAATCGGAGTGTGCGGCGGGCACAGAGGCAAATAGAGGAAGAAGGGCTTTTTCATGGTTTGATCCCTGCTCTGAATCACCGAATCGTAGCACCCGTTACGAAAAGCATGGCATCACTGGGGACGGTTTGGGCTTTCTTCGAGCCACAATACATCCCCCAGCGGAAGCTGATCTTGTGGTCGTTCGCCTTGGTGAAGGAGCCTTTGGTCACGAGCTTCCAGGGGCCGTCATCGAGCGGCGCTTTCTGATAGACTTCATAATCCTCCCCGTTCGCCCGGACTTTGACGTTAAGGGATTTGCCCGCCATGTTTTTGGCCATGACGATTTCCCGCTCCATGCCGGGCACGGGTCTGCGGCGGAGGAAGGAGATGTCCCCCTTGTCGGACATCTCAATGTGGAAGGGCCACAGGCTGCCCTCGTGCATCAACTGGAAGATGCACGCATCAACCGGCTCGATGACCGTGTAGGTTCCTTCCCATTCGCGCCATGTTCCGGGAGCGGCGGTGAGGGGGCGGGAGAAGGACTCGACGCGTCCCGGCGAACCGTCCTTGTCGGCGCCACCGCGGACGTTTTGTTCGCCCTTGAACAGTCGGAACACCTGGGTGTTGCCGTCCTCCTGATACCAGCGCGTCCACTTGCCGAAGTCCTTGCGATTGATGCCGCCGCTGCCCATGGTGTGGATGCCGATGTCCTTGTGAATGGGGCCGGTCTTGCCGACCTGCTTTTCCAGCACCTCTTTGTTCACATGGATGCGCGAGCCGAGGACGGGGCCTTTGGAGAACCTCTCGCCGGGTTTGATGCCGCCGCCCTCCAACACGGCCGCGAAGGACTGGTCGGTACCCTCGCGGGTGTAGAGCGGTTCGGCGGAGAGCAGGCTGGTGGTGAGGAAGGCGGCGATTAGAATGGTTCGTATGGTATTCATGGTGTGTGCGGCGATGCTTCCCACGGCAGCAGTTGCTTCAGCAGCCCTGCACCCAGTTCCGCCCGGGGCGCGAAGGCCGGGGAATCGACATATCGCAGCAGGCTGTGCATCAATTGACGAGACTCGGGCTGCGCCTGAAGGGCCGGCAGGTCGCTCGCACAGACGAGCAGCTTGCCCTGGCCGACCCGGGTTTCAAAAAGCAGGCCCAGCTTGTGATTGCGGGCGAAGTTGTCGATGACATGGACGATCGGGCGATAGTCCGCCGGGGTTTCGTCCAGGATGATCGGCCGGGCGTTCTTCACCAGGTGCCACCATTGCCAGTTGCTGTGAAAGTCGGTGGGGAAGCTCGCCAGCGCCGGGTGCTTCGGGTCGCAGAGGAATCCCAGGGTGCCCGGGGCCGGTTCGAGCCCGCGCTGTTGTGCCCCGCGAGCAAACATGGGCCAGCACCAGAAGTCGGTCTGGAACGCGCCCTTCACGCAGTGCTTGAGTTCGTCCTGCCGAGGAAACAACAGAATCTTGCCTCCGTCGCTCAGATGCTTGTGCGCCGCCGCGTCCAGGCGATCGGTGATCACGACGTTCCCGGGCGTGCTCGTATCGACCTTCGGCGGATAGATCCAGAGGTCATACCGGTTGCGATAAGCGGTTCCCTCGATCGCTGCCGTGACGGCTAGTCTGTTCGGCGCTTTGACGCGGTCGAGAGGGACTCGTATCCGGCCGACGGGGAAAACTTCGCCCTGCTTGATCGTCATCGGTCCCAGCGTGCCGGACGCGACAGCCAGACCTTCGCCATCGCCGACGGCCCAGGTCACACGGGCATTGGCAATATCCGTTGCGCCGTAATGCGCGATCTTGATGTCTGCGGCAAAGGTTTCATCGGCGGTCCAAGTGTATTTCTCCATCAGCAGCAGTGGCACGGTCTCGCTGCAAAATTGGCGCCACGCCTCGGGCTCGCTGACGCCCTTGGATTCCATGAACACGTTCAGCATCCCCACCAGCGCCGTGCCCTGGCCGGGGAAATCCTGCAGATCCAGCAGTTGAAAGCCGGAGAAGCCGGGCGTGCGCAGGGCTGCTTCAATGTCCTCCCGGTAACAGATGGCCGACAACGCGCCGGATGCGCGCACGAAATCGGCGGACAAATCCAGCATGTTAGCGGCCTTCAATCGGTCGCGAAATATCTCCAGGCTGCGCGCCTTCAGCACGCCGGTGTACTTGGGGATTTCGCGGAAGTCTGGGGCGACCTGGTACTGGCCGGTTTCATGACCGATGACCGGCGCGGGGACGTCCGCGATCGACTTGCTGAAATCGACCTGGGTCGACGGCGGGCGGCACTCGATATGCCCGTCGGGATAATCCGCCGAAAAGAACGAGCCGCGGACCGGAAGCGTCTTGCCTGTTTTGCCGGTAACCCAGAAGTCGTCGCCTTCAGCAAAGCTGGGCGCCCAGTGCATGTTGTTAGCTCCCTGGGCGTAGAGGTGACGCGGGTCTCGCTCCCGGAAGCGGGCCACCAGCTCGAACATCGCCGGACTTCGACCCAGCTCGTTGCCGAGGGTGAACATGACGAACGACGGGTGGTTGCCGAAGTTCCTGAAGATCAGCTCGCTCTCACGCCGCGCGTAGTCGAAGAGCGAGCCATTGGTGCCCGCGGATGGCACGTCGAGGTAATCGATGTTCCAGTGCGCCGCCTCTGGGCTTTCCGGAGCTTTGAAAGCGCTGCGCTTGTTCGGGAATTCGACCTGGAAATACACCCCCAGCTCGTCGGCCGCCGCGAAGGCCGCCTCGGGCGGGCACCACGAGTGAAAGCGGACGTGGTTGAGGCCCCACGCCTTGAGGATTGCCAGGACCCGTCGCCAGCCCCCCTTGTCCATCGGCGGATAACCGGTCAGCGGGTAGTTGGCGCTGTCGGTCCGACCGCGCAGAAACATCGTTCGACCGTTGATCGCGAGGCGCTGCCCCGTCCTCTTGACATCGCGCAGGCCGAAGCTGACCGCCTGCTGGTCAGTGCATGACTGGCCGCCGGCGGTGGTCGCTAGTCTTACTTCCAGACGCAACAGGGCCGCCTGGAACTCGTCCCACAACGGAAGCGATCCACCCGGCTGATAGGTGAACGTGACGATGCTGCGCCGGGCCGGCACCTGGATCGCGACCGACTGCGTCTGGAATGCGGCGGGCTTGGCGACATTGTAGCTCTCGCAACCGGCGGTGAGCCGTCCGTCCGCCGGTTGGCCCGTGATGTTGCCGATCACCACGCGGACGCGCGCCTGCTTCCGGGCCGCGTCCGGATAGACCTGCACGTCCTCAATCCAGACCGGGTCCGTGGCGCGCAGTTCGATCTTGCCGATGATGCCGTTCCAGTTGGACTGCGTTCGTTCGTCCACCGCGTGGGACGGGCCGACGGGCGGAAGCTTGGCGTTATCCACCAGCACGGTGATCGTGTGGCGCCCGGGCGTGAGGGCGGCAGTCAGGTCGAAAACCTGCGGAGCACTGAGGGTGTCTTCAGCGCCGCAATCCTTGTCGTCCACCCACACCCGCGTGGTCTTGGTGCGCTCCAGCAGCA
>CAIYYI010000587.1 GCA_903930345.1 uncultured Verrucomicrobiota bacterium
AGCGGCGCCTTGACCGCGCCCTCCGCGCCCCATTCCTCCGCGAGAACGGTTGTGCCCATCGCGCGCGGGTCGAAGGGGATGAGGAGTTCGGCCTTGGTCACTTGGCCGGCCTTGGCCTCGCCAAGCGCGAGGTTCATTCGCAGCCACTGCTTGTCCGTCCAAACCGACCAGCGGGCGTCGATCCCCCTGGCCGGGCTGAACTGATATTCCACTTTGCCCTGCGCGAGTTGCCGTTTCGCCGGGACATCCCAGGCATCCACCTGTCGGCCGTCGGCGAGCGTGAAAACGAGCCGCATCGGCTCCCGCAAGAGCTGGGTCTTTGCACGGTCGCCGCCCTCGGTATCGAGGCCGAACTCGGTGACGACGGGGAACGTGGCATCGGCGCGGAGGTTATAGGTCGTCGTTCCCGTTGGCGTCCAGTTGCGGCCGGTGTTGGAAGGCTGCGGCACGAAATTTCCAAACTGGGCCGGAGCCTCGAAGGGCTGCGTGGTGAAGGCCACGCCCGCCGGGTCTCGCACTTCGGGGCCGGTGATCGTGCGCAGCAGCCTGGGCACCTCTTCCGAAGTATCCCACACGGTCACGCTTTGCCTGCCGTAGCTCGAGCACACGAGCCGCCCATCCGGAGAAAATGCCAGCGCGATCGGGGTGGTCACCTCGCTCCCTGGCACCGCCACCGTATTCGTCTTGCCGTCAAAGCGCGCGATGCCGCCGCTCCCGCTCCACCAACAGCGCCCGCGTTGGTCGAAGGCAATGCCCCATGGCTTGAACCCCGCTTCTTCCACAAACACTGCCGGCTCCCCGCCGGCCAGCGGAAACCGCCGCACCCTCGCCTCGTTGAACTCGGTGGTGAACACCGCGCCGTCCCGCACCACGATCTGCGTGATCCATCCCTTCGGATTGCCCGTCGCCACCGTGCCCTTGAACGCGCCCGTCTTGCCATCATAGCGCTGCACCTTGCTGTCATCGCAACTCACCACAAAGCAATCGCCCTCATGCCAGACGAGGTCCGAGGCGCGCGCGAGGTAGCCGGGCTGCCCCGCGGGCACCGCTATGAAGTCGCCGAGAAACCGCCCGGTGACCCCGTTGAACTTCTTCACCGCTCCCGCTCCGCCGACCGTCCCCGTGGCCACATACAGCGAACCGTGCGGTCCGAAGGCCAGCGCATTGGGCCGGTCGATCCTGTTGATGAATGTCCCCACATGCCGGCCGGTGGCGGATTCGTAGCGCTCGACCGTTCCGCCGCCGCTCATCGCGACAAGCAGATCGGCGGCGTTCAGGTTCGTGGTCAAGACGGCGAGAAGCAGGGCGAGAAATTTTGGTGAGATGGAATGAATCATAGTCAGAGGTTATTTGAGCTTTTCGTCGCCGACGCGGGCGATCCATTCGCGCGTCCATTCCACGGCCTTGAGGTTCTTGTCCATGATGTTGTTGCACAGAAAGATCATCCCCTCAATTTCGCCCGCCTTCAGCCATTTCAAGCCCAGTTCACATTGATGTTGCATCAGATCGATCGGAATGGTGCGCGGTGGGGAGCAGAAGTCCCACAGGTAGCAGCCGAGAAACACTTTCTTGCCGGGCAGGAGTTCCTTGAGCCGCAGAAAATTCGCTTCCAGATCCTTCAGATCGCTGGAATTCCAGGTCCAGAACAGCACCGTATCCACATCTTTCAGAATGGGGACAATCCCTGGATCAACCTGCTGGTTATAGACGACCACCGCGAGATCCAGCTTTCGTCCGCCAATCGCCTGCATCCGTCGCTTCGCCACGGCGAGATCCCGCGCGCTCACCTGCGATGTGAAAACCTTCTCCCCGCCGTCCGCCGCGGTTCTGGGCAGAAGCAGCCTCATCGCTTCGTGTCCGGGATACTCGCTGCTTGCACGGAATTGCGTGCCGGTCAGGGAAACCGGCTGATCCTTGCGGAACAAGGCGAGCGCCTTGAGACCGCAACTCATCGCGACCTGGGTGTCGTGCGACGACAGCACGCGGACGCGCAGAAAACCGAACGGCTGCTCGGGAAAACCCAGTTTCCGGGTGGCACCGGGTTCGTCGGGCAGTTCGCCGGTTGCCACTTCCTGCCAGTTGGCTCCGTCCCGGGAAACATCCACGGCAAATTTCGCCGTCCGGTAGCCGCCGGCTTCCCAGGCCGTCTGCGTGAGCACCAGCGAGTCCGCCGTGACTTCCTCCGGCAGGCTGGCCACGAGGTTCACCGGAAAGGCCGCTTTGTTCGCCGCCAGCCAGTGGGGATCATCGCTGTCACCAAACGGGCCGATGAGGAAATCATCCAGCAGCAGGCCGGTGATGTTCGGGTTGTCGGCCGCCAACT
>CAIYYI010000588.1 GCA_903930345.1 uncultured Verrucomicrobiota bacterium
AGGCAGGTAGCAGCAGGCATCTTTGCCTGCCGTAATCGGCGGCATCCCTGCCGCCCGTCCCTGTTTTCTTCAGCGCACACCACGCCACATCACCCGGCTGGAAGCCAGGTTCTACGGCAGGCAGGTAGCGGCAGGCATCTTTGCCTGCCGTAATCGGCGGCATCCCTGCCGCCCGTCCCTGTTTTCTTCAGCGCACACCACGCCACATCACCCGGCTGGAAGCCGGGTTCTACGGCAGGCAGGGATGCCCGCCGCTACGAGAAACCAGCCCAGCCCATACCCCCAACCCCCACCGCCGGGTCGGGAGACCCCGGCCTACAGGCCGCATCAAGAAACTTTCCCTTTGCGGCGAAAAGGGGTATTTGTAAGCGATGACGTCCAAGCGTGAGCTGCGGAACATCACCTTGATCGGGTTCATGGGGAGCGGCAAGACCTCCGTGGGTCATTGGCTGGCTCAAAGAACCCATCGCGGTTTCATTGATACGGATCATCTCATCGAGATGCGGGCCGGGAAGTCCATTGCCAAAATCTTTGCCGAAAATGGGGAGGCTGTTTTTCGCGATCTGGAGTGCCAGGCGGTTCAGGAGCTGTTGACGTTCAACAAGATGGTCATTGCCACCGGAGGCGGTCTGGGGGCCAACCCGGACCACCTGGCCAGCCTCAAAACCCACTCCTTGGTGGTCTGTTTGTGGTCGTCTGTGGATTCCATCTGGCAGCGCGTGCAACACCAGACCCACCGCCCCCTGCTCCAATGCCCCGATCCCCGGGCCAGAATCCAGGAATTGCTCGCGCTCCGGGGCCCCATTTACAAGCAGGCGGATGTGCTGATCAGCACTGAGTTGCGCTCCGTGCGGGAGGTGGCGCAGCAGGTGCTGCACCAGTGGCAACTGGCACAGACCGTGGAATCGACGTTGTGAAAGAAACCATTCGTACCCAGGCACGGGAGTTGGGGTTTGACGAATGCCGCTTCACCACGGCGGCCCCCCCGGAATCCGGGCCGCGATTGCAGGCCTGGCTGGATCTGGGTTGCCAGGCGGACATGGCCTGGTTGGCCCGCAACGCCGCCAAACGGCTCCATCCGCAATTGGTCCTGCCTCAGGTGCGCTCCGTGGTGACCGTGGCGGCGGCTTATTGGGCATCATCCGTCCCACCGCCCGCGCCGGGACAACTGCTCGGGGAAGTGGCCCGTTATGCGCGCCATTTGGATTATCACACTCTGATGGGGGAACGCCTGAACCGGTTAGCCGAATTCATGACCGCCCAGGGGGGTGGCAAATCGCTGTGGTACGTGGATACCGGGCCGGTTCTGGAGCGGGATTTGGCCCAACGCGCAGGCGTGGGCTTCATCGGCAAACACACAAATCTGGTCAGCCGCCGATTGGGTAACTGGTTTTTATTGGGGGAGGTGCTCACGACTCTGGAGCTGCCGCCCGACCCACCGGAGCACAACCGATGTGGCCGTTGCACCCGGTGCCTGGATGCCTGCCCCACCGAGGCATTCCCCTCCCCTTTCGTGCTGGATGCCCGCCGCTGCATTTCCTACCTCACCATTGAGCACAAAGGGTCCATTCCCGAGGCCCTGAGACCGGCCATCGGGCGGCGCATCTTCGGGTGCGATGATTGCCTGGCCGCCTGCCCGTGGAACCGGTTTGCCCGGGAGGGGCACCTCATGCGGAGCATTGGCCGGCCCGATCTGGCGGCACCGGATTTGCTGGAATTGCTGGCGCTGAGCGAGGCGGACTTCAAACTGCGGTTTGCGGGAACCCCCATGGAACGTACCCGGCGGCGGGGACTGCGGCGCAATGTCTGCGTGGCCTTGGGGAACCTGGGTGATGCATCGGCATTGCCGGTGCTGGCCCGCGTGGCCCGGGAGGATGAACCCCTGGTGGCCGAACACGCCGCCTGGGCCTGCGCGCGGCTCGCCAACCGGAGTGGTGCGGGGGCGGTGGATCCGCATTAATCCGGCTCGCGCACCAACAACACCCGGCTGGAAACCGGGTGATACGGCGGGCAGGATGCCCACCACTACAGGCACAGACCCGCCCTGAATGTCGGCCAGAATAAGCTGGCCAGCCACCCCTGGTTTTCTTAATGCTTTGGAGGGCAGCGCTGGCGCTTTGATACCGGATGTATCTCGGATTTTACAATTTTTACCGGAGCTACAACAACAACCGGATGTTCACCGATCCGTCCTCACCGATCGGGGACGATCTGGCGTACCCCACCGTCTTTCTGGGGCGTTACCTGACCAGCCTGGGACACCGGGTGGCCACGATTGACACGGATGACTTGAGCCGGTTCGACGCCGTGGTCTTTCTGGATCACCCCACCCCCCTGAACCGGTATTACCGCCAGCTCACCCGCCCGTCAGATCACCGGGCGAAACTCTACCTGGTGCTGCTGGAAAACCCCGCCAACCGGCCCGATAATTACTGGCGTTCCCTGCACCAGCCCTTTGAACGGGTGTTCACCTACTGTTCCGATTGGGCGGACGGCCGGAAGTACATCCAGTTCATGCTGCCCAACCGCCTGCCCCTGCCCGTCAGACTGAGCACGGCGGAAAAGAAGCGGTTTTGCGTGACCATCGCCAGCCAGAAATACAACGCCCATCCGAAGGAGCTTTACAGCGAGCGCGTCCGCGCCATCCGTTGGTTTGAGCGCGAACACCCGGAGGAATTCGACCTGTACGGCACCCAGTGGGACCGCTGGTGGTTCAAGGGGGCCTTGTCCCGGTTGAACCTCTTTCTGGGGGTGTTTTATCGCAAATTCCCCGCCTGGGGACGGCGCGCCGATTTTCCGTCGCACCGGGGCGTGGTGCCGCGCAAGCACGAGGTGCTGAAGCAGTATCGGTTCTCCCTCTGCTACGAGAATGCGGTCTTTCCCGGGTACATCACGGAAAAGCCGTTTGATTGCTGGCTGGCCGGATGCGTGCCGGTGTATCTGGGCGCGCCCGACATTGACCGGCATGTGCCCCCCGGCACCTATATTGACCGGCGGCAGTTCAAGGACCACGCCGATCTCTACCGCTATTTGAAATCCATGTCCGCCTCTGAATACGAAGGCTACCTCGCCGCGATTGAAACCTTCCTCAACGGCCCGGCGGCCCGCCCGTTCAGCGCCGAGGGCTTCGCCGAACTCATGGTGCGCCACGTGGTGACCGCCGGAGGCCGTCCATGAACACACCCCACGTCAGCATCTGCATCCCCACCTACCAACGCCCCCGGCTGCTGGAGGAGGCGGTGCGCTCCTGCCTGGCGCAAACCTTTGGCGATTACGAGGTGGTCATCACCGATAACAGCCCCAATGACGACTCGCGCGAAATGCTACGGCAGTTCACCGACCCGCGCATCCGCTATTACCGCAACGAGACCAACCTCGGGAGCCACGGCAACGCCGAGCGCGTGCTGGGGCTGGCGCGCGGACGCCACATCAAGTGGCTGATGGATGACGACCTGATGCGACCCCGGTTCCTGGAGCGTACCGTCGCCGCCATGGACAAATACCCTTCAGTGGGGATTGTCATGGCTCCCATGGATCTCATCGACGAGGCAGGCAAACGCATCTTCCCCCGCTTTTACTTTTTCCGTACCATGCACCACCGGTACCGTTACCGGGTGGGGGACGCCCTCGTGGACCGCAAAACCATCCTTCGGGATTTTCTGACGCGCGATTACCCCTGCTGCGTGCCCAGCGGCATTTTGTTCCGGCGCGAATTCTTTGACCGGCACGGGTTCAACGATCCAGCCACCGACTTCGCGGGTGACCTAGATCTCTGCATGCGGGCGGCGCTGCACTACGATTTCTACTATGTGGACCAGGTGCTCTCCTCCTGGCGTTATTTCCAGAAAAACCACACCGCCACCCTCCACAAAAAGGGGCTGCCGGTGCATGTTTTCTACTATATCACGAGGAAGATCCTCAATGACCCGCAGACCCGCCGGCTTTTTGCGGGGGAGGATTGGGACGGGCTGGTGCGGCGCAGTCACCACTTCTGCTCCTGCCGCGCGCTGCTCAACGTGATGGCCGGCATCCGGGCGCGCAGCCCCAAGCTGATCGCGGACACCTTCCGCCTGGTGCTGCGGGAGGATCCTTACTGGCGCAATCGAGCCACCCTGCCGCTGTGGGCGCTGCGGGAGATCGGCTCCTCCTTCCTTCCGCCCGCCTGGCCGCCCCCAGCCGAATAAGTTGCCACTTATGGAACCACCCAAACGCATCAGCCTGAGCTTCTCCCTGGCGGAGCAGTGCTTTGATGTCACGCGCTCCATCGGGCTGCTGAATCTTTCGCTGGGCATGCTGGACTCCCTGGTGCGCCATCCGCAGGTGGACCAGGTCACCCTGTTCAGCAATTCAACCTTCCGGCAACTGGATCTGCCACCCAACGTCACCGTCCTTCAGTGCGAGGCAGCCAACGGGCGCGGCCTCAAGCGCATCTGGTGGGATCAGTTCGGGGCTTACCGGGCGGCCCGCCAGGCCGGTCACGGGTGGCTGATGATGCCCAAGGGCTTTGTCTCCTTCCTGAGGCCACCCCCGGTGCGGCTGGCCGCGTATGTGCCGGACACCATGCAGGACTACTATGACCGCACCTACGCCCACCTGCCGTGCAGCCTGGCCGCCCGTATGGAGGGCATTTATTTGCGGCGCAGCCTGCGGGCGGCCCTGCAATATGCCCGCGTGATCTTCACCTGCAGCGAATTCACCAGCTCGGAACTGGCCAACCTGGCCCGCCGCTGGGGGCTGACACCGCCCCCCCTGGTGGCCATTGGCACCGGGTTTGCGCCATCGCTCCTGCGCTCGGATGGCAAGGACCTGAGCCTGGTGGTGCTCGCCAGCCCGTACCAGCACAAGCGCACGGACCTGGCTTTGGACTACCTCGCCCGCTGGCAAAAGGAAAGCGGCTTCGCGGGACGCATTGATTGGGTGGGCAGCCTGCCCTCCGGTTGCTCGCTGCCCGGGTTTCCCGGTTGGAAACTGCATTCCCGGGTGCCGGAGGCCGAGTATCGCGATCTCATTGCCCGCGCCCGGGCGCTGGTTTATTTCACGGAATACGAGGGGTTTGGCATGCCGCCCGTGGAGGCCATCATCGCCGGCACCTGCGCGGTGTACTCGGATATCCCAGCCTCGCGCGAGGTGCTATCCGGGTGCGGAGCCCCGTTCCTCAACCAGGATTACCCGGGTTTTGTGCAGGCCTTGAACGACGCGTTGGCAACGCCAGAAACCCGGATCCAGGAGTGGACTGCCACGCTGCTGGACCGGCACAACTGGAAAAAAGGCGGGGACAAAATTGTCCACGCGCTGCGTAAGCATAATGGCGGGGTCGAAATCACGGGATTGGCCGGGGAATAGGCAGGCGCGGTGGGGTCGGTGTACGAGGTGACCCCGCTCAACCAGTACGCGCGGCGCACGACGGGCGGGGTGGCGGAAGGCCATGAGGATGAATCGAAGGAGGGCTGCGACCCCGGCCGGGGTCGGGAAGGTTTTTGGGGGACGGGGTCCGGCGGTGTCGCTGCGCTCAACCGCCGGCTAATGGCTGGCAAACCTCCGGTTTGCTGGGAGGTTAGTAGGGAAAGCAGCTTTTATGACATGTGAATGGGGGATACACGGGAAAAAAGCTACAACCTCGGATGGCGCTCATTACACGGATTAACGGGGGGATGGGGAAAAAGTTAAACCGCGAATTTGCGCCAATTCACGCGAATAGGGGAGAGCGATGCGGGGTGCCGGCATCCCGACGGGATGCGATGGGTTTTGGTGGGCCTTGGATTCAACGCGAAACGCGGGGATGTTTTTGACAAGCGAATTTGGGGCAAACGAATGGAAGGTCGGTTGGCCGCTGGGCAAATTTGTTTTGGTATGCATCGCTGAATCATTTCTTCAGCCGGAAAAAGCGACCGGGGCCAGAAAATTCCACGGCAATCGTCTGGTTGGGGCCATTGGTCACCGCCGGCTGGATGACGGGATACCAGAGTTGAGACGCCAAGTTGGTTGAGTATTCGAGCGTGAAACCGATTTCGGCGGCTGGCCAGGTCAGGTTCAGACTGCCGCTGCCCAGTCCGCTCACTACGGCGAACGGCGGCACTTCATCCGCACCGATGTCCACATGCGCGCGTTGAATGCGCGGAGTGCCATCAATATCGACGGTGCCAACGGTTACCTCGTTGTCGCTGCCTGCATCAATGCACGGGGAGCCTGGCAGCAGGCGATATCCGCTGGCAAACGCGGGATTGGCAAGGATGTCAGTGGGGGCTGGAACCAAGCCGTCGTAGTTGCTTATACTGTTGCCATAGACACAATTGTGGTGATTGGTGCCGACGAAGGAAGCGGTCTGGTAAATGCCGCTGCCGCCGATATTGAAGGCGATGATGTTGTTGACGTTGGTGCTGGAACCGAAGCCGCAGTGAAGGCCTCCGGCCTGGCCGTTGGTGGTGACATTGGCGGCAATGGTGTTGTTGGCGAACAAACCCACGTAGCCGTAAATGGCCACGCCACCAGCCCCGCTGTCCGCGGTGTTTTCGGCGATGAGGTTGTTCGCGATCAGCACGGGACGTGATCCGTAATCGCAATACACACCGCCGCCTGTGCTGGCATGGTTGAACTCGATCTGGTTATTAACGATCACTGCGGTGGAACTGGCCCCCACGTAGATGCCGCCGCCGCCATAGCCGGCGACGTTCTGCGCCAGGCGGTTGTTGGCGATCACCGGGCCGGCATAGCTTTTGATATGGACGCCCCCACCGTGGCTGGGGGAGGTGGCGCGGCCGTTGATTATCTGCATCCCATCCAGCCGCGCGATGTTTGTGCCGTCATCATCAATGATCACCATATTGCCGGGGCTAAGCCCTAGCTGTCCCAGGATGATGGGATTGCCATTCAGCGTGGTGATGTTGCCCGGCCAATTGCGTTGGTCCCGCACGGTCTCATTACCCGCAAAGCCGCCGTACAGCGCACGACCAAATAAGTTGATGCGCTCATAGTAAGTGCCAGCCATCGCCCAGACTTCGCCGCCCGGGGGGGCGGCATCCAGCGCGGCTTGCACACTCTGTTTTGCGGTCGCCCAGGAGAGGCCATCATTGGCATCGCTCCCGGCCAGACTCACGCGGACCACCAGCGGGATGGCAGTGAAAACCGCCAGGCCATCTGCGCCGGCATCCACCGTGACGTTGCGCGTCGCCGGGGTGAAACCATAGAGCGGGTTGGGTGCGATCGAGACGGTATAGCTGCCCGGGGGCGTCAGCAGCGAGAAAAAGCCATCGGCATCAACGAACGCCACATTCGTTGTGCTGTTGCCGGCAATGGTGATGTGGGTGTCAGTCGCGCCATGGCCGGCGAGATCCCGTGCGGAGCCGACCACGGCCGTGCGTTGGCGAGCGCCGTAGATGGTCGCAACCTGCAGGTTGGCATAGAGGGGTACTGACCGGCTCTGATCCCAAATGGAGAAATCAAAGGAGGGATGCGCGATGGTGAGCGTATAGTCGCCTCGCCGCACACCGCTAAAACCGTAGTAACCATTGGCGTCGGTCAAGGTGGCTAAACGCGGGTTGTAGCCGTCGAGATAGACCGTTGCGCCAGCGACCCCGGTGCCGTTGTAAGCGGTGGTTTCGACGCGTCCGGTAATGGTGTAGTTCCCGCCATAGATGGCAGCGCAGCTTGCGATGTAGGTGGCGAGGTCGGTTCGCTGCTGGTCGGTCAAGCCGAGGACGAAACTAGTGACGGCGACGCCTGCCACGGTATTCGTGTGGGGCGGGAAGTTGGCCACCACCCCGCTATCCAGCAGGACATACTTGTTTGCCGCGATGAGGATTTCGTTGTTCAACGCCCCCAGCCCCGGATTGGATCCAGGCGGAGCCACACCATGGCAGGCAAAACAGCTCTGGTTATAGAGGGTCAGGCCATTGGAGAGGGGGTTATAGGCGGTGCTCACCTGCAGCCGCAGGAGACCGGAAACCGCCGTGGCGCCGTTGTTGTCCATGGCTACGGCGCGCAGCGGGTAACTGCCGGACGTGGGGTTGGTCCAAGTGAAGCTGAAGGGAGCATTGGTCGCCACGCCAAGGGAGGTGGCGCCCGCAAAGTATTCCACTCGGACCACCGTGCCATCCGGGTCGGAGGCATTCACCGTGAGGAGAATGTTCGCCGGTGTCGTATAACTGCTCCCGCTGGTCGGCCCGGTGAAGCGGACCATCGGTGGCAGCGTGGCTGTGCCCTGGAAATTTTGATTGGTGACCGGGGCGGCGGCGGCGAAAACGCTGATGGAGCGATCGGCCGGACTATAGCTGAAACCCGCGCCACTGGGGGTGAGGAGATGATCGCCGGCGGGCAGTCCAGAGAGGGTATAGGTGCCATCGCTGGACGTCTGAGAGGTGATCGGAAAACTGTAATTCAGATAACTGCTCCTGGCCGCCACGGTCACACTGGAGATGCCGCCGAGCGAGTTGGTGATCCGGCCGGTGACCTGGTACTGGTTCGCATCTTTGCTGGAGATAAAGGCGGCCAGATCTGACAGGCTGGCACCGGTAAAAGGGGACGTGCCCCCCAGATGGCCCAATCTTCCGGTGGCCAAATCCTGCAGCCGCAGGCGGCTCGCGCCATGCAGCACATTGCCGGCGGGAGCGTGACAGCTATTGCATGAGTTGGTGAAAAGCAACCCGCCGTGGCCTGCATCTGCAGTCTGAAAAATGACCAACAAAAAAGCTTTGGACGCTATCCCGCTATTGGCATCGGCTACTTGAATAGTAAAACTAGCGTTCGTGGCGGCGGTGGGTGTGCCACTGAGGAGTCCGTTCGCCGGATTGAGTCCGAGTCCCGCAGGCAGGGTTCCGGCAATGATAGACCACGTAAGCGGCGCGGTGCCACCCGTGACGGCGATGCTCTGGCTATACGGTGAACCCAGGTTGCCGCTTAAGATGGGAGTGGTTGCGGTGATCACCACGGCTGCGTTCACGCTGAGGGAGAAGGCTTGACTGGTGGTGTTGCTGCTACTGTCACTAACCTGGATGGTGACATTGGCGGCCACGGATTGCGTGGGGACGCCGCTGATTAAGCCGCTGGTGGTATTCAAAGTCAGCCCCGCTGGCAAGCCTCCTGCGCTAATGGCCCAACTGTAAGGGCTGATACCGCCGACCGCGTTGATGCTGCGCTGGTAGGTGGCGCCAACCGTTCCGGTGGGCAGGGGTGAACTGGTCGTGATGGCCAGGGTTGCATTGAGGGTCAGGCTCAAGGCACGGGTTGCCGCAGCTCCATTGGCGTCTTGAATCTGAATCGTGAAATTGGTCGTGGTGGCATTGGCCGGGGTTCCGTAGAGGCGGCCGGTGCCTGGATCCAAGGTTAATCCGTTCGGCAGCCCGCCGGAAATGACCGACCAGACCAACGGAGGGGTTCCGCCCGTGGCACTGATGGTCTGCTGATACGCCACCCCGGCCACGCCGGCGGTCAGCGTGGCGGTGCTGATCGAGGGCGCGGCATTGATCGTGAGCGTGAAGGCCCGGCTGGTGTTTGAGCCGTGGGCGTCAGTAACCTTGATCGTGAAATTAGTGATGCCGGACGCCGTCGGCGTGCCGGTGATGGCACCGGTAACCGGACTCAGCAACAGATTCGGGGGCAACCCCCCACCGGTGAGCGTCCAACTCAGCGGTGCCACTCCATTGGCTGATTGCAACCGGTTGCTGTATAGCGTTCCCACCGTGCCGGCCGGCAATCCTGAAGCGGTGACAATCGCCAGGTTCGTGCTGATGGATGCGAAAGCGTATTTGCCGTCGTAGGCGACGCCCAGCGTCGAGGCGCTGGCATCCAGCGCGATGGCGGTCCCGCTGGCAACCACGTTGGAAGCAATGATCTCGACCACCCAGACGTCCCCCTGCCGGTAGGCGATCCCGGGGGAAGTGTGGTCATTATCGCTGCCCGAAAGGAAACTGATGAAGGGCGTGCCGGTGACCGGATGCAACACGAGGCTGAGCGAGAAAACGCCGTTTTGAATCCCGGTCGCGGCGGTTTCCGCACTCCAGGTGCCGTTGCTCGCACGGGTGGCGTAAACCAGGGTCCCATCGTTGAGATAAGCAACATGTGCTGCATCGGAGGGGTCGAACTTGAGGGTATTGCCCGGGGCAGCAACGGCATGGGAGACAAATTCCGGGGCCGTCCAGACCCCACCGACGCGGCGGACAAAGCGTGTTCCGTAATTCACGCCGTTGGTATGCCCGTTATAGACAATCGCCGGCATGCCTCCACTGTCGAGCGCCAGCGCGGAATGCTCGGCCGTGAACGGTTGTCCAGGCCCTTCCACCAGTTCGGTGGACCAGACCCCTCCGAGCTTGGTGGCATAGCTGTAGTCTGCGTTGCCGCCGTTCAACGGCCCGCCGAACCCGAGGTGCGGAATCCCGGTGGCATCAACGGCGAGATTTGGGCTCCGTGCGCTCGGATCGAAACTGGGCTGATTGGTAGTGGCCGGTTCCCTCGTCCACCCGCTGCCCGTGCGCGTGGCATAATAGATGTCGCCGTTATCCTTATAGGCGATTTGCAGATTACCTGAGACGGGGTTGCGTGCCAGGGAGGGCAGCGCGCCTGCGGGAGCTACCGTTTCCGCAGCCAGCCAGTTTGCCCCGTCAAATATTGCGAGCTTCACCTGGTTGCTTTCGGCGTAGGCAATGCGTGGCAGCGATCCTTCAAACAGCAGGGCCGGTTTGATCCCTCCAGCGTTTTGAATGGTCCAGGAGAACGCGGCGCGCGCTGTGGCAGCCCCGAAGATGGCCATCAAGAGGGCGCAACCTAGCGGCCATAGCCGGAAGGAACCGATCCGAAGATGACTTTGCTCTGCTTCACGGTTAACTCCTTCGGTGGCAGGAATTGGAAGCTTAAGAAACCTAATGTTTAACACACGGTAACCTTCTGCATGGCATACCCTCTGTCAAACGATAAATAACCGCATCGCGGCAAGCGAGGCATGATCGATGCCAAAAAGCAATTTCCTATCAGTTGTCCGGCGGGCAGCTTGGTGACGAAGACGAGACATCGCTCGCCGGGAGCAGGTAGCACATTGTCGAACCAAATAGGCGGGCCACTGGGGCGGGTGCCCCAGGCTGGGATGGCGACGCGCTTCGGGGCGCTTCGCTGCGGCCACGTCCGGAACACCCGGACGGTCATTGCTCCGTCACAATGCGGTAGAAGCTGCGGGGGAATTTCCGCGCGGTGGGATCGGTGAATTCCAGCACCCCGTCTTTGGCGATTTTCATGGTGCCCAGCGGCTTCCATTCGACCAGGTCCACCGACACCTCAATGGTGACCGTCCGGTTCGGGGTGCCTATGATCGTCATTTGTGGCAGACCCGCCGCCGAACCGGTCAACTCATACACGCGGATGGGACGCTCCGGCACACTGGAAACTTGGAGCGCCTTGGGCAGGGCCACGGCCCGCAATGCGCCGGGCGGCAACGGGGGATATTCGATGGGATCAATGACGTTCATCCCGACCCGGTTGGTGGTGATGATCGAGTAATCCGCCGAAGGATCCAGGGTGAGCCAGATCCGCTCGAATCCCTCCGCCAAACCATCCGCCAAGGCCTCCACTTGGATCAACGCGAAGGTGGAACCGGACGGAATCTCAATGACTCCCGGGAGGTACGTGAAGTCCACCCCATTGGAGGCGGTCCCAGAGAGTGAATAGGTCACCACCAGCGGCAGGCTGAGATCGCCCCCGGAGCGCGTCACGGTGAAAGCCCCATAATCGTTGGTGGCTTCCACGGCCAGGCGGTCGGTGGCCACCACCGTGATCCCCGGCAGACTGCTGGGGAGGCTGACCTCGATGGTGACCGGATCGGACACCGTGCTGGCCTGTTGCGCATCGCTCGCCCGGGCGGTCAGCGAGTAAACACCCACCGGGGCATTGGTCCAGATCCAGCGGGCGCGCGGGGCGTTTTCGGGGGACTGGCCCGCTGCGGTCGTCCAGAAACCAAGGCGGTTGGTGCCGGCAAAGAATTCCACCAGGGTGATCACCCCGTCCGAATCATACGCATCCGCGATGAGTTCGATGTTGACCGGGTTGGTGAAACCCGTGCCGGTCAATGGCTGGATCAGGGAGACAGCGGGAGGCAGGTTGATCGGCGTGGAAACCGTGATGTTCACCGGCAGGGACAGGGCGGTCAGGCGGGCGGTGTCCGTGACCTTGGCGGTGAGGTTGTAGGCTCCCGCTGAGACGTTGTTCCAAACAAACCCGTAAGGGGCCTGCGTGGCCCGTCCGATCCAGTGGTTATTGGCATAATACTCAACCCAAAGGATGGGACTGCCACCCGAGCCGAGCGTGACAGCCAACGGGATTATGGCCGGAGCTGCGAAGGTGTCATTGTTGGTGGGCTGACTCAGGGCAATCGTCGGTGGCAGCAGATGGATGGCTACCCGCTGATCCCCGGCGATGGCCACCGCAAACCCGTCGCTGATGGCCGTCCCCGAAAAGTCCTGATTGCCGGTGGCCGAAGCGGAAGGGGTGATGTCATAGTCCAGCATCCGCACCTCGGAATCGGCAAAAGGCCCGAACAAAATGACGCCCCGCACCGGATCATAAACGCCATCATGGCTGATATTCGATGGTATCCAGCCCGCCGGGGGCTGTTCCTGAACGGCATAATCGGACATCATGGGAACAGGACTGGCGGCGAGGTTGACGGTGAATGGAACGACTGGCGTGTAGTACGCGGGCAAATTCCGCCGGACGAAGGAGATCGCCTGGACCGAGATGGGCACGGCTGTGGAAACCGCCGAGGCACCTTGGGCGTCAACCGCCTGGGCGGTGAGGGAGTAATTGCCGGGTGCGGGACTGGCCCAGACGCAACTGAACGGAGGGGAGTAATCAACCCCGACAATGACGCCGTTGGCCAGGAAGGTCACCGATTGCACCAGGCCATCAGGATCACTGGCAGTGGCGGTCAACGGGATCGGACTGCCCGCGTCAAAAACAGTTCCGCTGGTTGGGGCGGTCAAACTGACAGTGGGGGCCTGATTGACGGCAGAGGTGGTCTGGCGGAAAGTCAGCCAAACCTGTCCGGTGCGCGGATCAATCAGGTATATGCGGTGATCCCCCGGCGAAAGGCTCATGTAACTGTTGTCGGTGCTGAGCAACAGCACCAGGTAGTCGCCCGCGGAAACAAGCTCGGCGCGGTACCCTGAAAAGCCCAGGTTATAGGGCAGGCTGGGGAGGGTGATTTCCCCCTGAAAAGCGCCATCCGGGCCCAGGCGGTATAGGAATGGCAGGCGGCTGACGCTGGAACCGGACGTGGAGACGGCATAGAACAAATCCTGGGCCGGGTGATAGACCAGGCCGCACACATCGCGATTGTCCATGCTGGAAACGACGCTCCACCGGTTGTCCGCCGGGGAATAGCCGTAAAAGAACCCTTCGCCACCCAGGCTGACCAGGCGGATGCCGTGCCGTTGGCTGTCATAGGCAATCCCCATGGGCCAGCTCAGGGCCGGCACATCCGACCCGAGGGAGAGGGTTTGCATCGCCCCGTTTTGCCGGTCCACTTTCAGGACCGAGTGGCTGGAGATGCCATAAAAGAAACGCCCGCCGTCGTCCGTGACCACGCGGTTTCCGGACGGCAGCAGGCTGGTCCCATTGGTGGGGCCGGCCAGGGTGTAACCCCGGGCAAACACCTGGCCCGCCGACGAGGAATACTCGTTCAAAAACGACAGACTGAAGGCCAGGTTCGGCAACTCCGCTGACGGGGTCAACGGCGGGTAATCAGATCGCAGACGCGGATCATCCTGCACCTGGTTGATGATGAAGGGAATGGGATAGGGTGCCCGATAGCCGCCTTGAAAACTGCTGATTTCCAACCCGGTCAGGGAATGGATTGACGGCACATTCCGGAGGAACAGGCCCACCTCCATCTCATATCCGTAATAGATGTAGTTGCCGGGGGAATTATCATAATATTGGGGGACCACCGGGACACCCGCAGGCAATCCAGTGACGGTTTGCGTGTGATAGCCGCACAGGAAAACCCGCTCAATGGTGGACCCGCTCAGGATGGAGAGATTCCAAGTGACCCGATCAAACGCGTTCAGGACCAGCGTGACCCGTTTTCCCGGGCGATCCACCACCACCGCAGCATTGCCGTCAGGATTGGCGCCACTGCTGGTGGCAACGCCCTCATAGATGCCAATCAGATGAAGTTCCCGTTCGCCGGTGGTGTTCGGTGGCGTGCCCGCCTGGACCAACACAGCCACTGGGGCCGAGGTGGCGGATACCCCCGCCCAATTCCAAGCCCGGGCTTCCAAGGTGTACCCCCCGACCGGCACATTCGTCCATTGGAAAACGAAGGGTGGATTGGTGAGGACGGCGAGACTCGTGCCGTTGGCGATGAATTCGACTCCCGCAGCCTGCGCGTCCGCCGCAATGGCCAGGGCCGCCGGGGCGGTGAAAACCTGCCCTGAAAACGGCCTCACCAGCGCGACCGCTGGCGGTTCGTGATTCAGGACATCATCCGGATAGGTGGCCAGAAATTCTCCGGAGATGGGCAGTTCGCCATTGGCAGGACCAGGACCATTGGGCAATTGCCAGGCCACGGCGAAATTGTCCCCCCCGCCACCCTCCTTGTGCAGCGCCTCGACGTAGTAGCGCCGACCCGCTTGCAGGTAGAGGGGAGCGGAAATATTTTCGCTGTTGGGGCGTCCCATGCCGCCGGTCCAGGTGCGTGACGGGTTCCAGCTCGGCTCAAAACAGACCTGCACCTTTTGGCTGGGCGATTCATCGGCGCTGATGAACAGCGCGCATTGATCATCCCCGGAAACATAGAACCGATAATTGCCGCTGACCGGTGGCAGCAGGAATCCGGAAATCCTCTCCCCGAAATTCTCCCCCCAATTCGAAGGGGATTCAAAGAGATTGACCAGGGTAACCAAATCAGGGGAATCAGGGTAGGCCGCCCAACTCGTCAACATGTCCAGCGAGTTGCCGGGGACGTCGAAATACACCTCGCGTTTGAGGCAACCCATCAGCAGATTGGTCAACGGCGGATTGGTGACGGTCCCCGGATTGGAGCCCTCTGAAACCTGCGCCACCAGTTCCAGATCAAAGCTCAAATCGGTGCTGGTGGTACTCACCTGGTGAATCTCCACAGCGACCACATTGACGCCGTTCGTCAGCGGCAAAACACTCAGGACGCGGGGGAAATAGAAGGTTTCATCCGTGCCTCCCACCGTGGTGGTGGCGGGGGTGCTGTAACTGACGGCACCGGCGGGCATGTTTTCCACCAGCACCGGCACCCCATTCAGATACACAATCGCGCCGTCATCGCGCAATAGGTTGATGGTGAGCCCGGTAATGGCGGCGGCGTTGGTCAGCACGAACGCGTGTCGAAAATAGCTGGCGCTGTATTTCAACTGACCTGAGCCGGAAGGAATCACCGTGGCCTCATCGCCATCACCATAGCCCAAAGGAGCGGGGCCGGAAGTCCAGGCGGAGTCATCATGGGTCCGCGCCATCCATCCCTCGGCTGGGATGAATCCTTGGGAATGATATTTCCAGACCGCCCCCCGGTTGATGATCGTGATCGAATCACCGGCGGCAGTTGACACTTGCAAACACATCATCAACCAACCAACCGTCAGCAGGTGAAGCCATGGGGAACGAGGCAGTGTTTTCATATTTCAGACCCTTTTCTTGGATGCGAACCGGCCCTTTTCACAAACGAAAGTCATTCAGAGCAAGCAGGGTACAAATCCGCCCAACCGGAAAACACCACCGATGGACGACACTTGCTCGGACAGAGACTTTGGATCGAGCCAGTCACGTTCCATACCACAATATGCCAACAGGCAATATTGTTTCCTGATGCTAATGTAGGAGCATTGGCGTTTAAGTCAATCTATAGTTGACGGTGTGTTTTGGTTGCATGAATCGGGGTGGGTTGGTCATGCTGTGGGGCAGACTATGTTGACGCACCAATTGATTCGAGCGGCGGATGGCAACTCCCAACACCTCATGGTGGTGCTCCACGGGCTGGGCGACAGCGCGGAAGGCTACGTTTGGCTGCCCCAGGCCATGCGGATGCCTTGGCTGAATTACCTGCTCGTCAATGCGCCTGACGATTATTATGGCGGCTTTTCCTGGTTTGACATCAGCCCCACACTGGAGGCCGATCCGAAAGGGATCGCGCGCAGCCGCAAGCTGCTCTTTGAACTGCTGGACCACACCCGCACCCTCGGCTATGCCTCCGAAAACACCTTCCTGTTCGGCTTTTCGCAAGGGTGCCTGATGACTTGGGAAACCGGGCTGCGCTATCCGGCCCGCCTGGCCGGGTTGCTGGGTATCAGTGGATGGTGCCAGCACCACCAGCAGGCGCTCACGGAAGCGGTGCCCACCGCCCGAGAACAGCGGTTCCTCATCACCCATGGCACGTTGGATCCGCTCCTGCCCTTCGACAAGGTGCAGGCGCAGGTCAAGGATCTGCAAGCCGCCGGGCTGAACATCCAATGGCATGAACTCCCCAAGGATCACACCATCCTGGGGGAAACCGAAATGCGCTTGATCCGCGCGTTTGTCGAGGAATGACTACGGGCGCGGGGGCAGCACGCAGTTGCTGAGGTTGGGGTCGCCTGCCATCAACTGTGGCTGGCTGAGGTGCTTTTTAAGACCGCTCTGGGAAATTTGCTGGGCACTGCCATCCACCATGGCAAAATTGCCGGCATTCCCGTGGATATCGCTCTTCCATGTGCCCGTGGTCTGGAGCTGGAGCGCATTTTGGATCCCCGCCGGAGCACAAGGGCCGTCGTTGCCGTTCAAATTGCGGTCCCCAGCCAGATGCATCAGCGGCACCGTGGGGCGGGCTTCGGTCCCAATAAAATAGCTCAGGGCCTTGTCCTGCTTGGAGGAATCCCCAAACAAATCACCCGAACCGGTGCCAAAGCCATTGGCCAGGGAGATGGAATCGCTGGCGCAACGAAGGACCTTCGGGGTGGAGATTTCGTTGGAGATCAGCGTGAAATGCAGCCAGGCGTAGGAAATGGATTTGCTGCCACCATTGGTGATCTCCAACTGCCAGGGAAACCGGCCTTCGTTGTCATCGCTCCACATGATGAACGAGAGCCCCACCTGTTTGAGATTGCTGATGCAGGAAATGCGCTGACCTTTGGCTTTGGCCTTGGCCAGGGCGGGCAGCAGCAAACCGGCGAGAATGGCAATGATGGCAATCACCACCAAGAGTTCAATCAGGGTGAAAGCCCGGGACAAATTTGAGCGGCGCAACATAGGATTGGTACAAAACTATTCTCCCACACAATGCCCCGTCAACTCATTGGCGAAATATTGCTGGTGATGGTTCGACGGCAATCTCCACCAAAGGATTCAATGTATTGACGAGAAAAACGCCCCTCTCCAGCGTGCAGACTCTCGACCCGTGGATCAAAAAACAAGAACCAGACCCGCCCCTGCCCGGCGGTTGAAAAAACCTTAGTGTTTGGGACGCAGCAGGATGGCTTTCTTATCCGTACCTTCCACCTCAACGCTCTGGGTCTCCACCGAGGGATCGTCCTTCAGAGCGTTATGGATGATACGGCGATCAAAGGCATTCATCGGCTCCAATTCCACGACATCACCCCAGCGGCGGACCTTGGAGGCGGCGTCCTGGGCTTTCTTCACCAGGGTTTCACGGGCTTGCGCGCGGTAGCCGCCCACATCCACAGTGACTTTGGGTGCGGTGGAATCCTGCTCGAACAAGAGACGATTCACAAGGTACTGCAAATCCGTGAGTGTCTGGCCCTGGCGGCCAATCAGGCGACCGGAATCCTCGGTTTTGACGTCAAGGAACACGCAATCATCCAGGAGGTGTTCTTCGACGGTGGCTTCAAAACCCATCAAACGGAGCAGGTTTTCGAGAATTTCTTTCGGTTGTGCAGGCATAAAATTCGTCGGTGTTTCGTGTTCAAACCGCCACCATCATTTGGCTTTGCGCGCCTTGACCGGCGGAGCAATCACAGTCACGCTGCCCACCGGAGCGGCCTTGGTCAACTGCATCTGCGCTATGGTTAGCAGATTTTGCACCGTCCAGTAAAGCGTCAACCCCGCCGACATGTTGTAAAGGAAAACCATGAACATGAGCGGCATGTACTTCATGATCTTCTGCTGCATGGGGTCCATGCCCGGAGAGGGCGGGGTAAGCCGGGCCTGCCAAAGCATGGTCACCCCCATGACGAGCGGCAGCGGATTGATGGGGAAACCAGCCACATGGGCAACGGTGTCGGCCTGGGAGAGGTCGGTGGCCCAGAGGAAGGAGGCTCCGCGCAGCTCAATGGCCGTCTGGATCATCTTGTAGAAACCGAAGAAGACCGGAATTTGGATGACCATGGGCAGACAGCCGCCGAGCGGGCTGACCTTGTTCTCCTTCATGAACTCCATCACCTTCTGGTTCATCTTGGCCGGTTCATCCTTGTACTTGTCCTGGATGGCCTTCATCTGCGGTTGCAGGGCGGCCATGCGCTTCATGGACTTGGTGCTGGC
>CAIYYI010000589.1 GCA_903930345.1 uncultured Verrucomicrobiota bacterium
CAGAAAGTGCCATCTTGGCTTCAAAAACCGTTTTGTCATCACCGCGCCTCGGCGGGAGATAATTCCTTCGGCCTGGGTGCCCGCACAGAGGGCGGATGGTGGTCGCAGACTGGACCGGAGCAGTCCCGGTGCTGGATACCGTCAAGACCGTGGAGATACTGGTGGACCGCACCTCCATTGAGACCTTCCGTGAATGGCTGGAATTATCCTCGACCCGGTTCGCCCGGCTGATGAAAGCATGCTTATTGCTTGATGCGCAAGCACCTACACCACTTTCACCTGGTGCTCGAAACCCCTGATGCGAATCTGGTCGCAGATTAAAAACCTGCCAGTGACATCCCGCCGGGTTTGGCTTAGATTGCGGGCCGCGTGAAAAAGTATGATCTGAATCTGTCCACGGTGGCTTTCCTGGGCCTGCTGGCGGCCTTTTTTGGCGTGTTCCTGTTCTACCCCGTCAGTTTCATGCTCAAAGGGGCGTTTCTGGAGAACGGACGCTTCACCCTGAAGTATTTCGAGCTGCTGCTCTCCAGCCCGTTGCAGCGGGAGAGTCTGCTCAACAGCTTTGCCATCGCCCTGCTGACCACCGGCCTGACCACTCTGCTCGCGTTTCCCGTGGCGCATGTCATGACCCGTTTTGATTTTCGCGGCAAAGGGCTTTTGGGCGGCCTGCTGCTGGTGCCGATGATCATGCCGCCCTTTGTGGGGGCCATCGGGCTGCGTCAAGTGTTGGCCCGCTACGGTTCGCTCAACCTCTGGCTCTCCGATATGGGGTGGGGTTCCCTGGAAACGCCGGTGGACTGGCTTGGCGCGGGCGGCTTTTGGGGCATCGTCATCCTGCAGGTCCTGAGCCTCTACCCCATCATGTTCCTCAACCTTTCCGCCGCCATGGCCAATGTGGATCCCGCCCTGCGGGAGGCCGCCCAGAACCTGGGGGCGAACGGCTGGCGGCTGTTCCGCAACGTCACCCTGCCGCTCATTCTGCCCGGGTATTTTGCCGGGGCCATCATCGTTTTCATCTGGTCGTTCACCGATCTGGGCACGCCGCTGATTTTCGGGGTGACGCGGGTGGTGCCGGTGCAGATCTTCGATGGGGTCACGCAGGTCAACACCAACCCCATGGGTTACGCGCTGGTGGTGCTGGTGCTGGCGCTGACGCTCGTGCTCTTCTGGTTCAGCAAGCGGGTGCTGGGATCCCGCCGCTATGAGATGATGGCCCGGGGCCACACCTCCGGTTTTGAATCCCGGGCCACCCGGGGGCAGACCGTGCTGATCTGGGCGGCGCTGGGCGCGCTGGTGGGCATTGCCCTGCTGCCCCACCTGGCGGTGATCATCCAATCCCTCTCCGCCCGCTGGTTTTTCACGGTGCTGCCGGAACAGTGGACCACCCGCTACTTTGGTGAGGTTTTCGGCCATGGGCTGACGGCCTCCAGCATTCGTAACAGCCTTTTCTTCAGCAGCATCAGCGCCTTCCTTGACCTGGTGCTGGGGGTGGTCATCGCCTGGCTGCTCACCCGGCGGCGCATCCCGCTGGCCGGGTTGCTGGATGCCCTGGCCATGCTGCCCCTGGCCCTGCCGGGCATCGTCCTGGCGTTTGGCTATGTGGCCGGTTTCGATTTCAAAATCTCCTGGCTGAACCCGCGGGAGAACCCCACGCTGCTCCTGATCATCAGCTACAGCGTGCGGCGCCTGCCGTACATTGTGCGTTCCGCGACGGCCGGGTTCCAGCAGACCAGCGTGGCCCTGGAGGAGGCCTCCGCCAATCTGGGGGCCTCCCCGCTGCGCACCCTGCGCAAAATCACCATTCCGCTGGTGATGGCCAATCTGGTGGCGGGCACGATCCTCACCTTCTCCTTCGCCATGTTGGAGGTCAGCGACGGTCTGATTTTGGCCATGCGCGAGCAGTATTTCCCCATCACCAAGATGATTTACCAACTGATGGGCCGGATCGAGCCGGACGCGCCCAGCATCGCCTGCGCCCTGGGTGTGGTGGGCATGGCGATCCTGACCGCCAGCCTGCTGGTGGCCGGCCGGATCCTGGGCAAGAAAATGGGGCAACTGTTCCGCGCCTGAGCCGGGGGGGGCTTTCGGGCGCTGGGTCAGGTCTGGCTATCTGACCGATGCCGGGGAGTTGTCAAACGACCGCCGAGGCGGCGCAAGGCCGCGCGGGCCAGGTAAGGGTCCAGCCGGGCCAGCATCCAATAGGCGCAGCGCTCCTTGAACTTCGTCCACAGGCTGCGCGATTTCCGCCACACCTCGGGATCCAGCCGCCGAGAGTGCCGCAAGTCCTCGGCAAAAACCTCTCTTGCCTCCGCTGCCAGCGCCGGGGTGTGCATCCGCACCATGATTTCATAATTGATGTTCAGGCTGCGCGCATCCAGGTTGGCCGAGCCGACGTAAACCGCGTGGTCGGCGATGATCAGTTTAGCGTGCAGCACCTGGGGCTGGTACTCATAGATCTCCACCCCGTTGCGCATCAACCCTTGGTAGAGCCCGTGGGCCGCCTTTTGGGCCAGCGCCACATCGGATTTGCCCGGCAGGATGAGCTGCACCACTCCGCCCCGCCGCGCAACCCTCCCGAGCATCCGCCGGATGTTCCAGGTGGGCAGAAAATAGGCGCAGACGATATGCACCCGCCGGGCCTGTTTCAAATCCAGGTGCAGCGCCCTCTTATAGGGGTTGAACCCGCGCCCCGGTCCGGTCAGCAGCATTTCCCCGACGGACTCCCGCAGCTTCTGTCGGGCGACGGATTTGCGCAGCCGGGTGAAGGGGCGGTACTGCATGTCCGCCATGTCAAACATGTTCTCAAAGGCCTGCACGAATCCCGTCACCAGTTCATTGGTGATCGCCATGCCATGGTCGCACCATCCGGCCTCCACCCCATCGCCGTGGTACTCGTCGGCCACGTTGAACCCGCCCACAAATGCAATCACCTCATCGCAGACCAGCAGTTTGCGGTGGTCCCGAAACCCGAATCCTCTCAGGCTAAGCGGGTTGAACCAGCGACACTCCGCCCCGGCGGACCGCAGTTCCTGCCAGAAACCATCCTGAAGTTCCACCGAGCCAAAGGCGTCCACCAGGACTTTCACCCGCACCCCGCGCTGGCGCGCGGCCAGCAGCCGGTCTCGAAACAGCCGTCCCAAATGGGAATCCGCATAGATGTAGGTCTCCAGGCGCACGCAACCTTGGGCCTGGTCGATGGCCGCAAACATGGCGGCAAAAGCCTCGCGTCCGGTTCTCAGCCATTGGAATCCAAGTGTCGGGGTCGCGCGCATTGATTGGTGTCAGCGTAGCCGTCCAAAATGGTTTTGGCAATTCCGGGCCGCGCTCAATGTCGTGAATTGGTTTGCAGTCGGGGTTCGGGTGAAGATAATGGCGCAGTTGTGGCCTTGAATGAATGGAATATCCAGTCCCGCGCGCACGCCTGTCAGGCGTGCAACAAGTCGTTTGCGGACAAGGAGACCTATCATACGTTGCTGTTCGACGAGCATTCCCACTTCGTCCGCCTCGATATCTGCGGCCACTGTTGGCGCACCCAATACCAGCAGCATGAGGGGGTGCGCAAGGGCTTTGTCTCCTATTGGCACGGGGTTTACGAGGCCCCGCCCGTGGCCCCGCCTGAGCCGATCAAGAAGGAGGCGGCGGAAACCCTGCTGCGCCGGGTGATTGAGCTGCGGGATCCGGCGTTTTCCGCCGCGGCGTTCATCCTGGCGGTCATGCTGGAGCGCAAGCGCATCCTCAAGGTGAAGGAGCAGATTGTCCGGGAAGGCCGCCGCACGATCATTTATGAGCACCCCAAAAGCGGGGATCTCTACACCATTATCGACCCGCATCTCCAGCTCAACCAACTGACCGCCGTGCAGCATCAGGTCATGGACCTGCTGGAGCACGGGTTGCCGGAGAAGTACCCGCCGGCTCCTGATGCCAGTGCGGCGGTGGAGCCTGCCCAGGCCGGACCCGAAGCCGCCCCGGCGGAACCCGGCCCGGAGCCGGAGGCCAACCCCGCGCCGCCTGAGGCGGCGTCCTAACCCATTTTCGTCTGTGAGCGCCCTGGCAGAATTGCAGCAGCACCTTGGTTACGAGTTCGGCGACTCCGGCCTTCTGCGGCTGGCGTTGACGCACCCCTCCGTGGCGCAGGAGGCTGGCCCGCAAACCCCGCACAACCAGCGCCTGGAGTTTTTGGGCGATGCCGTGCTGGGGCTGGTGCTGGCCGAGGCCCTGTACCAGCGGTACCCGGATTTCAAGGAGGGCACCCTCACCAAAACCCGCGCCCGCCTGGTCAACCACCGCACGCTGGCGGAAAAAGGCCGGGGCCTGCGCCTGGGCCATTACCTGGCGCTGAGCCGCAGTGATGCCAGCCAGGGCGGCCGCGACCGCGCCTCCACCCTGGCGGATGCCTTTGAGGCGGTGCTGGGCGCGTTGCTGTTGGATGGCGGGTTTCCCGCCGCGCGCGCCTTCATCCTGCAACAATTCAGCCAGGAGCTGGAGGAGGTGGAAAAACAGGGCGCCAGCGACAATCCCAAGGGCGAGTTGCAGGAGCGGATCCAGGCCTGGTCCGCCACCGGACCCGCCTACCACGTGCTCAACATTGCCGGGCCCGATCATGACCGCCTCTTTGAGTGCGCGGTGCTGCATGACGGACGGGAATTGGGCCGCGGCAGCGGTCGCAGCAAGCAGGCCGCCGAAACCGAGGCCGCGCTCCAGGCCCTGCTGCACCTGGAGGAACCCGCCCCCCCAACCCCCACCGATCCCCCCCCCGCATGACCCTTTCCGCCAACCAACGCATGGGCCTCGTGGCCGCCCTCATCTTCGGTGCCGACCAGCTCACCAAGCTGGCGGTGCTGCGCCATCTGGGCCTGCATGAGAGCCAGGTGGTTGTGGACGGCTTTTTCAAGCTGGTCCACTGGGGCAACACCGGGGCCGCCTGGAGCATGTTCAAGGACAACAACGAGCTGCTGTCCATCGTCTCCCTGCTGGCGCTGGCGCTGCTGTTTTTCGCGCGGGACCAGTTCGATGCCCACACGCGCCGTGGCCAGATCGCCCTGGGGCTGATCTTTGGCGGCATTCTCGGCAATGTCGTGGACCGCCTGCAGTACGGGCATGTGGTGGATTTCCTCTATTTTTACACCTACCGGCGCAGCGGGGATGAGCTTGGTTTTCCGGCCTTCAACGTGGCGGACTCCGCCATCTGCACCGGCATCGGCCTGCTGTTTCTCCTGGCCGCCCTGGCGCAGTTGCGCAGCCCGGCGGCGGAGGCCCGGCCCGCCCCGGATGCCGCGCCGCCCCAACCACCCGAATCATGAACCCGCCCACCGATATTCCCACCCCGCCCCCGCCGGGCGCCGATTCCCACTCCGATTGTTTTGTGGTGGAGGAGGTTGTATTCCATGATCGGCTGGATAAATGCCTGGGCAAACGCTATCCCGCTGTTTCGCGGGGCGCCCTCCAGCGTCTGCTGGAGCAGGGGTGCATCCTGGTCAATGGGCAGCCTGCCAAGCCTTCACAAAAGCCGCGCCGTGGTGATCAGGTGTCCGTCCGCTGGCCGGAAGCCCGCCCCGCCGAGGCGCAGCCGGAGGAAATCCCGCTGGAGGTCCTGCACGAGGATGCCGATTTGATCGTGGTGCTCAAACCGGCGGGCCTGGTGGTGCACCCGGCGGCGGGCAATGAGGAGCACACGCTCGTCAACGCCCTGCTGCACCATTGCGCCGGGCAGCTCAGCGGCATCGGCGGCGTGGCCCGCCCGGGCATCGTGCATCGGCTCGACAAGGAGACCAGCGGCTGTCTGGTGGTGGCCAAGAACGACGCCACCCATGTGGAGCTGGCCCGCCAATTTGCCGACCGGGAAGTCTTCAAGGCCTACCATGCCGTGGTGTGCGGTCAGCCGGCGCGCGCCAAGGGGGAAATCCGGGCGGCCATCGCGCGGCACGCCACCCACCGCAAGCGCATGACGGTGGAGGAGGATCGGGGCCGCGAGGCCTGGACAAGCTGGCGGGTGCTGGAGCGGCTGCGGGAGGCCGCGCTTTTGGAGGCCGTGATCCACACCGGGCGCACCCACCAGATCCGGGTGCATTTTCTGCACCTGGGCTACCCCGTGGTGGGGGATGAAACTTACGGCAAACGACAAAATCTGCGTTTGATCGAGCTGACCGGCTACACGGCCCCCCGGGTGCTGCTGCATGCCCGCTGCCTGGCCTTCACGCATCCCGCCACGAAGGAGGCCCTGCGGTTTGAGGCGCCCTGGCCACCGGATTTTCAGGCCGCGCTGGCGGCGCTCCGCCCGGCCTGAAACAGAAATATTGCCATCGGGCGCGGGTCTGGTTAGAGTCCTGCCCATGATCGCCACACGACTGTTTCCACTGGTGCGCCCCGCCCTGTTGGGGTTGCTGCTTTGTATTGTCCCCCTGGCCATGCACGCTGCCAGCGTGGTTTACGAGGGCAAAGAGGGTCCCGGCCGGGGCAAGCACATTGTCCTCCTGGCGGGGGATGAGGAGTACCGCTCCGAGGAAATCCTGCCCCAACTGGGCAAAATCCTGGCGGTCCGCCACGGCTTCAAGTGTACCGTCCTTTTCTCCACGGATCCCGCCACCGGGCTGATTGATCCCAATAACCAGACCAATTACACCGGCCTGGAAGTCCTGCCGCAGGCGGATATGATGATCCTGCTGCTGCGTTTCCGCGAATGGCCGGACGCGCAGATGAAATACTTCGCGGATTTCGTCAACTCGGGCAAGCCGATCCTTGCCCTGCGCACCTCCACCCATTCTTTTTCCTACAGCCGCAACAAGCAGAGCCCCTATGCCAAGTATGATTGGCGCAGCAAGGAATGGGCGGGCGGGTTCGGGCAGCAGGTGCTGGGCGAAACCTGGATCAACCACCACGGCGATCATGCCAAGGAAAGCACCCGGGGGGTGGTCAACCAGGCGCTCAAGGACCATCCCGCCCTGCGCGGCGTGGCGGATGTCTGGGGGCCGTCCGATGTCTATGGCGTCATCCATCTGCCGGAGAACGCGCAGGTGCTGCTGCACGGCCAGGTGCTGGCCGGGATGAAGCCGGAGGACAAGCCGTTGGAGGGCAAAAAAAACACCCCGCTCATGCCGGTGTACTGGCTGCGTGAATACCGGGGGGAGACCGGCAAGACCTCCCGCATCATCACCACCACCATGGGCGCGGCGATTGATTTTCAGAGCGAGGATCTCCGCCGCCTGGTGGTGAACTCCTGCTATTGGGCGCTCGATCTGTCCAAGAGCATTCCCGCCCGCAGCAACGTGGGGTTTGTGGGCGAGTTCACCCCCAGTTACTTCGGCTTCAACAAATATGTCCGCGGGGTGAAACCGGCGGATCATGCCCTGAAATAGGCCGGTTGTCCGGCGGGGCTCATTGGAATCAGTGGAGCTGGTGGGAGGTCATCTGCCAGACGATGTGGCCGCCGTGGGCCAGCGCCATGGTCAGCAGCACCACGCCGGAGATGTGCTCCAGCCGCAGCAGGGTTTTCTCCTCAAACTTGCGGTGTCCGAGGCTCACAGCCCAGCTCAGGCCGAGAAACCAGAGGCCCGTGCCGAGAAACACCCCGCTGATGCAGGCGAATTTGGCGGCCCAGGTGGGCTCCACCCATTCCCGCGAGATGAAGCTGGCGGCCAGGATGATCCAGAAGACCAGGATGCCCGGGTTGCCCATCACCCGGACAAAGCCGGTCATGAAGGCCGAGTGCGGCTTGAATTTGCTTTCCAGCCTTTGCTCCATCACCTGGCCGGGCACCACCTCGTCGGGCACATCCACGGTCTTGGCCAGGAGGAACTTGATCCCCAGGTAGAGCATGAAGACAAAGCTGGCCAGTTCCATGATGGCCTTGACCACCCCGCGCGAGAAAAAGGAGGCGAACCCGGTGAAGGCGATGGTGCAATAGATCACCTCCATCAGCACCGCCCCCAGCCCGATCATCGCCGCCCACTTGAAACCCCGGCGCGCGCCCTCGTTGATGATGGTGACGTTGATGGGACCCACCGGGATGGAAAGCAACACCCCGCTGATGAATCCGGTGAGCGCCGCCAATAGAATGGGGGAATGCTCCATCATTCGGCCCTATCCCTGATGGGGCTCCTCATCCTCATCCTCCAGCTCCTGCACGATTTTGCGGGAAATGCGCGGCCGCACGAAGCCGTAGAGCAGGTAGCCGGTGAAAACGAAGGGCAAAACCAGGTAGAGAACTTTCTCCTGCAAAATGAACAGGATGCCGATGAACAGGATGCCCAGCACGGTCTTGGTGAAGGTGCGGGTGGCCCGCAGGTCCAGCGTCTTGAAGGTGGGGTAGCGCACGTTGCTCACCATCATGATGGAAAGGAACATCAGGATCACCGGCAGCACATAGCGCAGGGAGCCGCGCGTCAGGAAATGGTTGTCCCACCACATGCATAACAGTGTCAGGGAGACCACCACGCCCGCCGCCGCCGGGATGGGAAAGCCGAGGAACTCCTTCCCTCCGCCGCTGCCCGACATGGCTGCCAGGCAGTTGAACCGCGCCAGCCGCAGCGCGCCGCAGATCAGGTACATGGAGGCGATGAACCAGCCCACTTCCGGCATGCCGATGAACAGGTCCCGCAGCACAATCCGGTGCACCAGGAAGGCCGGTGCCGCCCCGAAGGAGATCAGATCCGCCAGCGAATCAAACTCCCGGCCAAACGGGCTCTCGTAGCCCCCCATGCGGGCCACCCGCCCATCCAGCAGATCAAAGATGCACGCCAGCAGGATCAGGAACATCGAGAGCCGGATGGTGGCGTCAAAATTGGCGGCCGCCTGGTCTGCTTCCACAATCTTGGTCAGGGCCAGGAACCCGCAAAACAGGTTGCCCGCCGTCATCAGATTGGGCAGAAAATAGATCTTCAGCACCTCGTGGGCCGGCTTGTCGCCTTCCGGTTGGTTGGGCGTGCTCATAGGCTACCGATACCGCGCAATGATGCTTTCCCCGCCCGCCACCCGGTCGCCCAGTTTGACGGTCACCTCCATGTCCATGGGCAGGTAAATGTCGCAGCGGGATCCAAATTGGATCAGGCTGATCCGCTCCCCCCGGGCAATGGGCTCGCCCACCTGCACCCAGGGGATGATCCGCCGCGCCAGGACGCCCGCGATCAGGCGCACGCCCACCCGGCCCCCGGTGACTTCCGGGGATTCAAAACCGATCAGTACATTCTCATTCTGTAGCCCGCACTCGGTCCGCATGGCGCTCAGGAACTTGCCCGTGTTGTGTTTCACGTACCCGATCCGGCCGCTGATCACCGCTTTTTGCACATGCACATCCAGCGGGGAGAGAAAGATCGAAACCCGGCGGCAGCGTCCGCCAAAAAACTCCTTCTCCTCATAATCGGTGATCACGTCCACCTTGCCGTGGCCGGGGGAGAGGATCACTTTGGGATTCTGCGGCACCCGGGCTTCGGGATCGCGAAAGAAATAGAGGGTGAAGGCGACAAAAACGAGCCAGAGACCCACCAGACCGAAGGCCAGGTAGTCGATCAGCGCGTGCACATACTTGGCGATGATGCCCAATGCGCAGACCGCCAGCACAATGATCAGGGAGCTGACAATCAGTTTTAAAGCCGCCTGCATGGCTTTGCCGGAATTCTTCATGACGGGGCAGCTTAGGATTGGCGGCCGAAAAATCAAAGCCTTAAGTTTGGCCCAAATCGGGGTGCGGGAGGCTCAATCTCCCGCCTCGTTCCACCACCTCCGCCGCCCAAACCATTCCCCCGACCCCGGTGGGGGTCGCAGCACCGGTCCCCTCCTGGGGCGCCGGTGGGACCAATTGGTCCCAACCCCAAAAGACCAAAGTGGGCATCTCATCCAAAATCTATAACTTATGAAAGCTGGCATGCCCAGAAAACACAGGGGTCTTAACGTCGCTTTAGATCCTTAGGTGGAAATTTGGGAGATGAGATGCGGTTTTCGGCGGGACCGGGTTTGCGTATTTAGGCAGTCCGTTATCCCAGCATCCTTGGCTAAACTGGGTCCAGCGCTGGTTTGCCAAATATTCCACCCCGCGCATTAGAAGTAATCGCCATTACCGCCGGATGGGTGAGCTTGCGTTCGGCACTGATAGCATAGTATTGCACGGCGCACCCCTTGGCCTTTCCGACGATCTGGAATCCGTAGAGAGCGACGGCTTCATCCACGGCCACCGTGGGTAATGGAAAACAGCCCAGTCCGTCCCCCGCAGCGACCTTCATCAGTGCCGCGTCGTCGTACTCAGCCACCACGCGCGGGTGGATATGCTGCTCCTGGAACCATTTTTCCAGAGTTCTGCGGAGCGCGGAACCTGAGGTGGGGAGCAGCATGGGTTCGTTGTGCAGGGAACACGGGAAGTTTCTCCGCAACTTCAGGGCGAGTTTGCGCACGGCGCAAATAGTTACACCGCTCTCGCCGAGCAGGTGATTGAAAGTTTTGAGGGGGAAGGCGCTGGGGGCTGGCTCATCCGCCAGAACGATGTCAAGGCGATACACCGCCAATTGGGCGAGCAGGTCGGAGGTCTTGTTCTCCAAGCAAACCGCCTGGATTGGCTGGCTCAGGCTGAAGATGGGCCGGATGATTTCGTGGCTCACGAGTTTGGGCAACGAATCGGCAATGCCAATGGTAATGCGCAAGGGGCGGGCTGTTGGCCGCTGGGTGACCGCCTGCAGAAAATCCTGGCCCAGGGCGAAGATTTCCTCCGCGTAGCTGTACGCCAAGTGCCCGGTTTCTGTAAGAGTGAGCCCGCTGGGGCTGCGACGGAATAACTTTTCGCCCAAGGCACCCTCCAACGCGGCGAGTTGGGCAGAGATGGTAGGCTGCGACACGTGAAGTTTTTCCGATGCCTTGCGCAGGCTGGATTCTCGGGCAACCACCCAAAAATAGCGCAGATGATGATAGTTCAGGAATTCCATACCTATATGGGTATTAGATATAACCTAAGGATGCAATAAAAAAATCGTAATAGGCTAACCTTAAAAAATGGCCGATGGTAGTGCCGTGAACAAGCACTCATAACCAC
>CAIYYI010000590.1 GCA_903930345.1 uncultured Verrucomicrobiota bacterium
ATATACCCGACACCATCACTGAGCCGCCAGGGGGTAAAAGGTTACACCCTGTCTGGCGGAGAAAAAGGAACGGGTTGGCGGGGATTTTCCATCAGGGGGGTGGTTGCAGACCCCACTGAGTTTTCAGGTAAGGGAGCAAATCACCCACATTGTTGATGACCCCGGAGATCAGGTTGGTACCGATAAGGAGCTGAGGCATGGCCCCGTTGCGAAACTGGGTCATGTTGGTGGCGTAAATCCGGATGTCCGTCTGCAATTGTTCCTCCACCCAGGGGTCTGAGCCTGCCTTTTTCAAGGCGTCAGCACTCGTCAGACTGACGGCATAGCGGACGGCAGCCTCCAGCGAAGGAGGGGTTTCCGGACTGAAGATAAACTCCTCGAAACGCTGGTGCGCCTGGCGGTTGGCACGCCAGACGGAGAGACCCAGGCGGGCGTAGATACAAGCGTTCGTGTGGGCACGAGGGGTGCGGCGCAGGGTGAAATTGCAGTTCGCATCCAGCGGCATCGGCAGGTTGACGATGGCCAATTGACGGGGAAACATCCGCTCCAGGGCCAGCAGATGACCATGCACCAGCCGACAATGATGGCAGGTGTAGTCAAAGAGACTCACAATTTTATGCGGGGAATCCGCCCAACCAATCGTCGGCACCGCCTCCAGATTCAGTTTGAAAGCGCCGTTGTAGAGATCCAAGACCCGGCCTTGGGTGATGGGAGGCACCAAGGACTGAGGCGGGGGGGGGGAGGGAACCACCGGAGCGTTGGTGCGGCCTTTGGGCGGCGGCATCAGGTCCACAGAGGGCACCAAGTGTTCGCGGGGACCGGTGGCCAGGACTGGGCTTATGGCCGGTTTGATGGTCAGTGACTGGTTGGTGGTCCCCTGGGTAACCACCATGGGGATGGCCGTGCTGATGAAGGTCTTTGGATGATGAACCACCTGGCCGATCGCCAGCAGCGCCACGGCGGCCAATCCGAGACCGAGTCCACGGGTGAGCAGGCGGAACGGCACAAAAACGGTTTTTTCCAACTGCCAGGCTTTTTCCGGAGCGAGCCCGTAGGGGGCCTTGCACAACAGGAGCAGGGCCGCGCCGCCGCCCGCCAGGTGGGCGGTCATGCAGTAGGCGCAGATTTTGTGAAGGACAAACAATTGAAGCACCACGAACCAGACGGCAGCCCCCGCCACGGCCACGGCACAGGGCAAAACCCAGGCCCAGGTCTGGCACTGGCGGACGGGCGGGATTTTGCCGGTGAGTCCCCGGGTGCCCACCAGCAGCAGCCCATAGAGCGGCAGAGCCAGCAGACTGGCGGGTATGCCAAAGAAGGTGGACCACTTGCTCTGGAGCACCTGATCACAACCGGAATCCGGGCCGCAGCCGACGGCTTTGCCACCGCTGAAAGCGAGGACCGCCAGGTAGATGGCCACCAGAACCGCCCCGGTCAAAGCCGTGCGGATGAGGAGCAGCAAGCCCGGTTTAAGTCCGGCTTCCGCCGGTTTGTTTTTTGCCTGAACAGCCATAGCTTGGGTCAGTGACGGTGGGCAGGATAGGCGGTCGGTCCACCTGCGGAAAGCACAAAACGGTTGACGCCGTCGGAGAAACGGTAAAGCTATGGGCATGGCTCAACATTTTCATCTCGAAAGACTGTCCGAACGGGCGGTCACCCTCGTTGTCTTAATGCTGGGGCTGGTGCTTGCACCGGGCACACTTTCCGCCGCGCACGTGCTGGTGGAGGCCGAATCCTTTGCGGAGCCAGGCGGCTGGGTGTTGGACACCCAATTCACCCACCTGATGGGCTCCCCTTACCTGATGGCCCATGGCTTGGGGAAGCCGGTGGCCGACGCCACCACGAAGGTCAAAATCAACCAGGCGGGCAAGTATCGCGTCTGGGTGCGCACCAAAGACTGGGTGGCGCGCTGGCAGGCTCCGGGCACCCCGGGACGTTTTCAATTGCTGGTCAATGGCCAGGCCCTGTCGGAGACCTTCGGCACCCGCTCGGCGGAGTGGTTCTGGCAGGCGGGTGGCACGGTGGAGCTGAAGGTGGGAGAAACGCTCCTGGCCCTCCATGACCTGACCGGCTTCAACGGTCGCTGCGATGCCATCCTGTTTTCCGACGGCGCGGCCTTTGTGCCGCCCAACCAATCCGATTGGCTGGCCCCCTGGCGTTTTGAACTGGCTGGCAAGCCTGCCCAACCGGTGAACACCGGCACCTTTGACCTGGTGGTGGTGGGCGGTGGCTATGCCGGAACCTGCGCCGCCATCTCCGCCGCCCGCATGGGCTGTCGGGTGGCGCTGATCCAGGACCGGGGCGTGCTGGGCGGCAACGGCAGCTCGGAAATCCGCGTCTGGCCCCAGGGTGGCACCAAGCGCGGCCTGTTCCCCCGGTTGGGCGAAATCGTGGAAGAGCTGGCGGACCGGCCCACGCAATCGCCGGCCAAGGACGGGGAGTTTGTGGATGCCCGGCGCGAAAAGGTGGTGCGGGGCGAGCCCAATATCCAGCTTTTCCTCTGGCACCAGGTGGTGAAAGTGGAGATGAAGGACAACCGGGTGGTGGCGGTGGTGGCGCTGGATATGCACGAAGGTGGGGTGCGCCGCTTTACAGGGGCCTACTTTGCCGATTGCACCGGGCACGGGACGGTCGGTTTCATGGCGGGGGCGGATCACACCCTCAAGGAGACCGGGCACATGGGTATGAGCAACATGTGGCGCTGGCACGAGGAGGCTGATCCCCAGAGTTTCCCGCCCACGCCTTGGGCGCTGCCCCTCCAACTCAAGGATTTCCCCTATCCCCAAAAATACCATGGCCAGTGGTTCTGGGAGAGTGGCTTTGACCTGCACCCCATCACCGATCTGGAACTGACGCGCGATTGGAATCTCCGGGCAGTGTTCGGGGCGTTCAACGCGATGAAGAATGGCGAGGGCCGGGAAAAACACCTGAACGCTAGCCTGGAATGGGTGGCGTATGTGGGCGGCACCCGCGAATCCCGGCAGCTGCTGGGGGATGTCATCCTGAACCGGGAGGATATCGTGGAAAAACGCAGCTTCCCGGATGGTTCCGTGCCCACCACCTGGGACATTGACCTGCATTATCCGGAGGACAAGTACGTGGGAGGCTTCACCAACAATCCGTTCATCTCCAAGGCGGTGTTCGGCCGCCACGTGGACAAGCAGAACGGCTACCCAGTTCCGTACCGCTGCTTCTACTCGCGCAACATCGACAACCTGTTCATGGCCGGGCGCAACATCAGCGTGACCCATGAGGCCCTGGGGACCGTGCGCGTGATGAAAACCGGTGGCATGATGGGCGAAGTGGTGGGCAAGGCGGCCTCCCTGTGCGTCAAATACCAGCGCCCGCCCCGCGCGGTGTATGATTCCCACCTGGAGGAACTGAAGGATCTGATGCGCATGCCGGGTAGCACCCGGCGGGCGAAGGTGACCGACCCGCTGGTGGCCCCCAAGGACGCTCCTCCGGTGGCCGGGCCGGCCGTGGTGCCGGTGGATTCCGATGTCAAGGAAGGCACCGTGATTGATGACAAACAGGCGCTGCTCGTGGGCGGCTGGCAGCATGGCGCCGGCCTGCCGGGTTTCGTGGGGGATGGCTATCTCTACCATGGGCCCCAAGGCAAGGCCAGCGCTCAGTTTTCCTTTCTCGTCAAAGCCACGGGCACCTATGAGGTGTGGCTGGCCATCGCCCCCCATCCCAACCGCTCCACCAAAACCAAAGTGAGTCTCCAAGTCCTTTCGGAAACGGTTGAAAAAGTGGTCAACCAGCGGACCCCGGAGGGTTTGAAGGATGGGTGGGTATCGCTGGGACGCCACCAGTTTTCCTCCCGCAACGAGGGTCGGGTGACCCTGACCACCGAGGGGGCTGACGGGAACGTGCATGTGGACGCCATCCGGGTGGTGCCCGTGCCTGCCGCGCCCTGAGCGACGGCACACGTTTCCGCCAGCAGTGGAAAAATGCCCGGCGCGCATTTATTAATGAATTATTCGCGTGTGGGAACGGTCTGTTTTCTGTTCAGCGCATGATCAGCATTCGACCATGGTTTTTGTTTGGCCTTTGGACGGCGATTTTCCTGGTGGTGGCAGGTTGTACCAACCGCCAATACCGGAAATCCGCCGACCGTGAGGCCGCGCGCATCCTCACCGAGAAGTCTCGGCTGGTGAAGGGGATGGAATCACGGTTTTCCATCGAAACCAACGCGCCGGTGGATCTCGGCACCCTGCCGGTCTTCCAACCAACCCCCGAGGATCTGGAGTTTTTGGGGACCGAGGGGGAAGAGGAAAAGGGTGCCCGGATCATCTCCCTGGCCCGGGTTTTGGAGATCGCCACCAAACAGAGCCGGTCCTACCAGTCCCGCAAGGAGGTGCTTTATCTGCAAGCGCTCTCCCTCTCCCTGGCCCGCCACCGGTTCACCCCCATCTTCTCCGCCGGGGGAGGGGCGGCTTATCACAACGATCCCATCGCCATCCAAAACGGGGTGAACACCATCATTGAACGCGAGGAAAACGTGAGCATGAATGGCCGGGCCGGGGTGGACATGGCGTTCCGAACCGGGGCCCGACTGATCACCAGCTTCAGCACGGATTTCCTCCGGTTTCTGACGGGCAACCCGAGGCCGGGCGCCTCCTCCAGCCTGGCCAGCACCCTGACCCAACCGCTGCTGCGGGGGGCAGGCTTCAAGATCGCGACCGAAAGTCTGACCCAGGCGGAGCGCGACCTGTTGTACGCGCTGCGCGATTTCACCCGCTACCGTAAGGAATTTTCGGTGACCACCGCCGACACCTATTTCAGCATCCTCCAGACGCGGGACTCGGTGCGCAACAACTGGCGCGGCTACCAGAATTTCCGCCTCAATGTGGCCCGCGAAGAGGCGTTTGCCCGGGAAGGGCTGCGGGCGCAGGCCTCACTGGATGAATTGAAACAGGCGGAACTATCCACCCAGACGCGGTGGATCAATTCCGTGCGCTCCTACCGCCAGCGGCTGGACCAGTTCAAGCTCGACCTGGGGCTGCCGCTGGACACCAATATCATTCTGGACGACGCCGAACTGGCCCAGTTGAAGATCGAGCACCCGAACCTGGCGGTGAACGACGCCGTTCAAGTGGCGCTGGAATCGCGCCTGGACCTGCAAAACCAACGCGATGCGCTGGCGGATTCGCGGCGGCATGTGAACGTGGCGGCGGACTCGCTGCTGCCCGGGGTCGATCTGGTCGCCGGCGTGAATGTGCCGGGCCGCGGGGGCAACAATCCAAATCCGGACTTCAAGAACTACAGTTGGTACACGGGGCTGGATGTCGATCTGCCGATTGACCGCAAGGCGCAGCGCAACGCCTACCGGGGCGCACAGATCAGCCAGGCCCGCACGCAGCGGGAGTTTGACCTGGCGGTGGACCAGGTGCGGCTGCAGATCGTCGATGGCTGGCGCAACCTGGATCAGGCCCGGCGGAATTACGACATTGCCGAGCTGGGCGTGCAGATCAGCGAACGCCGGGTGGAGGAGCAGACCATCCGCTCGGAGCTGGGGCGCGGCACCGCCCGCGAGCTGGTGGACGCCCAGAACGCCATGATCGCATCCAAGAACGAGCGCACGTCCGCCTTGGTGGCGCACACCATGGCCCGCCTGCGGTTCTGGCGCGACATGGGCATCCTGACCGTCGGTGAAAATGGCAAATGGGAGGAAATGAAAGATGGCGAAGTTAAAGCTCATCCTTAACTGGCTGCTCCGACAGCCGTTGTGGTTCAAGTTCGCCGGCCTGGCGGTGGTGGTTCTGGCCGGCTGGCTGCTGTTGAGCGGCGGCAGGGGGGATGCCACCGCACTCACCTTCGGCGCCCGGCGCGGCAATCTGAACATCAGTGTGCTGGAGGGCGGGAGCGTCGAGGCTTCGGAGGCCCAGGAGATTCGCTCGGAAGTCAAAGGCTTTCAGGGCACCAAAATCCTCAAGATCGTGGATGAAGGCACCCTGATCACGGAGGAGGACGTCCGAAATGGCAAGGTTCTGGTGGAGCTGGACAACTCGGAAATCCGCCAGCGCATCATCACCCAGGACATCCAGTTCCAATCCACACTGGCGGCGTTCATTGATACCCAGCAGGCCTACGACATCCAGGTCAACCAGAACAAGACCGACATCAAGGCGGCCCAGCAAAAAGCGCGTTTCGCGCTGATGGACTTTGAAAAGTACATGGGAGCCAACATCGCGGCCGAGATCATCCGGAAACTCCAGCTCTTCGAGAACACCAACATCACGGAGTCCGCCAGTGCGGAGCTGCTCTCGCCCCTGACGGAGAACAACCTGAGCGAAACGATGTCCGGGCTGCCGCCCACCAACTTCAACCCCACCGTCTCGGCCCAGCCGCCGGTGCTGAGCCCGGCCTTCATTGATCCGCTGCGGGGGCAGAGCAATCATGTCTCGGCGGCGGCCGTGACCCGCGTGGGCCCGACGTTGGATTTCACCCCCTACGCCAAGCTGGAGGTGCTGGGGGACGGCACCGCCAAGCAGACGCTGCGCAAGCTCATGGACGACCTGCAGATGGCCAAGACCCAGCAGCGGGTGGGGCGGGCCAAGCTGGATGGCTCGGAGCGCCTCTTCAAAAAAGGCTTCATCACGAAGACGGAGTTTGAGGCGGAGCAGATCAACTACGAGAACATGGATTTGAAGGTCCAATCCGGGGAAACCGCCCTCGCCTTGTTCAGTCGGTATGAGTTTGTCAAGGCGGCGGAGGAGTTCCTGAGCAAGTACGAGGAGTCCTTGCGCGGGCTGGAGCGGGGCCGCAAGGAGGCGGTCTCCAAGCTGGCCCAGTCCCGGGCGCGGCTCAAGGCCTCCGAGGGGCGGTACAACATTGAGGTGGAGCAGCGGCGCGACCTGTACGAGCAGTTCTCCAAGTGCGTCATCAAGGCGGAGAAGACCGGCCTGGTGGTGTACGGCAACGACGGGCGGATGTTTGGCGGGGAGCAGATCCGGGAAGGCGCCTCGGTGCGCGAGCGGCAGCGCATCATCACCATCCCGGACATGGCCAAAATGTCGGTGCGGGTCAAGATTCACGAGTCCTCCATCAAGAAGATCGTCAAGGGTCAGCGGGCGCGGGTGGTAGTGGACGCGTTCGCGGACGAACCGCTCAGCGGGGAGGTGGGCAAGGTGGGGGTGCTGCCAGATTCGCAGGACCGGTGGCTGAACCCGGATCTGAAGGTCTATCTGACGGTCATCGATGTGAGCGGCGTGCGCAGCTGGCTCAAGCCGGGCATGAGCGCCAAGGTCGAGATCTTTGTGAAGTCCCTCACCAATGTGGTTTTCATCCCGCTGCAGGCGGTGTTCACCACCAAGGGCAAACAGTTCTGCCTGGTCTCCTCGACCATGGGCGTGCAGCAGCGGGAAATTCAGACCGGCGATTTCAACGACGAGTTCATCGAGGTGAAAGCCGGCCTGAAGGAGCGGGAAAAAGTGCTGCTGCAGGTGCCGCCCAGCACCGGGGAGACTGATGAGGCCGACCGGCACCGGGAGGAGGCGGAGCCCGAGCCCGGCGACACGCAGTCCGATACCAATGGCGTGGCCACCAACGGCATCCCCACCAACGCGGTGGCCCCGGTGCTGGCGACCAACGGGGCCGTGACCTTGATCCCGCGTTGACGGCAGGAGACCAGCGCATGTCTGCCCCGGCCGTCATACAGCTCCAGGAGATCCGCAAAACCTACCGGATGGGTGCGGTGATGGTGGAGGCCTTGCGGGGGCTATCCCTGGATTTCATCCGGGGGGAATACGTCTGCATCATGGGGCCGTCCGGCTGCGGAAAATCCACGCTGCTCAACACGCTGGGGTGCCTGGACCGGCCCACGTCCGGCCGCTATCTGCTGGGGGGGACGGATGTCTCCCGCATGACGGACGACGAGCTGTCCGAGGTCCGGGGGCAGCGCCTCGGTTTTATTTTTCAGTCGTACAACCTGATCCAGCAGCTCTCGGTGATCGAAAACATCGAGGTACCGCTGTACTACCAGAACCGGCCGGAGGAGGAGTGCCGGGCGAAGGCGGTGGAGCTGGCGAAGCGGGTGGGGCTGGAGGCTCGCCTGGACCACAAGCCGTTCGAGCTCTCCGGCGGGCAGCAGCAGCGCGTGGCGATCGCCCGCGCGCTGGTGAACGACCCGCTGGTGCTGCTGGCGGATGAGCCCACCGGCAACCTCGACTCGCATTCCGGCGCGGAGATTCTCGGGCTGTTCGATGAGCTGCGGCGCCAGGGCAAGACCATCATCATGGTGACGCACGACCCCTCCATCGCCGAGCGCGGGGACCGCGCCCTGCGACTGCGGGATGGGCAGCTGGAAAGCGACATTCGCAACCGGAGGTCCGCATGACGCCGGCGCCCGCCGCCGCCCCGCTGAAAACCTGGTGGCATCAGATGGTGCCGGCCCGGCTGCGGCGCACCTTCCAGCTCGCGATCAAAAGCCTCTGGCTGCACCGGCTGCGCTCCCTTCTGACGGTGCTGGGCATCGTCTTCGGCGTCTGCTCGGTGATCGCCATGCTGGCGATTGGCGAGGGGGCCAGCTACGAGGCGCAGGAGCAGATCAAGCGCTTGGGCAGCCAGAACATCATCCTCCGCAGCGCCAAGCCGATCGAGGATCAGAAAGTCTCCGGCGCCCAGCAGGACATGGTGATGGATTACGGCCTCAAATATAACGACATCCGCCGAATCCGGGCCACGGTTCCCGGGGTCAGCATCGTGGTGCCGGGGCGCATCATCCGCGAATACGCCTGGAATGTGAACCGCCGCTCGGACTGCGAGATTGTGGGCACGGTGCCGTGGTACCAGACCATGCGGAATCATCCGGTGACGCACGGGCGCTTTTTTTCCGACCAGGAGATGGATGCGTCGAGCAGCGTGTGCGTGATTGAGCAGGAACTGGCAGAGGCCCTCTTTCCCGCGCAGCCGTGCCTGGGGCGCGACATCCGGGTGGGCAGCCATTATTACCGGGTGATCGGGGTGCTCAGCTCCCGCGGGCGCACCACCAAGGCCAAGGATGAGGTGGGCGAGGGCGAGAAAGGCCAGGCGGCCATCCGCATGTACATTCCCCTGACCACGGCCCGCACCCGCTACGGCGATGTGCTGGTGAAACGGCGCAGTGGCAGTTTCGAGGCGGAGAGCGTTCAGTTGCACGAGGTGACCGTGAAGGTGGATGATCCGGAGGCGGTGGCCAATGTGGCCCTGACCATCAAGGCCCTCATGGAGCGCAATCATCGCAAGAAGGATTACGACATCGTGGTGCCGCTGGAACTGTTGAAACGGGCCGAGCGCACCAAACAGATTTTCAATATCGTGCTGGGCTCCATTGCCGCCATTTCCCTGTTGGTGGGCGGCATTGGCATCATGAACATCATGCTGGCAACGGTGACCGAGCGCACGCGGGAGATCGGCATCCGGCGGGCGCTGGGTGCCAAACGCCACGACATCATCACGCAGTTTTTGGTCGAATCGGTCATGCTGTCCGGCACCGGCGGGGTTCTGGGGGTGGCCTTGGGGATTCTCATTCCCATGGGGGTGGCCGCCTTTGCGGGCATGCGCACCATCATCACCTTCTGGTCGCCGATGATTGCCTTTTCCATCTCCGCGCTGGTGGGGGTTGTCTTCGGGATTTACCCCGCCATGCGGGCGGCCAACATGGATCCGGTTGAGGCCCTGAGACACGAGTAACATGAAACCATTGCACTTTGCCCTGATGCTGGCTGGGGCCAGCCTGGTTTGTTTGCGGACGATGGCGGCGGACTGGCACGTGGCCACCAATGGCAATGATGCCTGGTCGGGAACCCTGTCCCAACCCGACGCCGCGCGCACCGATGGCCCCTTGGCCACGCTGGAAAAGGCGCGGGATCTGCTCCGAAACAGGCGTGCCCAGGGGGTTCCGGACACCGCCCAAACGGTCTGGGTTCACCAGGGGCTTCACCAGATGGTGCGGACGCTCAGATTTGGCGCTGAAGATTCCGGAACGACCACCGCTCCATTGACGTTTCGGGCATTTGGTCAGGAGCGCCCGGTGATCATCGGGGGCCAGGCCATCACCGGATGGCAGCCTTATCAGGGGCAGATCCTGCGGGCGAATGCCGCTGCCCAGGGTTTCAAGGGGATGAACTTTCGCCAGTTGCTGTTCGATGGACGACGGCAGCACCTGGCGCGGTATCCCAATTACGATCCCCAAAACCCCTACGGCGGCGGCTGGGCTTACGTGGATGGAAAACCGATCCCCATGTATCAGGATGTTCCGGAGGAAAAGCGCAACACGTTCGTCTATCGGGAGGCGGATGCCCGGCGCTGGAGTCAGCCCGAGCAGTTGGAGGTGATGGTCTTTGCCCGGTTCAACTGGTGGAACAACATCGTGCGCGTGCAAACCATTGATCCCACCACCCGGCGCGTGGTCCTGGCGGGCGACGCCTCGTATCCCATCCGCCCCGGGGATCGCTACTTTTTCGCCAATGCCCTGGAGGAGTTGGACGCGCCGGGCGAGTGGTTTCTGGACGGGCAGGGGATGGTGTATTTCTGGCCGCCCGCGCCGCTGGCTGGCAAAACGGTGTACGCCCCCACCATGCGCACCATCTTGGAGGTTACCGGAGCTTCCCACCTGGTGTTTAGAGGGCTGACCTTTGAGTGCGCCGAAGGGGACGCGGTGCGCTTCAACCAATCCACCAACTGCCTGCTGGCCGGATGCACCATCCGCAACGTGGGGGATTATCGCGGGGTCGGGGTGGGGGTGAATGGTGGCCAGGGCGTGCGCGTGGTGGGGAATGATATTTTCGAGATTGGCAGCAGCGGCATTGCACTCAGTGGCGGCGAGCGCAAAACCCTGGCCTCCGCCGGTCACGAGGCGGTGAACAATTACATCCACCACGTTGGGGTCTATTACAAACAGGGGGTGGGGGTGAGCGCCTCCGGGGTGGGACACCGGGTGGCGAACAACCTGATCCATGACTGCCCCCGCATGGGCATCATGTTTTCCGGCAACAACCTGGTTTTCGAATACAACCACATCCGGCATGTGAACCTGGAGACCGAGGACACCGGGGCCATCTACACCGGGGGCCGTGATTGGATTTCGTCGCGCGGCTCGGTGATTCGCTACAACTATTTCCACGACATCCTTGGTTACGGCCAGCACAACGGCAAGTGGGTGTCCCCCTATTTTGCCTGGGGCGTATATCTGGATGACAACACCGGCGGAGTGGATGTCATTGGCAACATTGTGGCCAATTGCACCCGGGCGGGATTGCACCTGCACAACGGACGGGACAACTGGATCGAAAACAACATCTTCATAGAGAACGGTCCCCAGCAGTATGAGTACAGTGGCTGGACCAGCAGCAGCCGCATGTGGAAGGACCATCTGCCCACCATGATCAAGGGCTTTGCTTCGGTGGCGGATCAGCCGGCCTGGCAAGCCATGCGCAACATGCGCCTGCACCCGACCAATGCCGTTCTGCCCGATGCCAAAATCATGAGTGGAAACCGGTTTCTGCGCAATGTGGTGGCCTGGACCAAGCCCGAGTCGCGCCTGGCCCGGCTGAACAATGTGTCGTATCCCCACAATCTGGTGGATTCCAACCTGGTGTACGCAGGAGGCCAACCCATCAAAACCGGGTTGGTGCTGCCAGGCCGTGAACTGGGCACCAATCTGGTCACCAACCCCGGTTTCCAGGAGGGTCAGCCCGGCAGTTTGCCGACGGCGTGGTCCTGGCAGGTGCGTCCGCGCCCGGAGGTCCAGGCGGTGCTGGTGGAGGATGCCACTGCCACCGGCAGGCGCGCCTTGCGGATGGATGCCGGCTGGGTCAGGGACAAGCCGCGCGACAATTTCCCCATCGTGGTGGGGCGGGAGTTTGTGCTGCAACCCGGACATACCTATCGCCTGGCCGCCCGGCTCAAAGGTTCCGTCCCCGGGGCCAAGGCGGGGCTGATGCTGCAATCCTACATTGCCAATGCCTATTTCTGGGCCAGTTCCCCCTCGCGGGTGCTGCTCTCGCCCCAGTGGCAGACGCAGGAGTTCATCGTCAAGGTTCCAGGACTAGGGGACAACGGGTGGCATCAGCGTATGGAAAAATTCCGGGTGCGGCTCGATTTCCAGGAAGAAACCGGCAGCCTTTGGGTGGACGAGGTATCCCTGCGCCAGGTTGAGGTTCAGGATGGGTGGACCTCCTGGCAGGCCAGTGGCCTGGACCGCCATTCCGTGGTGGCTGACCCTCTGTTCGTGGATGCGGCACGCGCGGATTACCGCCTGCGCCCGAATTCCCCGGCTTTCCGTCTCGGATTCAGGCCGATCCCGGTCGAAAAGATCGGTCCCTATCGGGACGAACTGCGCGCCGCCTGGCCGATTGTGGAGGTGGAAGGCGCGCGTGAAAAACCGCTCACCCAGAATTGATTATGCGCCTCACCCTTTGCCTGTTGGGACTGGTGCTGGGCACCTTGGTGGTGCCAGCCGCTCCAAAAAACTCCGCCCCGCCCCCGGAAGGCCGCTGGCTGTTCCTCGGCGACAGCATCACCTATGCGGGTGAATATGTGGAGCTGACGGAGTACCTGCTGCTGACCCGACTTCCTGATCGCCGCTACGAGGTCATCAATCTGGGTCTGCCCAGTGAAACCGCCAGCGGGCTGAGCGAGCCGAACCACGCCAATGGCCAGTTCCCGCGCCCGGCCCTGGGTGAGCGCCTGGCTCGCGCCCTGGCAAAGACCAAGCCGGATCGTGTGGTGGCCTGTTATGGCATGAACGATGGCATTTATCATCCCCTCTCCGTGGAGCGCATGGGGGCCTTTGCCGAGGGCCTGAATCGTTTGCGACAGCAGGCGGGAGCCGTTGGTGCGTCGGTTTATCATCTGACGCCGCCGGTGTTTGACGCCGTACCGATTCGCAAGCGGACTCTGCCCGCCGGCCGGGAGGTGTATGAGCAGCCCTATGAGGGGTACGATCAGGTGCTGGGCAGTTATGGCGAATGGATGTTGTCATGCCGCAAGCTGGGCTGGGAGGTGGGCGATATTCACGGCCCCATGCGCGCCTTTTTGGACCAGCGCCGCCGGGAGAAACCCGAGTTCAGCCTGGCGGGTGATGGGGTGCATCCCAACGCGACCGGCCACTGGCTGATGGCCCGGGCGGCGATGGAATTGCTGCACATCCCGCGCGTTGCGGATCGTGTCTCGATTGATGCGCGCCGGGGCCGCGTGCTGGCTGGAAAAGTCGCGGATTTGCAGGTGACCAGCGGACAGGTGCGGCTGGCGTGGACTTCCGCCCTGCCTTTGCCAACGGACAAGCAGTGGGACGAAGCCTTGCTGGCACAGCCCACCTGGTTGCTGGATTACAACCGGCACGAACTCCAGGTTCAGGGGCTGACCCAACCCCGGTATGATCTGTATTGCGACGATCAGCGGTTGGCGGTGCTGACCCGCGAGGAACTGGCCCGGGGCGCGTCGCTTGCGCAGTTGGACAACCTACCGGCGCAAAAGCGCGCCCAGGAATTGCTCAAGGTCGTCCGGGAACGTCAGCGTTTGCTCAAGGATGCCTGGCTGACCGAGGTGGGGCATCTGCGTCCCGGCATGAAGCAGGGACTGCCACTGGCCACGGCGATGGCCCAGGCGGCGGCGCTGACCGAGCGGATTGAAACCTTGCGGCAGCCCGTTCTCCTGCGCCTGCGGCTGGCCCCCAGCACCGAACCGTTCCCGGCCATTCCCGCCGACTGGCACGGTTTTCCCCGCTATGATTTCCGGGTGGGTGGCAGGCTGGCCTCGGTGGTCGTGCCCCGCACGGCGGCACCCGGCCGGCCCTGGTTGTGGCACGGGGAATTTTTCGGCCACAAGCCCGCTCCGGACATCGCCCTGCTGGAGCAGGGATTCCACATCGTCTATCTCCAGGTGCCCGATCAGCTTGGCAGCCCTGGCGCAATGGCCCATTGGGATCGCCTCTACCAGGAACTCACCTCCCGGTATCAGTTCGGCCCGAAACCCGCGCTGGTGGGCCTGAGCCGCGGCGGCCTGTATTGCTATAACTGGGCGGCGGCCCATCCCCTCAAAGTTTCCTGCATCTACGGCGACGCTCCCGTCTGCGATTTCAAAAGCTGGCCGGGTGGGCGGGGCAAGGGACCCGGTAGCGCCCGGGATTGGCAGTTGGTCCTGAGCCAGTATGGCTTTGCCTCCGAGGCCGAGGCCCTGCGGTATGGGCGCAACCCGGTGGACAACCTGGCGCCATTGGCCCGTGCCCGGGTGCCGTTGCTCCATGTGTTCGGGGATGCTGATGACGTGGTGCCATGGGAGGAAAACACCGGTTTGGTGGCGCAGCGCTATGGCCGGATGGGTGGCCGGATCACCCTCATTCGCAAACCGGGCGTCAACCATCATCCCCACGGCCTGGAAGATTCCACCCCCATCATTGAATTCATCCTGCAGCACGCCGCACGTCCGCAGTAGGACGCAGATCCAAACGAGAGCGCGAGAAGAAGGTAACCCGGCAGCATTACAATATCAGGCACGGTGCCAGCTTTCGCAGTAGGATCACCCGGTTGGTTGGCGTAACCGGCTTCCTCCTCCGCCCGCCACATTGCATCGAATGACTGTCAAGCGACCGGTCAAGGCAGGAGCCAGAAGAAGGCCATCGCTATGGCCGTTGGCGGCAGTGCCCCCAGAAACAAACCCAGCGGGCTGATGCCTTCGCCCGCAAAGGCCTTTGCGGATTGGAGAATGCCTATTCCCGCCGGGTTGGGCGCGTTCGCAATCACGGTCAGGCCGCCGCCCGCCACCGCACCCGCCACCAGCGCGTATTTCTGCTCCTCGGAAATGGATTCCACCAGCGAGCCCAGGTAGGTGAGGGCTGCGTTGTCAGTGATGGCGGTGAGGCCGGTGGCCCCCAGGAAGAGGGCGTTGCCGCCCAGGTTTTGGATGAGCGGCTTGAGCCAGTAAGCCTGCAGCGAACCGAGGGTGACCAATCCGGCGAGAAAAAAGCCGACCAGAAGCCCTTCCCGGAGTTTGAGGTCATCCTGATATTCCTGGGTGGCGGTTACCAGCCCGAGAAACAGCACAAACACGCCGAAAAAGACGTTGGGGTGGTGGGCAAAGGCCACGACCATTCCCAGAAAAACCACGTGCATCCCCGTCAACCAAACCGGCACCCTTGCATCCCGGTCCGGTTCCACCTCCAGCTTGTTCAGCTCCTTCCAGAACAGGGTGGCCACCAGGGCAGTCGAAACGCCACACGCGGCTGCGGCGCGCCAGCCGAACGTTTGAAACATGTGCGCCATGCCCCAATGCCATTTGGCCGCAACCATCAGGACCGGGGGCGCGGCAAAGTGGGTCAGGGTGCCGCCAATTGACACGTTCACAAACAGGAGTCCCAGGGTGGCGTAGGCGAGCTTGGGACTGATGCCACGGTCAAAATACCGCCGTTTGAGCAACAGCGCCAGCAGGGTCATCGCTGCCGGTTCGGTGATGAACGATCCCAGCAGCGGGCCGAGAACCAGGGCCGCCAGGTAGAACGCCGCGCCCTCGCGTGCGGGAATCAGTCTCGCCGCCAGCGAAATCATGGTTTCGGCGAGGCGGACCACCGGGCGGGTGGCGGCAACCACCATGATGACGAACACGAACTTCGGCTCGGTGAAGTTGAGGCTCTCAATGTATTGCACCGCCACATTGAACGATCCCTGGAGCGCGGCGATGCCCAGGAAGAGCGTGGCCGCCCACAGTCCGAACACGACCTCGGTCTCCGCCAGGAAATGAAGGAGGTTCTCACTCACGGAGCCGGGTGGGTACTGGTGCGCCCAGTGGGCAAAGCGCTTGACGCAGAAGGTGTGCAGCACCGCCAGTCCAAACAGGAGGCTGGCGAGGAGTTCCATGGGGGCCGGATTCATGTGGACGATAGTGGGTCAGCGGGTTAATCGAGTTTCTTTGAAGCACCAGATGTGGCCTGCCAGAGCCAAAGAGTCTGGTAGGCAGCCAGAGTGACCGGAGATCCGCCGGAACTGGCTGGACCATGCCACTGACCAGTCAACACATCCAGCGAGGTGGTGGACGCCATGGCTTCAAGGATGGGGCCGGTTGCCTGAACCGACTGGGCAGACACGTTGTGCAGGCATAGGATCCGTTCCTGGCCATCTGCTGGCAGGCGCCAAACCGCAAAAAGCCGAGGGTCATCTGCCAGCACCACTTGGGCAGCACGGGGAGAAAAAGCGCTGTATGCCCGGCGGATCTGCAGGAGATGGTGCATTCCTTTCCAAACGTGATCCCGAAGGGATCCAAGGTCGGTTAATTCGGCCTCTAATCGGGTGAGCGCGAGTTTCTCACGATTGATGCGGCGACTGATGCCGCTGGCCAACGCGCCGGCACGGTCTCCACGCGAGCCAAAGAGGGAATGGAAATAGATGCCGGGCACCCCCTGCAGGCTGAGCAAGATGGCGTGGGCGGTGAGAAATTTCCGGGCGGCCTGCTCCGGCGGTTCGCCAGCCGTCGGATGGGAGAGTGCGTCAAGGTAGCTGATGTTCATCTCGTAAGGCACCTGAGAGCCATCGGGCTGATGTTTGTAGGAGATGAAGCCGCCGTGCTCCAGCGTACGGTTGACCAGCGCCCCTATTTCCGCCTCGGTCAGGATGCCCCGCACGGGGTTGAGTCCGATGCCGTCGTGGGAAGCCAGAAAATTGAAGAAAGTCACCGAGGTGGGGAGCGTCCCCAGGGATTTCGCCCAGCGGGTCAGTTTCTCCGCGTTGCCAGACTGCAGGGAATGCAGAACCAAGGGCGGCAATGCGAAGTTGTAAACGAGCTGCGCCTCGTTCGTGCCATCGCCGAAGTAGGAGAGGTTGTCCCGGTGCGGTACGTTGGTCTCGGTGATCAGCAGCACCTGTGGGGCAAGTTCATCCAGCACTGCGCGCAGCCACTGGATGAGGAGGTGGGTCTGGGGCCGATGCAGACAGTTTGTGCCAATCTCCTTCCAGAGGAAGGCCACGGCGTCCAACCGGATGAAGCGGGCACCCTGGCTAACATAGAAAAGGAGCGCCTCCAGAACGGCCAAAAGGACGGCTGGCTGATGGAAGTTCAGGTCGGCCTGATCGGCGCTGAAGGTGGTCCAGACCCGCTTTGGCCCAGCAGCGGTGGGGAACTCCGTCAGCAGCGGAAGCGCGCGGGGACGCACGACCTGGGATAGGTCCGGATCCCCCGGCACGGTGATGAAGAAGTCGCGATGGCGCGGATCGCCAGCCAGGAAACCCTGAAACCACGCACCCTGGACGGAGACGTGGTTAAACACCGCGTCGAACATCAGTTCAAAATCGGATCGCAGGCATGCAATGTCTTCCCAAGTGCCATTGCCGGGGGCAATGGCACGGAAATCCTTGACGGAGAAGCCATCGTCCGACGACCACGGGTAGAAGGGCAGGAGATGAATGCCGGAGACGACGCCTTTTAAGTGGTGGGCTGAAAATTCCGCCAAAACCGCCAACGGTGATTGACCGGGCCGGGACAGTTGGTCGGCATAAGTGATGAGGAGCGCATCGTGCTGGGAAACCGGCAGATCCCTGCGGGAGGGTCCAGCCGGAGGTAAACGCAGGTGCCAACGCTCCAGGAGGACGGCCAATTGGGCTGCCACGTCCGCCGCCGTGGTCAGGCCATACAGGCACTGCAAGGGATGCAGCAAAGCGTTATTCATACCCTGGCAACCGCCGGCGATGGCTGATGGCAGCCCGAGCCGCCAAAGACTGCCTGGGCCACCTCACGCAAATCAGCAATGACATAGCTAGGAGTGGCCCAGTACCGGTTCGAAGGTTCGAGATGAAGGCACCAGAGTGACACTCCGGCCTGGATTGCGGCATCCCGGAGTTGCAGCTCTGCAGGCGATACAAGATTCGCTTGCGTGGTGGCGACCCCGGACAATACGAGCAGGGGCCTGGCATAGCCAGCGTAGGCTAAAAACAGCCGCCCCGGGTCGCGTGGACGAGTTGCGTTATTCGGCATGGTCAAAATGTGATGCCCGGCTTACTCGTTATCCATCCGCACCACCTCCCGCAATTCATCCAGAAATTGCGGGCAAGCCGATTCCACGCGGTTCCAATTGGAGATGAGCGGCGTCCACAGTGGATCATCCTGAAATGACTTGGCCGCGCTCTGAATGCTGCGCACGAAGGTGGCCACGGCGTTCTCCTCCTCGTGACGCGGATACTTCAGCCCATTCAACGCCGCATCGGCGGCATAGAATCGCAGGGTGTCCTCAGCCTGCCGCATGTACGCGCTGAGCACGGTGTCGAACAGGCCGGTGTCAAGTTTGATGCCTTCGGCCGCCATGCGGCGCAGGAAGGATCGGGCGATGTCGATGGCCATTTTGTTGAGGCCCTTTTCCGCATCTCGCGCGGAGAGTTCCTGGTGCTTGTGATCATAGTTGTCGCACAATTCGGATTGGCAGATGGCGCGTGGCGCGCTGTTGCGGAAGACTTCGGCCAGCATGCCAACCTCCAGCGCCCAATCATAGGGGATGCGCACGCGGCGGACCATATCGACATCCATGGAGAATTCCCCGGCCAGGGGATAGCGGAAAGTGTCCATGTAAACCAGGTAGGGATGCTGCCCGATGATGCTCTTGAACGCCCGGAGGAGTGGAGTCACCAGCAGGCGCATCACCCGGCCGTTGAGTTTGTCGGTGACCCGGGCGTAGTAACCTTTGCAGAAGTCGAACCCCAGAACGGGGTGGGCAACGGGATAACAGAGCCGGGCCAGCAGTTCCCGGTTGTAGGTGATGATGTCGCAGTCATGCACCGCGACCATGCGGGCCTGTTCGCTGGCCAGCACGTAGCCAAAGCAGGTCCAGACGTTGCGCCCCTTGCCGCCGGGGCCGGCGCTCAGTTCGGCATCCGCCAGTTTCTTGTAAAGCTGCTGCATGCGCGGACCATCGTTCCACAGGAGGGTCGGTTTTTGCGGCAGTTGGGCGAAAAAGTGCCGGGCTTTTTTCCAGCCGCGTGAGTTCGCACCGTCAATGCCCACCACAATTTGTTTGAGGTAGGAAACACTCCGCAGTTCTTTGGCGATGTGTTTGAGCGCCTTGGTGCCGACTTCCCGGATGTGGCAGGGCAGCACCAGTGCGATCGGTGTTTCTCGCGCGAATTCCTCCAGATCCCGCTCGAGCCGGGGAAGGTCGGTCGGTCCAAGCCGATGCAGGGTCGCAACGGCGCCGGTTTGGAAGAAGTCAGACATAAATGGGGGCGGGTTCTGCGTTTATCATGGCTGTAAACCTTTCCCATCCTGAAACAGATTGGCCAGCATGCCGACACAAAATACCACCGATATCGTCATCAGTAAAAGCACTTTCCGATCCTCCGGTTTCCAGTCCAGCCAGGCTCCCCACGATGGCACAGCCTGGTATGCGAATACGCATGCGGCCACCGCCAAGGTCGTCATTGCATTCCCGCGACAGCGGATTCCACGGCGGCCCAGAAAACCCCATAGGATGCAAAGTCCCCCGCCCACCAGCCCGGTGAAAAATGTCAGGCGGGGAAACTCAGGCTGCACGTGCTGCGCCAGAAAACTCATGCCTGCCAGCAACCCGCCGCACACCACAAGGTCAAGTGCCAATGTCAGGCTCATACGTGTCCGCACAGTCGCCCATGGGAGCAGGGTTTTGTCTTCCGGATTCCGCATGCATGGATCCCTTTCAGGTGCGTTTCTCGGCGTTGGAACGGGCAGCTTGTTTCCCGCTTGTTGGAGGCTGCCCCCCCTTCGGCGGGTTGGCATCCTGCCCGTCAAAAACCACCCCGGCGTAGGCTACCCGCATCAGCATGGCCATGGACAGCACGAACAAGACCGTAATTACGACGGAAGCCACAGTTTGTCCTGGAACCTGCTTCGTTGCGTCGCCCCAAGTCAACACGGTCTGGGAAAGCATCACGAAGCTGATGATGACCAGCGTTAATAAAGGCAAGGCCTTGCCCCGGTTGCCGGTGGTGGCCCGAAAACCCCAGACCAGACAGAGAGCCCCACCCGCCAACCCGCTTATGATCACGAGCCTCGCAAGCGCCGGGGCCAGATGTTGCACAAAGCAGCTAAGGCCGGCGAGCAGCAGACTGTAACCGACCAACTGCAAACCAATGGTTTTGTCCATCGCGTAA
>CAIYYI010000591.1 GCA_903930345.1 uncultured Verrucomicrobiota bacterium
GTCTGTTGGATAAGCCCGATGCATCTATTTGGATTGTTTTTATCAGGCCTGCGAACCGCTTGACGCACGGCTAAAGGTTGCCTTTATGCAATGGGGGCAGTGTGCCTATTGCTAGTGGCCGGGTGTACCGCCCGGCAGCACCAGCAGGCGGCGGACCGGGAGGTTTACGGGATTGTCCAGCGCGTGGAGGGGAACCTTTTCGGGCGGACCAACCAGTTTTCCATCAACACCCCCTACTCGTTTCGCAAGCCGGAGGCCATTTTGCCGGAGGAGCTGATTGAGGACCGCCTGCAGACCAACCAGCGGGTGCTTTCCGTGGAGGGGGCATTGCAACTGGCGGTGAGCCAAAGCCGCCGTTACCAGGCGGAGAAGGAGCGGTTGTATTTGACCTCGCTGACGCTGGCGGGGGCAAAGCTGGAGTTTGGACCGCAGTTTTTCGCCAAATCCAGCGGCGGGCTGGACCGGCTCGGCAACGGGGAGAAGACGGGCGGGGTGAACAGCCAGGTGGGGGTGGACCAGGTGTTGAAATCCGGCGGTCGGCTGGGGGTGACGGTGGTGAACGACCTGTTCCGCTATTACACGGGGGATCCGCGGCGGTCGGCGGTTTCGACGCTGTCCGTCAACCTGGCGCAGCCGCTGCTGCGGGGATTTGGGAAGAACAACGCGGCGGTGGAAAGCCTGACCCAGGCGGAGCGCAACACGGTCTATGCGGTGCGCAACTTCAGCTATTTCCAGGACCAGTTCGCGATGGAGATCGTGAACGATTACTTCGCCCTGCTGGCGCAAAAGGATGTGATCCGCAACCGGTACACGAACTTTCTGAGCCGGGTGCAATCGACCAAGCGGCTGGAGGGGCGGGCGCGGGACCGGGAACGGCTGCAGGATGTGGACCAGGCGATGCAGGCCGAGCTGACCGCCAAGAACAATTACGTAAACGCGCTGGCCTCCTTCCGCAACGGGCTGGACACCTTCAAGATCAAGCTGGGGCTGCCGCAGGGGGAACGGGTGCGGTTGGCCGACCTGGCGCTGCGGGAGGTGGAGCGGGTGGGGTTGGTGCCGGTGGCGCTGGACCCCGAGCAGGCGTTCCGGGTGGCGGTGCGGCGGCAGTTGCAGATCCTGAACGCCATCGACAAGTTCGAGGACAGCAAACGCAAGGTGCGGGTGGCGAAGAACCGCCTGAAGGTGGATCTGAACCTGGTGGCGGACGCCTCGCTGGACTCGGATGGGGCGACGGATTACACGAAATTCGACCCCAACCAGGTGCGGGCCGGGGTGGGTTTGCAGCTCGACCTGCCGATCGACCGGCGGACGGAGCGCAACAATTACCGGGCGACGCAGGTGACGTTTGAATCGGATTTGCGGGCGTTCACGCTGGTGCTGGACAACCTGAAGGACAGCATTGAGCGGGGGATGCGGGCCCTGGAGCAGCGGCGGCAGAACTTCTACATCCAGCGAAACGCGCTGACGATCGCCAACCGGCGGGTGGACAGCACCACGCTGCTGCAGCAGGCGGGCCGCGCGGAGGTGCGCGACGTGGTGGAGGCGCAGGATGCCCAGATCGCGGCGCAGAATGCCGTCACGGCGGCGCTGGTGGATTACCAGGTGGCCCGGCTGCAACTGATGCTCGACATCGGGGCGCTGGAATCGGAGCGGCCGCAGTTCTGGCTGCAGGATCACCTGGCGCAGTACCTGCCGGGGGAAGGCGCGGCGGCGGGTGTGGCCGGGCCGGATGACAAGGTGTTGGTGACGCCGGAAGACTTTTTCAATCGTTGACCATGAACTTTAAAGCATTGTGGGAAATGGCGTGGACGCGGGCGCGGCAGAAGCCGTGGCTGGCGGCCGGGGTGGCACTGGCGGCGGTGGTGCTGCTGGTGGTGGCCGTCCGGGCGGCGCGCCCGGCGGCGCCGCAATACACCTACTACGCCGCCAAGCGGGGGGATTTTCTGATCTCCATCGTGGAAGGCGGCACCGTGGAGGCGGTGAACGAGGTGGTGATTCGTAGCGAGGTGGAGGGGACGGCGCGGATCATCTTCCTCGTGACGGAGGGCAGCAATGTCAAGAAGGGGGATTTGCTGGTGGAGCTGGATTCGGCCTCGTCGCAGGACGCGGTGAACCTGCAGCAGATCAATGTGGAGAAGGCGCAATTCGGGCTGATCCAGGCGGAGCAGCAGTTGGACATCCAGCGCAGCACGGTGGAGAGCGAGGTTTCGGCGGCGAAGCTGAAGGTGGAGTTCGCGTTGTCAGACCTGGAGAAATTGATGAAGGGAGAGGCGTTCCAGTCGATGCGCAACGCGCAGATTGAGATCACCAACGTATTGGAGAACCTGAAGATCGCCGAGGAGCGGCTGAACTGGTCCGAGGAGCTGTTCAAGCAGGGGTATGAGACCAAGGCCAACCTGGACAAGGACCGGCTGGCCGTCTCGCAGAGCAAGCTGAAGCTGGAGCAGGCGCAGCAGGCGCTCTGGATGCTGGAGAAATTTGACGCGCCGAAGAAGCAGCGGGAGCTGGAGGCGGCCCTGCAGGAGGCCAAGGAAAACCAGGACCGGGTGAAGCTGCAGGGGGACCGCAAGCTGGCGCAGTTCGAGGCGGATGTCACGACGCAAAAAAGCACGATGGAGCTGAGCAAGAAGAAGCTGGAGCGGGACTTGAAACAGTTGCAGGCGACGAAGATATTCGCGCCGCAGGACGGGTTGGTGGTGTTCCCGACCGGCAGCGGCCACTTCAGCAGCGAGTCCATGATTGAGGAGGGGGCGACGGTGCGCAACCGGCAGGAGCTGATCAAGCTGCCGGACATTGCGGAGATGAAGCTGGTGGTGAAGATCCATGAGTCACACATCAACCAGATCCAGCCGGGGCAGCCGGCGTATGTGGTGCTGGATGCGATGCCCGACCGGCGCTTCAACGGGATGATCAACAAAGTGGCACCGCTGCCGGACGCTTCCAGCCGCTGGGGCAACCCGAATCTGAAAGTGTACGCCACGGAGATATTGATCACGGAGCCGCTGCCGAATGTGAAGCCGGGAGTATCGGCGCGGGCGGAGGTGGTGATCACCAACATGGCGCAGGTGGTGACGGTGCCGATCCAGGCTGTGACCACGCGCAAGGGACAGCAGGTGGTCTATCTGGCGGGGGATCCGCCCCGGCCCACGGGGGTGACCGTGGGGATGTACAACACGCGCTTCATCGAGATTACCGCCGGCGTGAAAGAGGGCGATCGGGTGTTGCTCTCGCCGCCGTTTGACCCGCAGGAAAAAGATTTGGCCGGGGCGATCTTATCCGCCGACGACAAGGTGGCCGCCGGTGCGACGAACCGACTGCCCAAGGCCGTCATCAACGGGCGCAATGGCAATGGGAATGGGAATGGCCGCAGCCCGGACAATGGCGGGCCGCGGATGAAGCCCCCGGGTGAGGGTGCCGGAAAGGTTCCGGCAGCAGGTCCGGGTGTGGCGGCCGACGTTGCAGGGGAAGGTCGGCCCGGTGGGGCTGGTGGACCGAGCGAAGGCGGGGGCCGGGGCGGCCGGGGTGGCCGCGTCATGAGCGAGGAGATGATCAAGCAATTTGACAAGAATGGCGATGGCCAGTTGGATGAGACCGAGCGGACGGCGATGCGCGACGCGTTTGGCGCACGGCGGCGGGCGGGCGGTTCCTCCAATGCGCCGGTGGAGGCGCCCGCACCCAATGGCAACCGCTGAGCCAATCATCCGCCTGCGCGGCATTGAGAAACGCTACGTGCTGGGCGCGGAGGTGGAGGTTCGCGCCCTGGCCGGGGTGGATCTCTCCCTTTACCCGGGCACGTACACCGCCATCATGGGGCCATCAGGCTCGGGCAAATCCACAATGCTCAACATCCTGGGCTGCTTGGATCGGCCGACGGCTGGCGATTACTATCTGGGGGGCACGGAGGTGGCGCGGATGCCGGACGACGAGCTATCCCTGGCACGGGGCAAGATGATCGGGTTCATTTTCCAATCCTACAATCTGATCGCGCAACTGACGGTGCTGGAGAACATCCAGGTGCCGCTGTTGTACCAGCGGAAGGATCTGCGCGCGTTCCAGGCGCATTGCGAGAAGCTGGCGGGCTTGGTGGGGCTGGGGGACCGGCTGCACCACCGGCCGAACCAGTTGTCGGGCGGGCAGCAGCAGCGGGTGGCGATCGCGCGCTCGCTGGTGAACGATCCGCTGATGATTCTGGCGGACGAGCCGACGGGCAACCTGGATTCGCGCACCGGGCAGGAGGTGCTGGAGCTGATTGACGATCTGAACGCGCAGGGGAAGACGATCGTGCTGGTGACGCATGATGAGCGGGTGGCGGCGCGGGCGCACCGGGTGATCCACATGCGGGACGGGGTGATTGAGCGCGAGGTGAACAATCCGCCCCGGGGGCGGGAGGCCCGGAGGAGCGCATGAATCCGCTGGCCTTCCAGTTCACGGTGATTTTGCGGCTCGGGGTGAAGAGCCTGATGCTGCACAAGCTGCGCTCAGCCCTGACGATGCTGGGCATCATTTTCGGCGTCTGCTCCGTGATTTCGATGCTGGCCATCGGCGAGGGGGCCTCGTACGAGGCGCAGGAGGCCATCAAAAAGCTGGGTAGCGCGAACATCATCCTGCGGAGCGTGAAGCCGCCGGATGACGTGCGGCAGGCGGGCATGGGCCGGGGCTCGGCGCTGGACTACGGATTGACCTACTTGGACGGAGCGCGTATCCAGACGACGATTCCGGGGGTGTCGCGGGTGCTGCCGGTGCGGATTATCCGCGAGAATGTGAGGTTCGGAAAAAACAGCTTTCCATGCCAGGTGCTGGGGACACTGCCTTTTTACACGGAGATCGTGGGCCTGGAGCTGGCGCGCGGCCGGTTTCTGGGGGAGACCGATGAGCGAAAGTCGGAGAATGTCTGCGTGCTGACGGTCGGGCTGGCGCAGCGGCTGTTTCCCTATCAGGATCCCTTGGAGCAATCGGTGAAGATCGACGCGTTTTATTACCGCGTGGTGGGCCTGGTGCGGGAGCGCAGCCTGCCGGAGCAGCGGACGCAGGCGGGCAAGATGGAGGGCGAGCCGTTGGACAACAACGTGTACATGCCGATCAGCACCTCCCGCGCTCGGTTTGGCGAGGTGATCATTCGCCGCAGCGCCGGGAGCATGGAGATTGAAAAGGTGGAACTGCACCAGATCACCGTGCAGATGCAGGACACACTGGCGGTGGAGACGGCGGACCCGCAGATCAAAGCCCTGCTCGGCCGGTTCCATTCCAAGGCGGATTATGAGACGATTGTGCCGCTGCAACTGCTGCGCCAGGCGGAGCAGACGAAGCGGATTTTCAACATCGTGCTGGGGTCAATCGCCGCGATTTCACTGTTGGTGGGCGGCATTGGCATTATGAACATCATGCTGGCGACCGTGACGGAGCGCACACGGGAGATCGGGGTGCGGCGGGCGTTGGGCGCCACGCGCAACGACATCACGATGCAGTTTCTGGTGGAGACGGTGGTGCTGTCCATCGGGGGCGGGCTGGTGGGGGTGGTGGTGCCGCTGATGGTGTCGCAACTGACGACCATGCGCACGATCGTGACGGTGTGGTCGGTGCTGCTGGCGTTTTTCATCTCGGGAGCGGTGGGGATCGTGTTCGGGTTGTACCCGGCCAAGGCGGCCGCGCGGCTGGATCCCATTGACGCTTTGCGGCACGAGTAAAGGGGGGGCGGGCGGGCGGTGAGGGTGATGGCGAGACGGATGACCCCGCCATTGAAATCAGAAACATGGGGACAATGGCTCGCGCGGAGACGCGGAGGCGCGGAGAGGGGGGCTGGAAACCGGGGCTGAATTGGAGCCGGGTCGGGGGGAGGGGGTGCGGATACTCGCGTCCAACTGCAGCGAACCGGTCAAAGGTCTGACCCGGATTCCCACCCCTGTTTTAATGGAACGGTCAGCGAGTCCCTCCACGGGGAATGGGTGCCGATATTCCATTTTAATACGGCAAGGACTTTGGTTGTCCAACAAAGCGGCAGCAAGCCGCCGCACTCCAAGACGCTAGCGCGACTCCTGTTGTATTTGGCTATACGACAGTGTTTTGCGTATGATTATATGCTTGCCATAGATGCCTGACGGCTCGGCGGGAGCCCTGCCGAATGCGGAATGCCTGACCATCAGGGGAACGCCGGGTGGGGAATTGAAAACGCCGGGTGAGGGTGGGATGGCGCATCGCGCGCATCGTGCGGAGGAAAACCGGATAATAATGCTTTTCCTGGGGCGTCCGTTTCCCTAGGCTCCGCGCCCGGTTTTAATGATTTTGAATATGAGTCGTACTGGATTGAAAATAGCCGCTCTGGCCGGCGATGGCATCGGCCCGGAAGTCATGCGTGAGGCGTTGAAGGTGCTGCGCGCCGTGGAAAAGCAATTTGACCTGCGCCTGGAGGTGACCGAGGCCCCGGTGGGCTGGGCGGGCATCGACGCCGCCGGCCAGGCCCTCCCGCCGGCCACGCTGGAACTGTGCCGCCGCTCGGCCGCCATTCTCTTCGGCTCGGTGGGCCTGCCGCAGAGGGATCCCTCCCTGCCCAAAGAGCAGCGCCCCGAGCGCGCCGCCCTGCTGCGCCTGCGGAAGGAGTTCAACCTGTTCGCCAATCTGCGCCCGGTGAAGCTGCTCCCGGAACTCGCCCACACCTGCCCGCTGCGCCCGGAGCGCCAGGGGGCTGGGGTGGACATCCTGGTGGTGCGCGAACTCACGGCGGGCCTCTATTTCGGCCAGCCCAAAACCACGGAGACCGTGGAGGAGCAGGTGCCTGGCCAGGCGGAGCCGCTCCGCTACCGCCGGGCGGTGGACACCATGGCCACCAACTCGCTGGAGATCGAGCGCATCGCCCACGTGGCCTTCCAGGCCGCCCGGCAGCGCCGCCGCAAGCTGACGAGCATCGACAAAGCCAATGTGCTGGAGAACGGCGTGCTCTGGCGCGAGGTGGTGACGGAAGTGGGTCGCCAATATCCGGACGTGGCCCTGGAGCACATGTTTGTGGACAACGGCGCCATGCAGCTCCTGCTGCGCCCGGACCAGTTCGACGTGCTGCTGTGCGAGAACACGTTTGGCGACATCCTCAGCGATGAGGCGGCCGCGCTGGCGGGCTCGCTCGGGATGCTGCCCAGCGCCAGCCTGGGCCGCACCGATGGGGCACTGACCTTCGGCCTGTACGAGCCGGCGGGAGGCACCGCGCCGGACATCGCCGGGAAAAACCTGGCCAACCCGATCGCCCAGATCCTGAGCGCGGCCCTGATGCTGCGCCTCAGCTTCGGACTGGAGGCCGCCGCCGCCGCCATTGAACGGGCGGTGAGGGAGGTCATCGTGGCCGGATACCGCACCGGGGACGTCTTCAGCGCGGCCCAGGCGGGCACGCGCAAGGTGGGCACGGCGGAGATCGGCGACGCCATTGCGGCGGCGATCCGCGCGTAAAAAACACACCCCCGGGCGGGCCGCCTGGCCTACCCGGGGGTGGTTTGTTTTTAATTGTCGCGAAAGGAGGGGGTGCTCAGAGCAGGCTGGCCACCAGGTCGCCCACTTGGGAGGTGGTGTAGCCCATCTTGCCGGCCGCCAGGTTGTGCAGCTTCTCGCGCACGGCTTTGATGACCGCATCCTCGATGGCCTTGGCTGCCACGGTCTCGCCCAGGAAATCCAGCATCATCTGACCGGCACAGATCGCCGCCAGCGGGTTGATGACGCCGAGGCCGGTGTACTTCGGTGCGCTGCCGCCAATCGGCTCGAACATGCTTGCGCCCTGGGGGTTGATGTTGCCGCCGGCCGCGATGCCCATGCCGCCCTGGATCATGGCGCCCAGGTCGGTGATGATGTCGCCGAACATGTTGTCCGTCACGATCACATCAAACCATTCCGGGTTCTTCACAAACCACATGGTGGTGGCGTCCACGTGGGCATAGTCGCGTTTGATGTCCGGGAAATCCGCCTTCCCCACCTCGTGGAAGGCCCGCTCCCACAGGTCGAAGGCGAAGGTCAGCACGTTCGTCTTGCCGCAGAGGGTCAGTTTTTTGTCCTTGTTGCGCTTGCGGGTGTATTCGAAGGCGTACCGCAGGCAGCGCTCCACGCCGCGTCGGGTGTTGATGCTCTCCTGGACGGCCACCTCATGGGGGGTGCCCTTGAAGACATGCCCGCCGGCCCCGGTGTACAGGCCCTCGTTGTTCTCGCGCACCACGACGAAGTCGATGTGCTCCGGTTTCTTGTCCTTGAGCGGGCAATAGCGCTCATCGTACAGCTTCACCGGGCGGAGGTTGATGTACTGCTCCAGCTCGAAGCGCAGGCGCAGGAGGATGCCCTTTTCCAGGATGCCCGGTTTCACGTCCGGATGGCCGATGGCCCCGAGGAGGATGGCGGGGAACTTCCGCAGTTCGCCGACGGCGCTGTCTGGCAGCACCTCGCCGGTGCGCAGGTACCGCTCACCGCCGAAATCGAAATGGGTGTAGTTGAGCTTGAGTTGGAATTTCTGGCTGGCGGCATCCAAAACCTTGATGGCCTCCCGGATGACCTCCGGGCCTGTGCCGTCGCCCCCGATGACTGCGATGTTGTAGCTTTTCATGCGCTTTTGGGTGACAATTTGTGGGCGAGAGACTAGGGAGGAGTCGGGTTTAGGGCAACTGAATTCTGACCGGGCAGAAAAATGCTGTTGCTTAAACCCCCGGGACATGCCATAAGGGCTTATCTTAGCCCATGCCTTGAGCCCGCCGGGGGCGGGGCAGTGGGAAGATTCTGCCAGGACCGGTGGCATGTGGTGAAGTTATGGTTGTACAGATAACTGGCATACAAACACCTACATACAAAGCATCGAAGGAGACGTTATGAACACACACACTTGCACGGGCGGGTTTCTGCGTCGGCATCTGCTGGCGTTGGTGGTGACCATGGGGATCGGGGTTGGCAGTGTCGGCCAGGCCGGCGTGACCACCGCGCAGGAGTTGCTCCAGAACGGCTCGTTCACCAATGAGCTGCAAGGCTGGAAGAAATCTCCCAAGTTCGGGACCTGGAGTCCGTTGCTGCAAAACGGGGATAATTGGGTCCTGCAGCTTCATCCGCCCACCGGAGGATATCGCGGGGTGGTGGCCTATCAAAACCTGAATGTGAGCGGGGTGGGTGGCCAGACGTTCACCTGCTCGCTGGCGGTGCAGAAGCAGTATGGGCCGGAGGGGAAAAGCGTGGCGGTTCACCTGGATTATGTGACCACGGGAGGGCAGCAGGTGCGCACCAACCTCCTGAGGATCGACAATGCGGATTTGGAGTACGCGTTCACCAATTGCACCGCGACCCTGACCTTGGCAGACAACGCGGCCAAGGTGGTGCGCCTGGGGGTGTTCAAGGAGGGCGATGGCAACTTTAGCGTGGATGATGTCAGCCTCAC
>CAIYYI010000592.1 GCA_903930345.1 uncultured Verrucomicrobiota bacterium
CAGCCGCCAGAGCGTGTCGCGGCTGACAAAGAGCCTCCCGGCCATGTCGGCCGTGGAGATCCCGCGCTTCCGCCGGGCCAGCGCCAGATCGCGGCCCAGCTTGCGCAGTGCGTTCACGGCGGGCAAGGGCATGTTGGGTGCAGACGACATGGGGTTAGTGTCCGCTATGGCGGACACTTTGTCAATTAGTGTCGGCTATACCGGATGCAATCCGAGGCTGAACTCAGCCCCCCACTAGCAATTCTCATTATGGCCCTGTCACCCATAGCCGGGTGAGGGCACCCGGCTGGCCCATCTCGTCCATAATGCGAATTGCTGGCCCCCACCCTTTCGCCACTACTGGATTTTCTGCACCCAGATGTTGCGGTATTGCACAGGGTTGCCGTGGTCCTGGAGCATGAGGCCGGCGGGTTGGCCTTCCTTATCGTTGGCGGCGCCGCCGGTCACACCGGGCAATTCGAGGTTCTCATGAATGACGACGCCGTTGTGGATGACAGTGATCCGGGCGTTTGCCGCCTTCTTCCCGTTTTCATCCAGCTTGGCGGCGTGGAAGGTCATGTCGTAGGTCTGCCATTGCCGCGGCGGCGCGCACATGTTCACCAGCGGTTTGGCCACCTGGTAAATGCCGCCGCACTCGTTGTCCGCGCCTTCCAACCCGTAGCTGTCGAGCACCTGCACCTCGTAGCGGCTCTGGAGATAGACCCCGCTGTTGCCCCGGCCCTGCCCGAAGTCCCTCGGCATGTAGGGCAGACAGAACTCAAGGTGCAACTGGTGATCCCCGAACTTCTCCTTGCTGCTGATGTTGCCACCGCCGGCCACTTCTACCACGCCGCCGGGAAGCAGCTTCCACTTTACCGGCTGCCCGGCTTTCTGCGATTCCCATGCGTCGAGATTCGAGCCGTCGAAGAGGGTTACAGCATCGGCAGGCGGGCGTTTGCCAATGGCGGGGGAGATGCGCTGCGACTGCTTGAGTTCAAACTGCCCATTTCGCCGCCCGGCCACCGTGCCTTGAGCGGCGCCGTCCTTGAGGTTTCCCGACCAAAGCGAGGCGTCGAGAAGGACGCCCTGGTCGGTTGTGCCCGTGACCCGGCTCACGTCGAAGGGGATGTCGTCCATGAAGCGGAACTGCCCGTCCCGGATCGTGCCGCGCAGGCGGAACAGGTAGGGGCCGCGTTTGGCAAAGTCGGCCACGAACCGGGCTTCGTATCGGCTGTCGCCCAGCGGGATCATGTACACTGCCGCGGGCTGGGCTTGTCCGTTCAAGGTGAGTTGTCCTTGCCAGTCGCCCATGAAATGGTCGGCTGGAGGGGTGGATTGCTGGCCCAGGGCTGAAACGGTCAGCAGGCCGGTGGCGAGGAAGAGTGTTTGTATTTTCATTGATGGTTCAGCCGGGATATCCCCAGCTATGGCGTTGGACCTTATCTGAGCCGGCTTGCGTTAACAAGACTGCTCTCCGGGGATTCGGTTGCCCACAGGGCCAATTCATGAATCGGCCCTGAAACCGGAGGTTTCTGGAGGCTTCGCCATTGCCGCAGCAACGGCGTTAGGATACGTTGCTTGCGCATGGCGAACATTCACGACGATCCTGCCGCGCTCAAGGCGCTGCAAGACGACATCTACCGGGAGCGCATTTTGCGGGC
>CAIYYI010000593.1 GCA_903930345.1 uncultured Verrucomicrobiota bacterium
CCGCAGCCTGCGCCGGAATCGCAGTCCCCACCGCGACAGCGGCCAAAAGGACCAGTGCCAGAGTCCGGAATTCCAAGTTCGCTGTCCGCACCGCAAACGCGTTTGTCATCATCGATCTCCTGTTTGTGTTCTTCCGTGCCGCCCATAACTCTACAACAATTGCCCAATCAGAGAATAGGGCACGGTCCCCCATTCCCAGCCGTCCCATCTGCCCCTCAGCAGACATCGGAATAACCGCAAAGAAACCCGAAACAGGTATACTGGCGTTTGAGGACCGCACCATGCTGAAACGGAAGTTAAGTAATCGTGACTGCCCGCCGGACGAAAAAATCCGACAACTCCTTGCCTTGCAACGATATAGGGCGATTTGTGTGCTGCCGCATTGTCGCTAGTAAATAGGCCTATAATGGCTTGACAAAACGCATATATGCGTTTATAATAGCGGCATGAAGCTACGGGTTGCCTACGCAAAGAGTCGCTATAAAGACAAGGTTTATCAAACCCCGCTGGTGGTCACCTCCTATCGGGATGAGCAGGGCGTGGCCCGCAACAAAACGGTGGCAAGCCTGGCCGGGTTGCCCGCCCATGCCGTCAAGGCTGTCGAAACTGCACTCAAATGCGGTGACTGCGGACCGGCGGAAGAGGCTCTTGGGGCCGCACAGGTTGCCTATCACGGCGCGGTGGTTGCGGGCCCGGCCTTTGTCGTGCTCAGCACGCTGCGGCAATTGGGCATTTATGAGGCGCTGACCTCGCGCCTGAGTCCGCAGCAGGCGGCCGCCGTGCTGGGCATTGTCACCGAGCGCGTCACCGAGTCCAAGCCGCTGTCGGTCATGGCGCAGCAGCGCCGTTTTGCGGACAGCCCGCTGGCCTTTTTTCTGGGAGGCGACAAGACACCGTCGCTCAAGACGTGGTACGGCGCGCTCGCGGCGCTCGAGAAGCAGCGCGAGCCGATGCTGCGGGAACTGTTCGCGCGCAATCACGCCCCGGACAACCTGTACCTTTACGACATCACCTCGAGTTATTTTGAGGGGGACAGCTGTCCGCTGGCCGCTTACGGCTACAACCGCGACGGAAAGAAGGGCAAGAAGCAGGTGGTGCTGGGGGTGATTTGCGACCGGGAGGGGTGCCCGATCTGGATGGATGTCTTCAAGGGAAACACGACGGACCAGACGACGGTAAAGGCGCAGTTGCTCAACCTGCGGGACAAACTGGGGCTGAGGGGATTCACCTTTGTGGGCGACCGGGGCATGGTGACGCACGCGCGCATTGAGGAATTGGAAAAGGAGGGTTGGTGGGAAGAGTTCAGCTATATCACGGCGCTGACGCGCCACGAGATGATGGCGCTGGTGGAGGACGAGGAGCACCCCGTCCAGCTGGAACTGTTTGATCATGAAAACCTGGCCGAGGTCGAGCACAACGGCACACGCTACGTGCTGTGCCACAATCCCAAACGCCGGGAGCAGGACGCGCAGACGCGCGAGCGCCTGATGGCGCTCACCGGGCAAAAGCTCGATGCGATACAAAAGAACGTCGCCGAAGGCCGGCTGAAAAACAAGGACGCCATTGCGCGCCGCCTGTACCGCTGGCTCAACCGATGGGGGATGGAGCGCTTCTTCGACGTCAGCTATGACACGGGCAGCTTCCGCAATAAACGCAACGAGAAGGAAGTCGAGCGGTATAGCCGCCTGGACGGCTGCCATGTGATCCGCTCAAACGTGGACAAAACGCGCCACGGCACGGCGGACCTGCGCGACCGGTACAAAGACCTGAAATACGTGGAGCAGGCCTTCCGCACAATGAAGACCACGGACATCCAGACCCGCCCCATTCGCCACTTCAACGAGCCGCAGGTGCGCGGCCATCTGTTTGCCTGCTTCCTGGCCTACCGCGTCGTCTGGGAACTGCGCCAGCGCTTGGAGTCCGTGCTGGAACGCGACCCCGACAGCAAGCGCTGCGATGCCGGCAGCCTCGCCGAGATTTGGCGTGACCTGCAGACGGTGACGGTGGCCAAGCTCGAGGTGAACGGAAAGACACTGCTGAAGCTGTCACGCATATCGGACTGGGTCGCGAAACTCCTGCGCCTGTGCAAAACACCCGAGCTGGAGACCATCCTGCGCTAGTAAATCGGCGTAAAGCCTTGCAGCACAGGCGTGGCCAAAAGGACACTACGCAACTTCCGTTTAATCAGGGTGCGATTGTAAGATGATATGCTGTCGTTGTTTATGGGTGTAACAGCACGTGATCGATATGGAAATCACGTTAGAATCGGGCCTTTCAAATCGTGTGCATACGCGAGGAACGGCCCATGCCCATCATCCCCACCGTGTTTTCTCAAGTCATGGATCTTCTGCCTCTGGCAGCCTTCCGACGATGCGTGGAACGATACCAAGGCAACAGAAAGGTTCAAAGCTTCACCTGTTTGGATCAGTTCCTGTGCCTGGCGTTTGCGCAGCTCACTTACCGGGAGAGCCTGCGGGATATCGAGGCATGTTTGCGGGTAATGCAGCCCAAGCTGTACCACATGGGCATCCGGGGGCGGATTTCCCGCAGCACTTTGGCAGACGCCAACGAGAATAGAGACTGGCGCATTTACGCCGATTTCGCCCAGGTGCTTATTGCGCAGGCCCGTTCCCTCTATCTCAATGATGCCTTTGGCATTGACCTTGACGCGACTGTGTATGCGCTGGACTCCACAACCATCGATCTGTGCCTGGCCCTGTTTCCCTGGGCTAGGTTCCGCCGGACCAAGGGCGCGGTCAAGTTGCACACCCTGTTGAATCTGCGGGGCAACATCCCCGAATTCATCCATATTTCCGATGGAA
>CAIYYI010000594.1 GCA_903930345.1 uncultured Verrucomicrobiota bacterium
GCCTGGAGCGGGGAGCCTGGAGCGAAGGTTCCAGCGGGCGTGGAAGAGTTTCCAGGCGATCTGGAAGGCGATGAAGGTCTTGCCGGTGCCCGTGGCCAGCGTGAGCAGGATGCGCGTGCGGCCGGAGCCGATGGCTGCCATGACGCGCTCGACGGCGATATCCTGGTAATAGCGGCTGGGATGCGAGCCGCCCCGGTCCTCAAAGGGGATGGTGGAGAAGCGGTCGCGCCACAGTTCGGCAAGCTCACTGCGCCGCTGTTCGAAAGGCTCAGTGCGCCGCCGTTCGACTGGCCCACTGCGGGTGGCCCCTGAGCCTGTCGGGGTGGTCCCTGAGCCTGTCGAAGGGAAGGTCATGGACCACAGCTCCTCGGGCGTGGGGAAAAGCGGGATTTCCCCCTCCACGCCCGTCTGCATGTCAATGCGGTAGATGCCTTTGCCATTGGTGGCACAGGCATAACGCACGGCCATCTTGGCGGCGTAGTTTTTGGCCTGGGCGACGCCCTCGGTGAGGGCGGCATCCCAAGGCTTGGCCTCCACCACGGCGAGCTTGCGATTGCGATAGACCAGGACGTAATCGGCGATGAGGGGTTTGCCCCGGCGCCCACGGCCTTCAATGCGGCCGGGGGCGATGGAATATTCGCGCAGGATTTTACTGCCTTCGACCACGCCCCAGCCGGCCGCTTTGAGGGCGGGGTCAATCTGCTCGGCTCTGGTCTCGGCTTCGTTCATGTTGGCTGCTCGCCGCCCTCGAGGGCTTTCTTGATGTGCCGGTCGAAATCGGACTCGAACAATCGATCCTGCACAATCCGGTATTTCTCAAATTCGCTTTCGGCAAAGGCTTTGGCCACCTCTTGGCTCACTTTGCCAGGATGGTCAAGGATGTCCCGTTCATTGAACTGGAGGAAAGCGTTCAATTTACCGGCCCAATCCTTCATTGTCATGGGGATGTTCCGTTCTGCTTGGCTCTCAGCGTAATCAAGGTACATGGTGACAATGCGATCCAGCGCTTTCAACTCTTTCCCCGTGAGGTAATTCTTCGCGACGACAACGTCTGGCTTGAGGATTTTGCCGCGCGGCGCGTTTTTCCAGGTGGTCAGGCCCATCCGCTCTTTCGTGCTGTCCGCCCGCTCCATAATCAACTCGGCGGCGGTGTGGCCATGGATGGCGAAATGCAGCTTGTTCTGGACTGTGGCAAAAAACGTCTGCGTGGTTTCCGATTCAGGATTATAATCCATCGCCATGGCGTAGATGTCGGTAATCTTCTGGTAGAACCTGCGCTCGCTGGCCCGGATTTCGCGGATCTCGGCCAGCAGGTTCTCGTAATACTCCTTGCTCAAGAATGCCCCGTTCTTCAAGCGCTCTTTGTCCAGCACATAACCGCGAATGGCGTAGTCGCGCAACACGCCCGTGGCCCATTGCCTGAACTGAATGGCGCGAGCGGAGTTCACCCGGAAACCGACGGCAATGATGGCGTCCAAGTTGTAGTGCTCCACGTCGCGGGCGACCTCCCGAATGCCTTCTTTTTGAACTATCCGGAATTTCCGGATAGTTGCCTCACTGGATTGCTCTCCGTCCTTGTAAACATTTCCCAAATGCTCGTTGACTGTCCGCACATCGACCTCGAACAGCACCGCCATCAACTTCTGCGTCAGCCAGACAGTTTCATTCTCTACCCGAACCTCGATGCCGTCCTCACCCGCCTGCCGCGTAAAGATCAGAAATTCGGCGGTGCTGTTGCGGATTTTAAGTTGTTTTTCAGTTTTCATCGCATAACCCATTCGATGGCTAAGGGATTGTGCCGCCCTTTCAGGGCTTGATATAAATGGGGGACGGCTAACCCAGGGCGGCGCTGCGCTCTGCCCTGGGCTATCTTATTGCACCCCGTTGGGGCTGGGGAAACGGTGGGCATCAGAGTTCTCCGGTGAAGGCTTGGTGGAGGAGGGATTTTTTCAACGCGTCCAGGGCGGCGAGTTTGCGGGTGTAGATGGAGGCGAGGCGTTGGGTTTCGGCAGTAAGACTAGCCAGTGCTGCAACAATGCGTTTTTGGTCCTGCAATGATGTGGGAAACGCGACGGCAACCTCGCCAATTTTTGTCGGCGATGTGTGACGAACTTTAACGCCTGATGCACTGGCGTGAATCGCCTTGCGGACAGACTGGTTATTGAAGACATGGAAGAAAAACTCGTTTGTCCATGGCGTGCCGGGTTTCTTTATGACAAGGCCGAGCCGTTGGTTGTGAAGAAATTTGTTGGACTCAGGAACAAGGACAGGACTGCCTAATAAGCCAGCCGCCTGCTCCGTCATGGCGACGAGCAAGTCACCCGCATTCAGCACGTAGTCGCATGGAATTTTGCCAGTGTAGTATTTCTGTTTCTCGCCCCGGTCACGATAGCCGCCCGTCTCGTAGAAGTTGCCAGGCGTTAGCAGCACATACTCACCTTCGTTGCTGAAATACTCACCCTCAAAGGGATATCCGTGTTTAATGTCGCAAAGCTCCGAAAGTGGCTGTTCCACCCACCCGGGGCCGCGCTGGGTGAAGACGGATTGGAGGTGGCTTTCGAAGAGGGCGCGGGCGTTTTGGAGGTTCTTTTCGGCGTTGGCGCGGGCGGTGGCTAGGCCCGCAAAGGCTTCGTCCAGGATGCCGACGATCCGTTGCTGTTCGGGGAGGGGTGGGAGCGGCACATCCATTGTTTTCAGATGTGTCGGGCCCACATTCTTTTGGGCTGTGCCGCTTGACAGAGCATGCAGTTTGGCCAGAAAGTCCCATGACTGAAGGTAGTAGAAAAAGAAATCGTCTCTGAGCCGTGTTGTTTTGGAGCGGAAGCGGACGACGCTTGTGTTCATCAACAGCGGCAAATCCTGTTTCTTGACGATTGCTGTTCTTCCAATGCTCCCAGAGATTGTGAAGAGAATGTCGCCTTCGTTCACTTGGAAATGGCTCCACTTTCCTGTGGCTAGTTCGACATTCACCGCATTGCAGGTGGATAGGTCAATGTAGCCGTCTTGGACGCATCGCACATTGATCATGGGATACCCGCCCTTTTGATATTCATAGGATCGAATCCCAGGACCTTCTTGAAGAAACACGGATTCATCTAAGGGGGCACGTTCCCACAGCTTCTTCACAACA
>CAIYYI010000595.1 GCA_903930345.1 uncultured Verrucomicrobiota bacterium
CTCTCCTGCAATGCCAGCAGGTCCGGATCCAGCGGGTCGATGAAGGAATTGACGGCGGTTTCCAGATCCGCCAGCTCCAGGTCGTTGTCCCTCCCCGCCAGCACGGCCCGCTCCCGGGCGCGCATCAGGATCGCCTCCACATCGCTCCCGGTCAGGGGTTGGGCACCTAGGTGCGCGCGGATGTAGGCCAGCACCGGTTCCGTCAGTGCCGCCTTTTTCAGCCCCGCGATGGTGGTGAACAGCGTCAGGACATCCTCGGCGGTTTGGGCGGGGAACAGGGGGATGCACAGCCCAAAGCGGCCTTGCCGCTTCATGTCGATGCTGAGCAGGTCGGGCCGCGAGGTCATGGCGATCCAGAGTTCCCGGCCGCGCAGGCTGGAATCCCCCAGGTGGGCGGCAAAGGCCGCAAAGACCCGGCTGGAGACCCCGCTGTCATCGGCCCCGCCATCCCGGCCGCCAAACACGGCGTCCGCCTCATCCACCACGACGATCACCGGGCCCAGCGCCCGGATGGTCATCAGGATCCGCATCTGCTGGCGTTCCGTGTCGCCCACCCATTTGCTGCGGAATTCCCCCAGCTCCATGACCGGCACGCCGGCCTCGCTGGCGAAGCAGTCCACCAGAAACGATTTTCCCACCCCCACGCGTCCGGGCAGCAGGATGCCCCGCTCCAGGACCTGGGTTTTGTTGTTTTTGATGAGCCAGGCCAGCTCGCGCAGCTTCTGCTTTGCCGCCGTGTGCGTGGCCACCAGGTCCAGGCTTATCCCGCTTCGGGGGTCTTTGAAGCGCACCAGCCCCTGGCAGTATTCCTCGATCAGCCGCTTTTTGGCGGCGGAGACCCGCTCGGAGGTGATCCGCTCCTGGTTGCGGATGTTCTCCGCCAGCAGATGCTCCACGCGCACCAGGTTCAATCCGGCCGTGCGCGACGCCAGGTCGGTGGTGGGCAAATCGCTCACCTTCTCCCAGGCCTGGCCGGCGGCCAGGCTGGTCACCGTTTCCGATTCCAGAAAACGGCGGCGTTCCTCCTCGTCCGGCAGATCGATTCGCAGCTGGGTGACGTGGGGGTTTTGCAGCAGGTCCGGATGCAGTTCGGCGGCGGATTCGGTCACCAGCAGCACGCCGATGTCCATCCGCCGGAATTCGGGCGAGGTGGCCCACTTGAGCAGGGTCACCAGAGCCATGCGCTCATCCTGCGTGGCTCCGGCTTCCTCAGTGCTGGGGATGATTTTCTCCGGGTACTCCACGATCAGCGTCACGCTGCCATGCCCCGCATTCTGGTCCCGGGCGTGCAGGAAGAACCGGCGGAGCAGGTGGGCCAACCGGATGAACTCCCGGGGCGGCCCCTGGATGTGATAGGCGGTCTTCTCCACCTGGTCATACACCTCCAGCCACTCAAAAAAACGCTGCTGCATGGCCTGGGTGCCAAAGGTCAGGCCGTCCCCGATGTCGTAGAAAAGCAGGAATTCCCGGTCCTTGAACAGCCGCCGGGCCAGAAAGGCCCTCAGGGGCAGATATTGCGTGCCGCGCTCCTCCGGTACGGGAAAGATGTCAAAAATGTTGCCGTGCAGGACAAACAGCGAATAGGTGCCGCCGTTCCAGCGGCGGGCCAGGTCCAGCGCCCAGCCCCGCAAGGGGGGGCGGGCGGGCGGCGGGGTGGGGGAGTCTGTCGGGCTCATTGGGGGGTGCTGATCGTGCGCCGCTCCATCAGCGGCGGCGGCGGGTTGACCGCGTAACCCACGCGGACGGGGGTGTCCGGCAGTCCACCGGCCAGATCCCGAAAATCCTCCATTTCCGCCAGCCACTGGTTGGTGTGCGCCAGGTGTTCCACCGAGGCATCAATCCGGGCTGACAGGGTTCCCGTGTTCTGCATCGCCAGCGTGTCGGCGCGGATCAGTTTGATCTGCTGCTCCAGGCGTTCCTGCTCGGCGCGCGCCAGCTTTTGGTTGGCCAGCACCTGCTCGGATTTCTGCTGGCGTTGCCGCAGGGCCTCCAGCCGTTCCAGCCGTGAGTTGATCAGCTTTTCACGCGCGTCCAGCACCGGCGTCGCCGCCCCCTGTTTTTTCATGGCCTCAAACTCGGCGCTCAGCTCCCTCGCCTCCTGCTCCGCCGCCTCCCTCAGGGCCGGGATGTTGTCGCGCCGCTCCCTTTCCAGGTGTCGCTCCAGGGATTCCTCAATGGTCAGCAGGCGCAGGAATGCCCACATCAGCTCGTCCAGCTTGCGGAGGCGGGAGTCCGCTCCCGGGTTGGGGTCGGCCAGGGGATCCTCCCGGTTGCTGGCTTCGATGTCCTGGCAGACCTGGCTCAGGCTGGCATAGCGCTCCCGGCGGGTGGTTCCCAGCCCGCGCAGGAGGGCGTCGCGTTTCTGGCTGAAGCTGGCCACCTCCGCGTTGGCCGCAGCCAGTTGGGTGGCCGTCTCCCGGGTTTCCACCCAGCGTCGGAAAAAACGGGTGTCCGGCAGGTAGATCCAGCCCAGCGCGTAGCCCGCTGCGCCGAGCAGGAGGAAGAACGGCTCGGCGGTCATGAACCCGGCACCCAGAGTCGCCAGGGCCAGCCAGACGTGGTGCGGGCTGCGCCAAAACTCTCGCCGTGAACTGGTGGGCAATGGGTTCATCCAGACAAGCAAATCTAACCCGTTCACCGGCAGGCTGGCCAGCTTAAAGTCTCCAGAACCCTCTCCCCATTCTGATGGGGAGTGGGCACGGGATGAGCGGCGTGCAACTCTTCCGTTTGTAGTCCAGGCTTCAGCCTGTCCGGGTGGTCTCCGAATTTCCCCAAACCTGCCAGCTCAGGCACACAACGAAATCCGAAAATGGAATTGCCACCGAAAAGGCCGTGGGTGTAGCGTTCTCCCATGCCTGCCGGTTGTGAACCTCTGTTTGTTGCGAATAAACACCTCCCATATGGACTCCCCCTTTGATCCGGTCGCTTTCCTTTCCCAGATTTCAGGATGCTTTCCTGAACAGGACGGGTTCTGTCATCCCGATTGGGACGGAATCTGGAACCACGTTAGTTCGCAATACGAGGAAAGCCAGTGGCATGGTTGCCTCACGGAGGCAGCAATCCACTGGATCCGCCTCCTCCAATCCAGAGCGGCCGGCAACCCGAGCATCTATGAGACCAGGAATTTCATTTTCCTCGGTCCGGCAGCCAGACTGGAGGGTGAGGCAATGTGTGCAAACTGCGAATCAGCACTGACGCGCATACTATCCCAGCTTCGCGGCATCGCCCAATTGGACGGCTATGGCAAAAAAGTCGTCCTGATGTTCCACGGCCAGGACGATTACTACCAATACATCAGCTATTTTACATCCGATGGCACCCATGCGCAGTCTGGCGGGGTTTTCCTCCACAGCCAAGGCTACCCGCACTTCGTGTTTCCATCGAACAACTGGGGACGCTATCAATCAACGATCGAGCATGAGCTAACCCATAGCTGTTTGGCCCATCTGCCGCTGCCCATGTGGCTGAATGAGGCCATCGCCATGAGCATGGAGAGCAATCAGTTTTTGATGGAAAACGAACCGTTTGAAGAGCACCAGGACTTCTGGAACAAGGACAACATCCAGGAGTTTTGGCTGGGCATAACCTGGGATCAGCCGGGCGGTGCTCAGGAAATGAGCTACAGTCTGGCTAGAATCTTGCTCTACAAGTTTAACCATGACCTCCAATCCTGCCGTGAATCCATGTCGGAATTCATCAATGCAGCGCATTACGAGGACGCTGGGGAAAAAGCCTGCCAAAAGGTGTTTGGCATCAGCTTGGGAGCAGTCGTTGAAGACTTTCTCGGTTCCGGAGATTGGCAACCGCATCCTGCCACGTGGGTGAGCCTGGAGACGGACGAGCGTCCCGTCAAAGAGGACACTCTTTGACGGGTTCGATGACGAAAGGCGGTCGCCATCACGAAGAACGCGATGGCGAAGAACGAGGCGACGCAACCGGCCCACTGTGATGTTTTGTTCATGGTGTTTCAGTCAATCCAACCGTTCCCAGGCTCAGTTCATGTTTCCCTTGTGCAGTCGGCAAGCAATTTGCTTCGTGGCCCGGATCGTCTCACATCGCAGGCGCGCTGCTAAGCCCACTTTTGCTGGGTCAAGTCCGTACGAATGCTGTTCGCTGGAGCAGCTCAGCGTGAGTTCCGCCGGGCGCGCTCCACTTTGTCCACCTTCAGGCGGCCGCTGTAGAAATCGTCCAGCAGGGCGAAGGCTTCCGGGTCATACTCCTTCAGCCCCTCGGGACCGGCCTTCGGCCTCGGCTCCGGCATGCCCAGGTCCCCGTGCGTGCCAAAATACCACATCGTCAGCTCGGCGAAAAACTCGTGCGCGTTCGACCCGGCATAGGAGCCCTTCCAAAGCCCCCGGCCCAGCGAGCGGCGGTGCTGCTCCGCGAACTGGTTCCTCACCGGCGCCGGCACCCCGTAGCTCAGGATGTTGTGGGCGAACTCGTGCAGGCAGATGTCGCGCCCGCGGTACCGGTCCTTCGGCAGCCGGAGCAGGTTCTCCTCGCCGCACGAGGTCAGCCGCCCTCCCATGCCCCGCGTGCGCTGGTCCCGGGTGAGCCCCCCGTACTCCGCCAGCGGCTTCCCCTTGTCCTGCCGCCATTCCGGCAGATCCGTGGTGGCCTGGTCGCGCCCGATGATGTGCAGCTCCGCGTGTGCCGCCACTAGATTGGCAATGACCACCGGCTGGTTGCTGAGCTGCATTGCCAGCCGGTCATAGGCGGCGTGTAGCGCCTCATCCGCCACCACCTGGTGCGCCTTGATGGGAATGCCGTGGAATTCCAGCCGCTTCGCAAAAAAACCCTGCTCCGGCGGCTGCGCCCTGACAATCGGGGGCCGGTCCGGGGTAGCCTGGGGGTTCCCGTCGCCCGGCCCGGCCAGCACACCCAGGGCGACGGCCATCGCCAGGCACCCCGGAATGCCTGCGCCTAAACCCCATCGCTCGGGCCAATGTCTCATCGCCACGAGGCTACCATCCGCCCCCTCCCATGGGTAAGCCATTTTTCAAGGTGTTTTGCTTAATCTCAGGGCCGACAGCAGCAGCCGCGCGATGCATTTGCAGGCTTGCCCGGCCCGGCCAGAACGGGGACACTCATCCCGGATGCAAACAGGCTTTACCGTCCGTTCTACCGCGCTGTTTCTCGCCCTTGCCGTCGCCGGTCTGGTCGGCACCGCCGCCGCCGCCCACGCCCCCGTGCGGCCCCGGGTCGTTGTCTCAACCGACATCGGCGGGACCGACCCGGACGATTTCCAGTCGATGGTCCATCTGCTGTTGTATGCGGATGCCTTGGACATTGAGGGCCTGGTCTCCTCGCCCTATGGGCCGGGCCGGGCGCGGCACATCCATGAGGTGATCGATATTTACGAGCGGGATTTTGTCGCGTTGCGGTCCCGGTCGGCGGCGTACCCCGCTCCGGCCGGGTTGCGCGCGGTGACGAAACAGGGGGCGCTGGCCAGCCTCGGAGCAGCGGGCTTTGGTCCCCCTACCGAAGGCTCGGAGTGGATCGTGCGCTGTGCCCGTCGGCCGGACTCGCGCCCGCTGTGGGTGCTCGTCTGGGGCGGGTTGGAGGACCTCGCGCAGGCGCTGCACGACGCGCCGGACATATTGCCGAAGCTGCGGGTCTATTTCATCGGCGGGCCTAACAAGATGTGGAGCATCGATGCCTACAACTACCTGGAGCGGGAGCATCCCCGGCTTTGGCTGATTGAGGCAAACGCCACCTACCGGGGGTGGTTCACGGGCGGGAACCAGACGGGGGAATGGGGGAACACGGCCTTTGTGGCCGCCCGCCTGGCGGGGCACGGGGCGCTTGGGAGCTACTTTGCGACCCACCTGCGCGGGACCATCAAGATGGGCGATACCCCCAGCGTGGTCCACGTGCTCGGGGCGGCCCCGGAGGATCCGTCCCAGCCCGGCTGGGGCGGCCGCTTTGTGCGCGTCTGGGAGGGGCGGAAGACGGAGTTTGACCGGCTCACGACCGCAGCGGATACGGCGGAGGTCTTTGGAACCGTCGAGTGGACCCTGCCGCTCCCGGCAGGAACCCCGCCCGGGGCGCAGGCAACGATGCTGCTCGACGGGCGCATCCCGGTGGCGGCAAACCAGGAGGGGCGCACGCTGCGGTTCCGGTTCTCGCCGCGGGACGCCAAGGTCTGGCCCTACGCGATCTCCAGCGGGGTGCGGGAACTGGATGGGTTGAAGGGGGCGTTCACCGCCCTGCCGCCGCCGGTGGAACGGACGTGCACAGCCTCGGCGCGGCGACCGAATTGGTGGATTGATGATCCCGCCCCGGAGGCGGCCGAGGGCGTCCACCCGGGGGCCAGACACGTGAACCGGTGGCGCGAGGATTTCCTGCGCGATTATGCCGCCCGCATGGAGCGGTGCGGAGGAGCGGTCCCCTGGTCCACCAACGCCCCGCAACTGGCCTTTCCCTCGGCCGAAGGCTACGGGCGTTTTGCTTCAGGCGGGCGGGGCGGGCGCGTCATCCACGTCACCAACCTGAACGACTCCGGCCCCGGCAGCCTGCGTGATGCGGTTGCCCAGACCGGCCCGCGCACCGTCGTTTTCGACGTCTCCGGACTCATCACCCTGGAGTCCAAGCTCATTGTCTGGGGCACCAATTCCAACCTGACCATTGCCGGCCAGACGGCCCCGGGAATGGGCATCTGCCTCAGAAAATTCAACTTCGGCATGCTGGGTGCGACCAATGTCGTCATCCGTTACCTACGCGTCCGCCCCGGCAATCTTTCGGGCGTCACCCTGGACGGCATGGGCCTGGCTTCCAGCGAGAATTGCATCATTGACCACTGCTCAATCAGTTGGACGCTGGACGAGGCCTTCAGCTCGCGCGGGGCCCGGAACATCACGCTGCAGCGCACCTTGATTTCCGAGGCCCTCAATGCGGCGGGCCACAAAAAATATCCCCCGGGCACCCAGCATGGTTACGCCGCGAGCATCGGCGGCGATATCGGCAGCTTCCACCACAATCTCCTGGCCAACAACTGCGGTCGCAACTGGAGCCTGGCCGGCGGGTTGAACAAGGCGGACCACACCTATGCCGGCCGTCTCGACATTCGCAACAATGTCGTCTTCAACTGGAAGGATCGCGCCACGGATGGCGGGGCGCACGAGGTCAACTTCGTCGCCAACTACTATCAGCCCGGGCCAGCCACGAAGACCTTTTTTGCCCTCAATGCCCAGTACGGTGGCTTTCCCGGATCCCAGCGGTATTACTTTGCCGGCAATGTCATGCCCGGCCACTTCGACCTGGCCAACCAGGCCGCCGGTCGCCGGGCCACGACGGAGCGGGGCGGCAAATTGCCGGAGACCTATTCGCCGTGGGCAGAGCAGGAGTTTTTCCCCTCCCATGTTAAAACGCAGAGTGCCGCCGAGGCCCTCACCAATGTTCTTGCCGACGTGGGCTGCAATTTCCCGGCGCTCGATGAGCATGACCGGCGCATCATCGCCGAAGTCCGCAGCGGCAAGACCACCTACAAGGGCAGCGTGACCGGTCTTCCTGGCTTGCCGGATACCCAGGACGATGTGGGCGGCTGGGAAAATTACCCTGAAGTCCATCGCCCCATCGGCTGGGACACCGATGGCGATGGCCTGCCCGACGTCTGGGAAACAGCGCAGGGCTTGAACCCCGGCGATGCCGCCGATGGAAACCGGGATGCCAACGGCGACGGCTACACCAACCTGGAAAAACACCTCCATTCGCTCGTCGGCGAATATCCGCTGGCGGCGGGAAAGTGAACTCTGTGAATCCCATTGATGTGCTTCCTTTCGTTTGGATTCGTGGTTCAATTATTCGCAGTCCACTGTCGCTGCCCGGCCATGCAACCCGATCAACTTTGGTGTTCCCCGGAAGCGCCAACTAAAGTTAACGGGATTTTTATTTGCGGTCGGTCGGTTCCGCGACTACCCTAGGCGCCGGAGTGAATGAAGAATATGAATAAGGCAAACTTCACTGGCAGTGAGATTACCGAAATGATCGTTGGGCTTAACCGCTTGGCGCGCAACCTCTGGTGGACCTGGAATCAGGAGTCCCAGGAGATTTTTCAGGACCTGTCGCCGCGGGGCTGGCAAAACCTGTATCATAACCCGGTGGCGGTGCTGCACGAGGTGTCCGAGTACGAACTGCGTGTCCGCCTGCAAGACCCGGAGTTCGCCCGGCGGGTCAAGGACGTGCTGCACGCCTTTGATGAATACCTGCGGGACAAGGAAACCTGGGCGGCCAAGAACGCCCCGGAGTTTGCCGCCAACCCGATCGCCTATTTCAGCGCGGAGTTTGGCTTCCACGAGTCGCTGCCCATCGCGGCCGGCGGTTTGGGCGTGCTGGCGGGGGACCACACCAAGGCGGCCAGCGATCTGGGGCTTGGATTGGTGGGCATCAGCCTGTTCTATCGTGAGGGCTATTTCATGCAGGGGGTCACGGCGGACAATTGGCAGCAGGAATACTATCGCCTCCTGAACCCGCGCAACCTGCCGATGGAGCCGGTGCTGAACGCCCAGGGCGAACCGGTGGTCTGCTCCGTGCGGGTCGCCATGAGCCAGGTTTATTTCCAGGCTTGGCGCGTCAATGTGGGCCGCGCCATGATTTATCTGCTGGATTGCGACCGTCCGGAAAACGAGCAGCATTTCCGGGATCTCACCCTGCGGGTCTATGGCGGTGACAGCACCACCCGCATCATGCAGGAGATGTTGCTGGGCGTGGGCGGGGTGCGTCTGTTGCGGACTCTTGGCTATAGCCCCTCGGTGTTCCATATGAACGAAGGCCATGCGGCTTTCCTGGTGCTCGAATTGGCCCGGGAAAAGATGGCCGAGGGCAAAACCTTCGCCCTCGCCTTGGAGGAGACCAAGCAGGAGTGCATTTTCACCACCCACACCCCGGTGGAGGCCGGCCACGACCGGTTCAGTCCCGAACTGATGGAGTATGCGGCGCAGAAGTTCAAGTCGCAGCTTAAAATCACCACCGAGCAACTCATGGGGCTGGGGCGGGTGCACCCTGAGAATGCCGGGGAGCCGTTTTGCATGACGGTGCTGGCCTTGAAGGGCTCCCGCTCGGCCAACGCCGTGAGCGAACTCCACGGGGATGTGAGCCGCCAAATGTGGAACTGTCTCTTCCCGGATTTGCCGAAGGAGAAGGTCCCCATTGGCCACATCACCAACGGGGTTCATCTGATGGGTTGGATGAAGGGACCGGTGCGGCGCTTTTGGCGGCGCAAGTTCAGCACCATGCGGATGGAAACCCCGGCCAATCAGGCCATGGGTGACACCACCAGCTTTTGGGCCCGCAAACCGACCTTTTCATGGGAGTCCGAGGTCAATTCTCCTGCCTTCTGGCAGCGCATGACCGATCCGGCGTTCATTTCCGACGAGGAACTCTGGGCCTTGCGTTACAAGCTGCGCCGGGAATTGATCGAATTCGCCCGCCGCCGTCTGCTCATCCAGGGTCAACGGGTGACCGAGCGGGATTATATCACTTTCGACCACCTGCTCAACCCGGATGCCCTCACCATCGGGTTTGCCCGGCGGTTCGCCACCTACAAGCGCGCCCCGCTCATCTTCCAGCAGTTTGAGAGCATTGTCCATTTGGTCAAGGACCGGCAGCGCCCGGTGCAGTTTGTGTTCGCGGGCAAGGCGCATCCGCGGGATGACGAAGGGAAGAAATTCATCCAGCACATCATCCATCTCAGCAAGTACTCCGAATTGCAGGGAAATCTGGTGTTCATCGAGAACTACGATATCCATGTGGCGCGGCAGATGGTGGGAGGCTGCGATGTCTGGCTCAACAATCCGCGGCGTCCCCTGGAGGCCTCTGGCACCAGCGGCATGAAGGCCGGTTCCCATGGCTGCCTGAATCTCAGCATCTTGGATGGCTGGTGGCGCGAGGGTTACGACGGCACCAACGGCTTTGCCATCGGTGGCGATACCCATCCGGAATCCATTGAGGAGCAGGATCGGTTGGATAGCGAAAACCTGTACAAGGCCCTCACCGAAGAGGTCATTCCCAGTTTCTACAACCGCGATGCCATGGGCATCCCGCGCCAGTGGTTGCAACGCATCCGGCGGGCGATGGCCACCGTGGTGCCGCAGTACACCACCTGGCGCATGGTTCAGGAATACGTGCAGAAATACTACCAGGTCCATTAAACCGTTTTGCAGATTGTCTCCGGGTGCCCGGTCGGGATCACGGTCCCGACCGGTGCTCTTTTTCAGACCCTATGAATAATGCCGCCCTTCCAACTCCCATCCTTCCGACTCGCACCGATGCCCGGGCGGTGTTGCGCGCCGAATGGCTGGCGCTTTTTGCCGCGTGGAAACAGCCTGTTTGGCGGGTAGATCAGGTCCTGCAATGGCTTTATCAGCAACGTGTTGAACAGTGGGATCAAATGACCAATCTGCCCCTGGCCTTGCGGCGGCAATTGGCGGAAACCCACACGCTTCGCAACTTGCAGCAGGCCGCCTGCCAGGGCAGTCGCGACACCACCCAAAAATTCCTCTGGCGGTTGGCCGATGATGCCCTGGTGGAAAGTGTCCTCATCCCCGCCAATCCCGCCTTGTACGGCGACGCCAGCGATCGGCACACGCTCTGTGTTTCCACGCAGGTGGGCTGCGCCTATGGATGCAAATTCTGCGCTAGCGGGCTCGAAGGATTTCGACGCAATCTCACGGCTGACGAAATAGTGGAGCAGGTGCTGGCCATTGAGCGTCAACCCAAAGCGGCGGGGGAAGCGCCTTTGGCGGATAGCCGGGTGATCCAAAACCTGGTCATCATGGGGATGGGTGAACCGTTGGCGAACTACGATCATCTGATGCGGGCGCTTCGCATTCTGAATGCCCCGTGGGGTGGGGGCATCGGGGCGCGCAAGATCACCCTTTCCACCTCCGGCCTCGTCCCCCAAATCCGGCGGCTGGCCGATGAGCCTGAGCAGTTCCGCCTGGCCATTTCCCTGCATGGCGCCACGGATGAGGTGCGCGACCGCATCATGCCGGTGAACCGGAAGTACCCCCTGGCGGAATTGACCCGGGCCTGCGAATATTATCGCGATAAAAAGGGCCGCATGCTCACGCTTGAGTACATCCTGATCGCCGGGGTGAACGACCATTTGGATAACGCCACTGCGCTGGCCGGCCTGGGGCGCCGTCTGCAGGCCAAGATCAACCTCATTCCCTATAACCGGGTGGAGGGACTGGCGTGGGACCGCCCCAGTGAGACGGCGCAGGAAAAATTCCTCGGCGTGTTGGAACGTCACCAGGTGCCCGCCTTTTTGCGCCGGGAAAAAGGCCACGACATTGATGCCGCCTGCGGCCAGCTCCGGCTGCGCACAGAGCGGGAGCTGCGCACCCAGCCCGGGACCGTCGGTTCTGGTGCGTCCTGATGTTGCACCCCGCCCGGCTCCCTGTATGATGTCCCCGCGATGATTGCCTTGCTAGACTATGATTCGGGCAACCTTCGCAGCGTTGAAAAGGCGTTGCTGAAGGTGGGGGCCGATGTTCGGGTGGTGACCCGTCCGGAGGGTATCCGGGGTGCCAGTGCGGTCGTGCTGCCCGGGGTGGGCGCGTTCGACGATTGTCTGAACGCCTTGCGCCGCCAGGAGCTGCTGGCTTCCGTGAGGGACTTTATCCAAACCGGCAAGCCCTTTCTCGGCATTTGCGTCGGTTATCAGGCGTTGTTCGAGAAAAGCGAGGAATTCAATAGCTGCGCCGCCGGACTGGGTGTGTTCGGGGGGCGGGTGGTGCGTTTCACCGGACGACCCGGATTGAAAATCCCGCAGATTGGCTGGAACCAGCTTCAGATGGCGCGGCCGGATTGCCCGCTCTACCGGGGCATTGCCGAGGGCAGCTATGTCTATTTCGTGCATAGCTTTTACCCGCAGCCGACGGAGCAGGGGATCGTGGCCACCCGGACCGAGTATGGGGATGTCTTTGCTTCCTCCGTCTGGCGCGATAACGTTTTTGCCACCCAGTTTCACCCGGAGAAAAGCCAGGCGGTGGGCCTGCAATTGCTCGCCAACTTCGTGGCGCTGGCGAAATAAGGCGCGCGGCGGCTTTTGCGTTTTACCTTTGGCCGTCCCTGCGTTACTGTGCGGACACAAATCATATGGAACAGGTAGTCATCATCGGCAGCGGATGCGCCGGCCTCACCGCCGCGCTTTACACAGCACGGGCCAATCTGAATCCCCTGGTCGTCACCGGGGCCATGCCCGGCGGCCTGCTCACCACCACCAGCATTGTGGAGAATTTCCCCGGTTTTCCGGATGGCATCGATGGCTATGAGCTGATGACCCGCATGCAGCAGCAGGCGGAACGCTTTGGCGCGCGGCTCAGGCTCATGTCCATGGTGGAAAAGGTGGACCTGCAAAAACGTCCCTTTGAAGTGACCATTGATGGGGAGATCGTGACCACGCAGACCCTGATTATCGCCACGGGGGCGGGGCACCGCCACTTGGACTTGGAGAGTGAAGTGCTGTTGGAAAAGAAAGGGGTCACCTATTGTGCCACCTGCGATGGGGCGCTGCCCCTGTTCCGCAACCAGCCGCTTGTGGTGGTGGGTGGAGGGGATTCCGCCTGCGAGGAGGCCCAGTACCTCACCCGCTTTGGTTCCCAGGTTTACCTCGTGCATCGGCGCGACACTTTGCGCGCCTCAAAAATCATGGCGGAGCGCACCCTCGCCAACCCCAAGATCAAGCCGGTCTGGGATTCCGTGATCACGGAGATCCTAGACGTGAAGCAGAACAAGGTGACCGGCGTGCGCCTGAAGAATCTGAAAACCAGCCAGGAAAGCGAGTTGGCCTGTGCCGGGGTGTTCGTCGCTGTGGGGCATGTGCCCAACACCCAGCTCTTCAAAGGTGTCATTGAAATGGATGAAAACGGCTTCATCCAGCCGCAGCACGGCTCTTTGACCAATGTTCCCGGCGTCTTTGTGGCCGGCGATTGTGCGGACCATGTCTATCGCCAGGCGATCACGGCGGCCGGCATGGGCTGCTCGGCCGCCATTGATTGTGAGCGCCATCTGGCCGCCCTTGCCCAGTAGTCGGCGCCCGGGTGCCCGCAGTCGGTGGAATGGATGATTGACACCTGCCGGGGGTGTGGATAGTTTCTCGCCGTAAATACGTGCGTTACA
>CAIYYI010000596.1 GCA_903930345.1 uncultured Verrucomicrobiota bacterium
AAGAAAGTACAAAAAAGTCTAATCCGCCACCCCGAATCAAGGTCCACGCCATGAAGCCACCCACCACCTGTCCCGTCGCCCCACGCCCGGCTGCGACTCCAACCTGCGTCAAATTCTTTTTCCAACAAAATCGACCCGAATCTACCCGCATAGACCCGCAACGAAGCGCAAACTCCCGCAAATACCCGGAACCGTTTTTCGCCCGCCTGCTTTCGCCAAAAAACCCGTGCTACGTTCAGCCATGAAGATTATGAAAATCAAAAATCGCGGCATGCCCCCTGCGTCGGCTATTGCCAAGGGTTCCCCCCTTCGTTTGACCCCGGCACCCAATCTCAGACCTTTGGCCGACTCCCCACATACGGCCCGCACCGAAGCACCGGCTGCATGCGCCTCTACCGTCTCGGTGTCGGTGACGAACTGCATATAGTAGTATTATAATAAACTACACTTTTAAAACTTGCAAGTCATCCGCCTTAACCGGATTGTAGATGTATGCATGCTACATTATCAGTAAACACCCAAACAGAGCCTGTGATCGACGCGGCAACCCGGGCAAGTTGCGGAACTAAAGGCATCCAACGCGCCTGCTACCGGCCCGCGCTTAACCGCTTTTTCACCAAACTTCAATTACCTGTCATCGGGAGTCATCCGGAGTCATCGGGAGTCATCTTTGACCCTGCAAAATCGCTGCCAGTTCCTGCCGGAGGGCGGCGTCCTTCACTCCGCCATGCGCGTTCCGGAATTTCTGCTTTATCCGCTACCGATCCACCGATGCACTGCCGTACCGAAACATCGGTTCACCGAAGCACTCGTTTTTGTTCGCTCTCCCCTCCACCCACTTCCCACTACCAACTCCCAGTGGCCATGGCCACTGCGTGGGTTTACTCCTACATTTTCAAATCGGTACGATACCGATTTGAAAGTTAAAACGTACCGATTTGAATTTCTCCATAACCCGCTAACCATGAATTTGATGCCGCAAAATACACTTTCAAATCGGTACGAAAAAAAATGTTTGTTCGTACCGATTTGGACCGATTTGAAATTTCACTTCACCCTGGCCAACCGGGGGCGGCGCAGCCGCTGCCAGGCAAACCGCAGGGCAAGTGGCCGGCCGACGATCCCCCGGGAGGAATCAGCCTGCATTTTGGGTTTCCGATTCCATGCAGGTGGGTTAGACTGGGGGCGCAAACCATAAGCAGCCTATGAACGAAAGCATACAATCCATCCAGGAAAAACTGATCACCTTCTTCCTGCTCAAGGGCGTGGAAATCGTCGGGGCCCTGATCATCCTGCTGGCCGGGTTTGTCTTTGCGCGCTGGCTGGGTAACCTCCTGAAGAAATGGCTGGATAAGCGGGATTTGGAGCCGCCCGTGCGCATGCTGATGGTGCGCATTGTGCGCATCCTCATCATCAGCCTGACGATGGTGATCATGCTGGAAAAGCTGGGGGTACCCATCGCCCCGATGATCGCCGGCATCGGCGTGGCGGGCATCGGGATCGGCCTGGCCATGCAGGGCCTGCTGAGCAACATCGTGGCCGGCCTCATGATCATTTTCACCAAGCCGTTCAAAGTGGGGGAATACGTGGAGCTGGTGGGGGTGCATGGGATGGTCTCTGACATCAGCCTTTTCACCACCATACTGACGCACACCGACCGCTCACACGTGGTGATCCCCAACCGTAAGATCGTGGGGGAGATTCTGCACAATTACGGCACCATGCGCCAGTTGGACCTGACAGTGGGCGTCGCCTATTCCTGCAATCCCGCCGCGGTCCTGGCCACGGTGCGCGAGGTTCTGGCCAACAATCCGCACGTGCTGAAGCAGCCGGAACCGGTGGTGGGCATCTCGGTGCTGGCCGACAGCAGCATCAATGTCGCCATCAGACCCTGGGTCAAAGTGCCCGATTACGGTGCCGCCTCTGCGGAAATCTACCTGGCGGTGGTGGAGACCTTCCGTGCCCGGCAGATCGAGATCCCTTTCCCGCAGCGGGAAATCCGCCTGCTCAGCCAAACCCCGCCTGCCGCCTGATTCTGCCACCTGCCAAGACCCAGCAAATAAAACCGAATGTGGCCCGCAATCTGCACCTGCTCAACAGACCGACGCTACCCATGAATATAAACCTCCCGCCAAGCCGGATCCGGGGCCGCCTGCCCACGCTTCTCACCGTCTTAATGGCCTTAAGCTGCATCCTTGCCGCCGCTGAACCGCCGTCCGCCAAACCCAATATCCTCTTCATCCTTTCCGATGACCACAGCTATCCATTCCTAGGCTGCTACGGCGACACGAACGTCAAAACTCCGGTACTGGATCAGCTTGCTGCTGAGGGGATGAAGTTCCACCGGTTTTTCACGGCTTCCCCCCAGTGCGTCCCCTCCCGCGCCTCCCTCCTCACCGGGCGCTCCCCGGTGGCCGCACGCATCACCCGCTTTTCCTCGCCGCTGGCGGGCGACGAGGTCACCTTCCCCGAGATCCTGCGGGAAAAAGCCGGGTATTTCACCGGCGTCTGCGGCCGCTCCTACCACCTGGATGGCTCCGGCGCCCGCAGTGGCAAGGGGGTGGGTGCCCTGCTGGAGAAACACGGCATGCGCACTTTCGAGCGACGGCTGGATTATGTCCGGCAGGGCTCAGACACGCAGGCCATCGAACAGATGAAGGAATTTCTGACGCTGAAGCCCGCCGAAAAACCGTTCTTCCTCTGGGTGAACTTCAGCGACCCCCATCACCCCTGGGCCGCCCCGAACACGGATTGCCCCGACCCGGCCTCGCTGAAGCTCCCGGCCCACTGGCCCGACCAACCGGGCATGCGCGAGCAGCTCGCCGCCTATTGCGGCGAGGTGAACCGGCTCGACCGCAGCGTGAAGGCCGTGCTGGACCTGCTGGCCAGCCAGGGCCTCGACCGCAACACCCTGGTGGTTTTCTGCGGGGACAATGGGGCCGCCCTGCCCCACGGAAAAGGGTCGTTGTACGACCCCGGCTGCAATGTCCCCTTCCTCGTGCGCTGGCCGGGGGTGGTGAAACCCGGGGGCGAAACCCGCACCCTGCTGAGCGGCGAGGACCTGGGGCCCACCCTGCTCGCCGCCGCCGGCGCACCGGCCCCGGCGAAAATGTCCGGCACCAATTTCCTGGCGCTGCTCAAAGGGGTGCCCTACCAGCCCCGCGAGCATCTGTTCCTGGAGCGCGGGCCGCACGGCAGCGCCCCGGTGACTGAAAACATGAAAAACAACGGCTACGACCTGTCGCGCGCCGTGCGTAGCGCCCGGCACAAGTTCATTTACAATTGCACCCCCTGGATCCCCTACGCCCCGGTCGATTCCGCCGGTGGAGCCGCCTGGCAGCAGATGACCGCCGCACACTCGAACGGAACCCTGGCCCCCGAACTTGTGGCCACCTATTTCACCACGCCGCGCCCGGTCTATGAGCTGTATGACCTGGAGAAGGATCCCTCGGAGCTGCACAACCTCAGCGGGCAGCCAGCCGTGGCCGAGCTGGAACGGGAACTTCGCCTGGCCCTGGCTGAGAAAATGATCGTTGATTTTGACTACCTGCCCCTGCCCGCCATCCCCGAAGCGGAAGCCAGCGGCAACGGAGCCGCCCCCCGCAAGTCGGCGGAGGGCAACCGGGCGGCGCAGTTCGCCCAGAAGGACACCAACAAAGACAACCAGCTCAGCCGGGAGGAGTTTGGCGCCGGTCGCGCGGCGGCCGATGCGCAACGCTGGTTTGAACTACGCGATGCCGATGCGAACGGCTTTCTGAGCCGGGAGGAATTCACCCCGGGCACACCCCTGCCAAAAAAACCATGAGCATTACCACCCCCAGGCAAAACCCGTTAACCGTGCGTCTGACAATCTGCGCCCTGGCCGTCAGCACCTGGCTGGCCTCAGCCCTGGCAGCGGCAGAAAGGCCCAATATCATCGTCATCCTGGCGGACGACATGGGCTTCTCCGACCTCGGCTGCTATGGCAGCGAGATCCAGACCCCGCACCTGGATGCCCTGGCCGCCGGCGGGGTGAGGTTCACGCAATTCTACAACACCGCCCGGTGCTGCCCCACGCGGGCCTCCCTGCTCACCGGGCTGCACCCGCACCAGGCCGGGATCGGGCACATGATGGATGACCGGGGTCTGCCCGGGTACCGTGGCAGCCTGAACCGCCAGTGCGTGACGATCGCCGAGGCTCTCCACCCCGCCGGTTACCGCAGCTACGCGGTGGGCAAATGGCACGTCACGCCGGGCCAATCGGCCCAGCATCTCACCAACCAGAACAACTGGCCTTTGCAGCGGGGTTTTGACCGTTTCTACGGCACGATCCACGGCGCAGGCAGCTATTGGGATCCCAGCGCGCTGGTGCGCGACAACCGGCAGATCACGTCCGCCAACGATCCGGAGTATCGCCCGAAAAAGTTCTATTACACCGATGCCCTCAGCGACCAGGCGACAAAATTCATCCGGGATCACACCCGCGACCATGCGCGCCAGCCCTTCTTTCTCTACCTGGCCTACACCGCCGCCCATTGGCCCCTGCACGCGAAGGAATCGGACATCGCCAAATACCGCGGACGCTACGATGCGGGCTATGCCGCCATCCGCGAGGCGCGCTGGGCGAAACAGAAAGCGCTGGGCGTGGTGGACCCCAAGTGGACCCCCACCCCCATCGAGGGCAACTGGGACCGGGCCAGGGACCGCGCATTCGAGACCCGGTGCATGGAGGTTTACGCCGCCATGATCGACTGCATGGACCAAGGCATCGGCCGCGTGACCGAGGAACTGCGCCGCCAGGGGCAGCTTGAAAACACGCTCATCCTCTATCTGCAGGACAACGGCGGCTGCGCGGAGCAGATCGGCCGGGGCACCAATGCCGCCGCACGGACGGTCGCCCGTTCCCTGCCGCCGATGAGCCCGGATGAATTCCAGTTCAACAGCACGCCCAAGCAGACCCGCGATGGCCGACCGGTGCGCATGGGCTACGGGGTAATGCCCGGCCCGGACGACACCTACATTGCCTACGGCCTGGAATGGGCCAACGTGAGCAACACGCCGTTTCGTGAGTACAAGCACTGGACCCATGAGGGGGGCATCAGCACACCGCTGATCGCCCATTGGCCGGCCGGCATCGTCTCCGCGCGCCGCGGCAAGCTAGAGCCGCAACCCGGACAGCTCGTGGATATCATGGCCACCTGTCTGGATGTGGCCTCAGCGGCTTACCCCGCCGAAAATCAGGGTCAGAAGATCAAGCCCCTAGAGGGGACCAGCTTGAGAACAGCGCTGGCCGGCCAGCCGATCGCCCGCACCCGCCCGCTGGTGTGGGAGCACGAGGGCAACCGCGCCATCCGTGACGGCCAGTGGAAGCTGGTGGCCAAGGAGAACAAGCCGTGGGAACTGTTCGATCTTGGTGCCGACCGCACCGAACTCCACGACCTGTCGGCCGCTGAACCGGAGCGGGTCAAAAGCATGGCGGCAGCATGGGAAGCCTGGGCCGCCCGCGCCGATGTGCTGCCCCTGGGTGCCTGGCGCGGCAAAGGCGCCGCCAAAAGCACCCCGGCCTCCACGGTACGCCGGTTCGTGCTGAAGCCGGGCGACCGGCTGGAACACGACGATGCCCCGGCCATTGCCGGACAGGCCTTCAGCATCGTGGCGAAGTTTTCCACCACCAACGAGGCGGCCGGCGTCCTCCTCTCCCAGGGAGGTTCCAACCATGGCTATGCGCTTTATGCCGGGGGAGGGAAACTTCATTTTGCCATCCGCCGGGGCGGGACGCTGTCCACCGCCAGCGTCAATCTTCCGGGCGCAGGAACATTCACCGCCGCCGCCTCGCTGGCCGAAGGCGGAAAGCTCAGCCTGAGCCTCAACGGCCAGGCGGCGGCGACCGCCACCAGCCAGGGCCTCATTCGAACCATGCCCACTGACGGACTGAATGTGGGCCGGGATGAGGGGGGCCTCGTAGGCCCGTATGCGGCGCAAAACGATTTCACCGGCACCATTGAGACCATCACCATCGAACTGCCATGAAAACCATCTCTATGAGCCATCCTTTCACTGCCCCACTCATCCGCTCCCGCAATGCCACGCTGGCCCTTCGGCTTTTGGCGGCGGCGGGGTTGCTCCTGATTCAATCCGCCACGCTAACGGCGGCAGACCGCCCCAACATCCTGTTCATCGTCGGCGATGACATGGGGTATGGCGATGTGGGTTTCCACCAATGCAAGGATATCCCCACCCCCAATCTGGACGCGCTGGCCGCCTCCGGCGTGCGTTTCACCAGCGGGTATGTCACCGGGCCCTATTGCTCGCCGACACGGGCCGGGCTGCTGACCGGCCGCTACCAGACGCGCTTCGGCCATGAGTTCAATCCTGCCGGAACCCATGGCATTCCGCTCACCGAACGAACCATCGCGGACCGGCTCAAACCGGCCGGCTATGCGACCGCGTTGGTCGGCAAATGGCACCTGGGGGCCCCGGAGGAAATGCAGCCGCAAAAGCGCGGGTTTGATGAATTTTTCGGTTTTCTCGGCGGAGCCCACAGCTATATCAAAACAGCCGGCATCCTGCGCGGCAAGGAGCCGGTAACCGAACTAAACTACACCACCGACGCCTTCGGAAGGGAGGCGGTCAGTTTCATCAAAAAACACAGCCAGACCGGGCCCTGGTTTCTTTACCTCGCCTTCAACGCCGTCCACACCCCGATGGATGCGACGAGCGAACGCCTGGCGCGGTTTGCCGGCATCGCGGATAAACGACGGCGGACCTACGCCGCCATGATGCTCGCCATGGATGAGGCGATCGGGCTGGTGCGCAAAACCCTGGTGGAAACCGGCGCAGAGAAAAATACCCTGGTCTTCTTTTTCAGCGATAACGGCGGCCCCACCATGCCAGGCGTGACCGTCAACGGATCCCATAATGGACCGCTGCGCGGATCCAAGCGCACCACCCTGGAAGGCGGGGTCCGCGTGCCATTCGTCATCTCCTGGCCCGGCCGCGTAAAGCCCGGCGTCTACCACAAGCCCGCCATCCAACTGGATATCACAGCCACGGCGCTGACCGCCGCCGGACTGGATGTTAAGTCGGACCCGAAAATGGAAGGCGTGGACCTGTTACCGTTCCTGGACGGCAAAAACGCCGGGGAACCCCATGAGGCCCTCTATTGGCGGTTTGGCCAGCAGATGGCGGTGCGGATGGGGGATTTCAAACTGGTGCGCTACGACAGCAACGCTGACACCCTGACCGGCGGACGGCGGCAGCCGGTCACTGCGTCGAAGCTTTACAATCTGGCCATCGACATCGGGGAAACCAATGATCTGGCAATGTCCATGCCCGAGAAAGTGAAAACCTTGCAACGCAAGTGGGATGATTGGAACAAGGCCAACGTGCCACCCCTGTGGGGCAACCAGGCGGGCGACAGCGATGGGGCAGAGCCGGGCGCGGCAGCCCCGGCAAAAAAGAAACGCCAAGCCAACCCTTGATTGCAAACCTGAATGAAACCACGTCACTGCCACCCCCAACTCCTGCTGTCCAATCCCATGAAACACTTCCTGCTTCTGCTCACCACCCTGCTGGCTGCACTGGCCCCGCTCCGGGCGGCGCCAGCCCCCAAACCGAACTTCATTTTCATCAATATTGATGACATGGGCTACGCGGACATTGGCCCGTTCGGATCCCAGCTCAACCGCACCCCCAATCTCGACCGCATGGCGGCCGAGGGACGCCGTCTGACCTCGTTCTATGCGGCCCCCGTCTGCTCCCCCTCCCGGGCCTCGCTGATGACGGGATGCTACCCCAAACGCGCTTTGCCCATCCCCCATGTGCTGTTCCCGGGCGACGACGTGGGCCTGGCACCCGGGGAGATCACGGTGGCGGAAGTGCTGAAAACCGCCGGCTACACCACGGGCATCATCGGCAAATGGCATCTGGGCGACCAGCCGGAGTTCCTGCCCAACCGGCAGGGTTTCGACCTGCACTTCGGGCTGCCGTACTCCAATGACATGGGGCCGGCCGAGGACGGAGTGAAAAGCGATCTTGGCAAACCCTTGCCAGCGTCCAAAGCCAAGTCCCAGCCGCCCCTGCCCCTGTTGCGCAACGGCAAGGTCGTCAAACGGGTCCTCCCCGATGACCAGCAGTCGCTGGTGGAAATCTATACCACCGAGGCCGTGCGCTTCATCACCGAGCAGAAGGCCGGTCCGTTCTTCCTTTACCTCCCTCACAACGCGGTGCACGTCCCCATTTACCCGGGCAAGCAGTGGGCGGGCAAATCCACCAACGGCATCTACTCTGACTGGGTCGAGGAGGTGGACTGGAGTGTAGGTCAGATTTTTCAAGCCGTCCGCGCCCAGGGTTTAGCCGAGAAAACCCTGGTCATCTTCACCAGCGACAACGGCGGCACCCCACGAGCAGTCAACCGCCCCCTGCGCGGCTTCAAAGGCTCAACGTCGGAAGGGGGCATGCGCGTGCCGACCATCGCCTGGTGGCCGGGCCGCATCCCAGCGGGCACCTCGGATGACGCGATCTGCGGCATGTTTGACATCCTGCCCACCTTTGCGGCGCTGGCAGGTGCCGGGCTGCCTGGGGATCGCAAGCTTGACGGGGCCAACCTCTGGCCGCACCTGGCGGGCGAACCGGGAGCCAAACCGGCGCATGAAGTGTTCCACTATTACCGCGGATTGGAACTGGAAGCCATCCGTGATCTTGAGTGGAAGCTGGTTCTGTCGTCGGTGGTAACCAATGCCACCGCCAAAAACAAATCCCCACGCACCATCCCGGCCCGCCTTTTCAATCTCAAGACGGACCTCGGCGAGACCAACAACGTCATTGATCAGCACCCGGAAGTGGTCTCCCGCTTGGAGCAACTCGTGGCACGAATGAAGAATGACCTGGGCGTGAGCGGCCCTGCCCCCGGTTCACGTCCCCTGGGCCGGGTGACGGCCCCCCAGCCCATCCTCGGCTTCGACGGCAAACCGCGTCCGGATTGCGCACCGGAAACCGGAGCCAACCCAACCAGGAACCCATGAGACACACACTTGCCCTCATCCTTATGCTCGGGCTGGGCTGCCTGGCGCAGGCTGCCACCCGCCCCAACTTCCTGTTCATCTACACCGACGATCAGCGCCATGATGCGCTATCGGTCGTGCAGCAGGAACAGGGAGAAAAAGGACGTTTTCCCTGGCTGAAAACCCCGCATCTGGATCGGCTGGCATCGGAAGGAGTCAGGTTCCGCCAGGCCTTTGTCGTCAATTCGCTTTGCGCTCCCAGCCGGGCCGTCAACCTCACCGGCCGATACAATCACCTGAACGGCATCGCCTCAAACTTCAGGCCTTTCCCCACCAACAATGTCACCCATGCCACGCTGCTGCGCAGCGCCGGCTACAGCACGGCCTACATTGGCAAATGGCATATGGACAGCCAGCGGGACCGCCCCGGCTTTGACCATCACGCATCTTTCATCGGCCATGCGCGCTACGTGGACCCGCCCTTCATTGTGGATGGCAAGGACACTCCCACCCAGGGCTGGATTGACGACCTCTCCACTGATTACGCCATCGCTTTCATGAAGCGGCAACAGAGCAGCGACCGTCCCTGGTCGATGGTGGTTGGATTCAAGTCACCCCACGGACCCTTTGATCCCCCGGCCCGGACCAAAACGCGGTTCACCGGCGAACTGGCGCGCGCGGTGCCCAATCTCACCACACCCGTGCCGTATCTGGGCGACCAGGCCCGCCGCCGGGACACGGACTCCAAGACCGCCAGCGTGCCGGTAAACCTGGACTATTTCCGCTGCATCAGTGCGGTGGACGATTGTGTCGGCAGGCTGCTGGATGCCTTGGAAACCTGCGGATTTTACACCAACACGGTGGTGATTTACACCAGCGACAACGGCTACTATCTGGGCGAGCACGGGCTGGGCGACAAGCGGAGCGCGTACGAGGAAAGTTTGCGCGTGCCGTTGCTGGTGCGGTATCCCGCCCTTGGATCCGCCGCCCGGGGCCGGGTGGCGGACGAGATGGTGCTGAATCTGGACCTGGCCCAGACACTTCTGGATTTTGCGGGGGTGCCCGCGCCAAAAGAAATGCAGGGGCGAAGCTGGCGTCCGCTGCTCACCAGCCCGGGCAAGGACTGGCGGCAGGCCTGGTTCTACGAGTACTTTGCTGAAAACCAGAAAAACTCGCGCGTGCCTGACATCACCGCCATCCGCACCGCCAACGCCAAGCTTATCCGGTATCCTGATCACCCTGAGTGGACGGAGCTATTCGACCTGAAAGCCGATCCTTACGAGCTGAACAATCTGTACCGGGACCCGGCTCACCAGGCGCTGCGCACGGAACTGGAGGCCGGCCACCAACGGCTTCTGGGAGAAGTCGGGTACCGGGTGCCTGCCTATACTGACCGCCCCGCCTGGTGGGGCAAACCCGGCGGTCCGGACGGCCAACCTGAAAACTTACCCAGACTGCGCCTGGCTTTGGATTTTTCCCAGCTCAACAGACAACCATTGGCTGACACCAGTGGTTGCGGTCAGACTATCACCGCTGTCCGTACCGCCCCAGCAGCAGGCCGGGAGCAGCGCGGATCATTGTACCTAAGTGGCAATGCTCATCTGGAGGTGGCCAAGGCCAAATCCCTCAGCCCGGCCATGAGTGCCTGGACAGTTGAAATCACCGCCAAGGCGCAGAAGCCGGACGGGGTGCTGCTCGCCCATGGCGGTAAAACACAGGGCTACATGCTGTGGCTCAACGCGGGCAAACCAGCTTTCACCGTGAATGTTTCTGGTAAGACAGTCACCGTTCAGGCACGGGATCCATTGCCTGCTTGGGGCGCCCTGGCGGGAACCATCACCACCAACCGGCAATTGCAGCTCCGGATAAACGGCCAACTGGTGGGCGAAGCCCCGCTGCCGGGCCTCATCGCCAAGGATCCCAACGACGGCATGCAGGTGGGCGCCGACCTCACCAGCCCGGTCCTCGAGCCGACGCCGCCGAAGTTTTCTGGCTGGATCGAAAGCCTCCGCATCATCAGCGGCGAATGGAAACCATAGCCATGACCGCCACAAACCACCCTCCAATTCGACCCCGCATGATTCCAAGACGAATGCCCCGCCCCCTCACCCTGATGCTCGTGATGGGCCTGCTCTTCACGCTCCCTCTGGGGGCCGCCCAGCCCAACATTGTGCTCATCCTGGCGGATGACCTCGGCTGGTCGGACCTGGGATGCTATGGCGGAGAAATCAAAACCCCGCACCTGGATGCGCTGGCCCAGGGCGGCCTGCGCTTCACCCAGTTCTACAATACCGCCCGGTGCTGTCCGACCCGAGCCTCCCTGCTGACCGGCCTTTACCCCCACCAGGCCGGAGTCGGGGCCATGTCCAACGACCGGGGCCCGCAACACCCCGGCTACCGTGGCACCCTGCAAAGCAACACGGTCACACTCGCCGAGGTGCTGCGGGGCGTCGGCTACCGCACCTATATGGCGGGCAAGTGGCACCTGCACAACCAGCAGGATGTCAAACCCACCGACCGCGGATTTGACGAGTTCTACGGGATGCTGGGCGGCTATAACTCCTGCTGGGAGGAAAAGCCCTTTTACACCCGCTGGCCGACCAACCGGACACCGCGCAGCTACACGTCAGCCCAAAACAGTCAGCCGGGCACTTTCTATTCGACCGATGCGTTCGCTGATTATGCGCTGGATTTCATAGGTGAGGCCCGCCGGGAAAAACACCCGTTTTTTCTTTACCTCGCCTTCAATGCGCCGCATTTCCCGCTGCACGCGCATGCGTCAGACATCGCCAAATACGAGTCCCTGTACTTTGAAAAAGGTTGGGACGTCATCCGCGAGGAACGCCTGGCCCGACAAAAAAACCTGGGGCTGGTGCCGAAGACACTGTCCTTGACGCCCCGCAGCGGCGTGCCACCCAAATCCCACGCCAAGCCTTCGCCCTATGCCGGACAGGAAAATCCGGCCTGGAGTTCACTGCCGGAGGAGCGTCGGCGGGATCTCGCACGCCGGATGGCAGTATTTGCGGCCATGGTGGACCGGTTGGACTCCGCCGTGGGACGGATTGTCGGCGACCTCAAACAGCACCAGCAGCTGGACAACACGCTCATTCTTTTCCTTAGCGACAACGGCGCATGCTGGGAATGGGATCCCCTTGGCTTCGATGTCACCAGCAGTCCCAAGAACATCCTGCATACCGGTGAGGATCTCCAGCGGGTGGGCGGTCCGGGATCGTATATCAGCTACGGCAGCGCCTGGGCCAATGCCGGCAACACTCCGTGGCGGCTTTACAAGCATTTCAGCCACGAAGGCGGCATACGCACTCCCCTGATCATTCACTGGCCAGCCCAGGTGAAGGCACACGGCGAATTGCGCACGCAGCCAGGGCACATCATCGACGTGATGCCCACGCTGGCCGAGGTCAGCGGGGCGCGCTATCCGGAGGAACGCAACGGCGTGAAGGTTCAGCCCATGGAAGGCCGAAGCCTGCTGCCCGCGCTGAAAAACCAGGGCATTGACCGGGCAGCCCCGTTCTTCTTCGAGCACGAGGGCAGCCGGGCGGTGCGGGACGGAAAATGGAAGCTCGTTTCCCTGACGGGAGATGCCTGGGAGCTTTATGATCTGGAATCGGATCCCACTGAAACACGGGATCTATCATCCACCCAGGCGGAAAAGGTCCGTTCCATGGCCACCCTGTGGGAAGAATGGGCCAGGCGCTGCCATGTCGAGATTGAAAACCCCGATGCCATGAGCAAGGGGAAGGCCAATCCGGCAACCCCCATGATCGCCAACCGCCCGCTGAATATCCGCTGCGAGGTGGAAACATTGTCGCGTAATGGGGTCATCGTCGCGCAAGGCGGTCGGCAGAACGGTTACGCGCTTCACCTGGAAGGCGGACACCCGGTGTTCAGCGTTCGCCTAGCTGGCCAATTGTTCACAGCCAAGGCGAATATCGCGCCGGCCGGAAAATTCACTCTGGTAGCCCGGCTGGAAAAGGACGGCACCTTGCACCTGGCCATCAATGGACGCGAGGCGGCAACCGGCAAGGCGGCTGGGCTCATTCCTACACAGCCCCAGGATGAACTTAGCGTCGGTGAAGATGCCCGGACCGCAGTCGGCGACTATCAGCCGCCCCATCCGCTGGCCGGCAAGATCGAAAACCTGAAAATCACCACCGAATGAAATCCGTCTCCTCCATCCTTAAGCGGTGCTTCATCGGTCTGTTCGCAGCGGCTGTGACCCTGCTGACCGGGGCGGCCGCCGAACCCCTGCTGCGGCCCCACATCATCTTTGTGCTCACCGATGATTTTGGTTACGGCGACCTTGGCAGCTATGGCGGACAGTTCGTCCCCACCCCGAATCTGGATCGCATGGCACAGGAGGGAACGCGCCTCACGCAATTTTACGTGGCCTCCCCCATCTGCTCGCCGTCCCGCACCGGCTGCACCACCGGCCGCTTTCCAGCGCGCTCGCGCATCACCAGCTTCCTCCAGACACGCCAGGGCAACGCCGCCTGCGAACAGGCGGACTTCCTGAATCCTCTGGCACCATCGTTGGCACGGGTGCTCAAAACCAGCGGCTATGCCACCGCTCACATTGGAAAGTGGCACATGGGTGGCGGGCGCGATGTGACCAACGCCCCCTCCATCCTCGCCTATGGTTTTGACGAATGCGTCAGCACCTGGGAAAGTCCCAACCCCCATCCAGATATCACCGCCACCAATTGGATCTGGTCGCCGCAGGACAAAGTGAAGCGGTGGGACCGCACCGCTTTCTTCGTGGATAAGACCCTCGATTTCCTGAAAAGGCATCCGGGCCAACCCTGCTACATCAACCTCTGGCCGGACGACACCCACACCCCGTTTGTCCCCAGCCCGGCCATGAAGGCAAAACACAAGGGCACCCGGGACAACGGCAGCGAAGCCAATTTCAAGGGCGTGCTGGAGGAATACGATCGGCAGATGGGGCGGCTGCTTGACGGTCTCAAACAGCTCGGGCTCGCCACGAATACGCTGGTGATTTTCACCGGTGATAACGGCCCGCTTCCCACCTACGAGCACCGGCGCACCGCCGGTCTGCGTGGTTCAAAGCTCAGCCTTTACGAAGGCGGCATACGGGAGCCGCTCCTGATCTGGTGGCCGGGTCATGCCCCCGCAAACCGTGTGAACGACCGCACCGTGCTGACCGCCGTGGACCTGCTGCCCACCCTCTGCAAAATCGGCGGAGCCACCCTGCCCCAGGAAGTAGCCGCCCAACTCGATGGCGAGGACCTGAGCGCCGCGTTCACTGGCGGTTCACCCGTAAGATCCCGCCTGCTGTTCTGGGAGTACGGCCGCAATACCAACGCCTTCGCGTTTCCCAAGGCCCCGGGTGATCGCAGCCCCAACCTCGCGGTGCGCGAGGACCGGTGGAAGCTGCTTATCAACGACGATGGCTCCGGAGCGGAGCTTTACGACTTGGTGGCCGACCCCCGGGAATCCACTAATGTCGCAGCCGGCAATCGGGATTTAACCCGCCGGCTGTCCGCCCGCCTGCTGGACTGGCGAAAGGCTTTACCTTGAGTCGCCTCCAGGCTGACTTTCACAACGAGAACCGCAAAACCCATACCAACCAAACCCATGTTTTACACCTCCATACGCTGGTGGACCATCGTGGCCCTCGCTGTCATGTGCTACCTGCCCAACGCCAAATCGGCGCCTTTGGCAAAGCCCAACATCATCTACATTCTCACTGACGATGTCGGTTACGGGGATGTCGGCTGCTACGGAGCAACACAGGTCAAAACCCCGAACATTGACCGGATCGCCCGGGAAGGGCTGCGGTTCACGGATGCGCACGCCACCGCCTCCGTCTGCACCCCGACCCGCTACGCCTTCCTGACCGGTCGCTACGCCTGGCGTCAGGCGGGCACCGGCATCGCGGCCGGCAACGCTCCCGCGCTGATCAAGCCGGGAACCACCACTGTTCCCTCCCTGCTCAAGCAGGCCGGGTATGCCACCGGGCTTGTCGGGAAATGGCATCTCGGCCTGGGCGAGGAAAAAACCGACTTCAATGGCGAGATCAAGCCCGGCCCACTCGAGCTCGGTTTCGATTATGCCTTCTTCATCCCCGCCACCGGGGACCGGGTGCCGTGTGTGTTTGTGGAAAACCGCCGGGTGGTTGGCTATGATCCGGCGGATCCGATCCGCGTGAGCTACCAGGGAAAAATCGGCAACGAGCAGACGGGGGAGGACCCAGACGCCAAGCTGAAAATCAAGGGCGGCCCGGGCCACAAGGATGCCATCATCAACGGCATCTCCCGCATCGGATTCATGACCGGGGGCAAGGCGGCTCACTGGATCGATGAGGATATCGCCGACACCCTGACGACCAACGCCATCCGTTTCATCACCGCCCACAAAGACGGCCCGTTTTTTCTTTATCTTGCCCCCCATGACATCCATGAACCGATGGTGCCCAATCCGCGCTTTCGCGGAACGAGCCAATGCGGCTGGCGGGGCGACGTCATCCACCAGCTCGACTGGACCGTCGGCGAGGTGCTAAAGGCTCTTGACCGCCTTAAATTAACAGAAAACACCCTTATCATTTTCACCAGCGACAACGGCGGGGCCATCAAAAACACCTATGACGATGGCACCAACCCGCTCCATTCGCGGCAGGCTCCCAACGGAAAACTGAGGGGATTTAAAAGTTCCCTCTATGAAGGCGGCCACCGGGTGCCCTTTATCGCCCGCTGGCCGGGGCATATTCCCGCCGGCACCACCTCCAGCCAACTCGTGGGCCACGTGGACACACTTGCCTCCGTGGCCGCGCTGACCGGGCAGAAACTGGCGGCGGAAGCCGGACCCGACAGCTACAACGTCTTAGGTGCCTGGTTGGGAGAGCCGGCATCCGTCCCCTTCCGAGACCATCTGATTCTCCAAAACAACAATCAGACGCCGCTCGCTTTGCGTCAGGGAGACTGGGTGCTCATCCAGAAAGGGACCGGGCCGCGGGCTCAGAAACAGACGCCGGGCAGACCAGAACTCTACAACCTTGCCGCTGATCCCGAGCAAACCAACGACCTCGCCGCCCGGGAGACCGCGCGCGTGCAGGAAATGTCTGCTCGACTTGAGCACCTTGGCAAGCAAGGCTTCAGTCGGTCGGCGGCGGCACCTGCTCCGTAAACATTCTGCCGCGCCACCTGCGAAAACTCAAATTATGACCAGCCCACTGCCGCCAACGATCTCGTCCAACCCCACCCAAGGATGAGTCAGCCCTCGCCCTCCAACCGCCCCGTGCAGTTAAGGCTGCGCGTCACTGCCGCAGCGGAAAACGCCATTCGTGCGGGGCACCCTTGGGTATTCAGCGACAGCCTGCGCGAGCAGAACCGGCCCGGTGCCCTGGGCGAACTGGCCGTCATCTACGACAAGCGTGACCGGTTCCTCGCCATCGGCCAGTTTGATCCTGATTCCCCGCTGCGGGTGCGTGTGCTGCACACCGGCAAACCGGTGAAGATTGATGCCCCGTGGTGGCAGGCGCACCTTGCGGCCGCCGTCGCGCGCCGACGCAGCCTGTTCGATGAGCAAACCACCGGCTACCGTATCATTAACGGCGAAAACGATGGCTGGCCGGGACTTGTCCTTGACCGCTACAGCGACACGCTGGTAATGAAGCTCTACACCGCCGCGTGGCTCCCCCGGTTGGCTGACCTTGTCACCCTGCTCAAGGAGTCCCTAGCCCCCGGCTGTCTCATCCTGCGCCTGAGCCGGAATATCCAGGAGCTGGCCCAAAGCGCTTTTCAGGTCGCCGACGGTCAGACACTACACGGCGAACCGCCCGCTGCCCCGGTTGTTTTCCTCGAAAACGGGCTCCGCTTTGAGGCCGATGTCGTACGGGGGCAGAAAACCGGATTCTTCCTCGACCAGCGCGAGAACCGCCACCTCGTCAGCACACTCGCCGCCGGCACCGAGATGCTGAATGCGTTCAGCTTTTCCGGCGGCTTTGCCCTCTACGCCGCGCGCGGCGGGGCCACCTCCGTGACGGACCTTGATATCAGCACCCATGCGCTTGACAGCGCCAAACGCAACTTCGCCCTTAACGCCGATCACCCGGCGGTGGCCGCCTGTGGCCACCAGACCGAACAGGGCGACACGTTTGCCTGGCTGGACCAAACCTCGCGCCGTTTCGACCTGATGGTGCTGGACCCTCCCTCCATGGCCCGGCGTGAGATTGAACGAGCCACTGCCATCAGGGCTTATGCCCGGCTGGCCTCGCTGGGACTGGCCCGGCTGCGGAAAAACGGGATGCTGGTGGCTGCCTCATGCTCGGCGCACGTGTCCGCCGAAGAGTTTTTTGAGGCTGTGCGGGGTGCCGTGCGGCAGTCGCAACGGCGCTTTGTGGAATGGCGCACCACCGCCCACCCGCCGGATCACCCGGCCAACTTCCCCGAGGCCCACTACCTCAAGTGCATCTATATCAGGGTGGAGGAGTGAAGGCTGGCAGTCCTGACGCCGGTTCCTTTTAGGGATGGGTCGCCGCCATGGCGTCCATCTCCAGCTCAAACAGCAGGTCATCCCGGCAGATGTCCACCTGGGTGCAGATCACCGGCCAATTTTCCAAACCGCGGCGGCGACGCCAGGCCTCAAACAGTGGCACATCCTTGATGTCCTTGAAATAGGCACTGACGCGGGTGGCGTGTTGGAAAGTCATGGACCGGGATTCCAGGATGGCCTCCACCACCTGCATGGACAGCTCAATTTGCGCCTTGGAATCGTCCAAATGCACAGTTTTGCCGCCGGGCTCAATGCTGGCCGTGCCGCTGACGGTGATGCGTTGGAGACCGGGAAGATTCAGCTCCACCGCCCGGCTGAAGGAACTCCCATATTGCGGCGCCGGGCACTGCAAGGGGGAAGACACTTCATTGATGGTGAATTCATTGCTCAACGGTTGCACTGCCCAAGCCATCATCTGGAAGGCTGAACCAGCCGCGTTACGCCCGCTCACTCCGGTGCTGGCGGGTACCAGGTGATCAAACAAGCGATGCTTCTGGAAAAGTTCGGTGCGCACGGTATTGAACGGGCCGTACCATTCGAGAATGCGATCCAGGAAAAGCCATGTGCGGACGGTATCAGTCAGTTCCATCCCACCCAGTGCAAGGGCGGCGACAAGGTTATCAAAGGCTTCCTGGGCCTGCTCAGGCCGGGACCGGGTGGTGTCATCCGCCAGAATTTCTCCCAGGATCAAGTGGCGGGCGTAGCCATCCGAGAAACAGCGGCCCACGCTCCGTCCCTTGAGGCGGAGGGTGTCAACCTGAACTCCCTGAATGGCCATGACGTGCAGACCGGAGGGACGCTGACCATCCTCACTCAGCCCCTCCACCCAGGTGATCGGCCATTGCCCGTAACCCGGCATTTCCGACAGCACTTCCAGCATCTCAGCGCGGGCGGACAGGGGGCTGAAAATCTCCAGCTTGATCACCTCTGCGCGGTGACGCGCAATCAACAGCACAAACCGGCGGGCAAACTCGCTGGTTCGCTCATGCGGCAGCGGGCGCAAGGTGGCGTTCCATTCACTGTATCCCGGACGGTGGATGGATGCGATGTCCATCCCGGTTGAGTGATTGCTCATCAGTGGGTATTCAGGGAGTTTGCTGAAGACGGGAGGATTGGAGATAACAACAGCCATAAACAAATGGTTAAAGCGAAAGCACGTATTCGACCAGGTCATCCATCTGCTGCGGGGTCAGTTTGGATGTGATGCCATGCTTATCCTTGGGGTTTTTGGCGGTCAGGGTGTCCTTCATCGTGGCCGCCGAACCGTCATGCAGATAGGGGGCGGTGCGCCAGCATTCGACCAAGGTCGGGGTGTCGAATTGCTCATTGCCTCGGTCAAACTGTCCCAGCGTGCCCACGTCGTAATGCTGCTGGGAGGTGTAGAGCGGCCCCGGGTGACACCCCGCACACCCATTCAGTTGATATACCTTCCGACCCCGTTGGGCTGCCTTGGAAAGGCTCCCTTTGACCAGATAGGGACTCGGCACCGGCTTCAGGGATTTCAAATACTCGTCCATCGACAGGGCCGCCGCATCCGGCTGTACCGTGAAAAGGATGTGCCTGATGCCAGCGCGGACGGCCATTTCACCGCTCTCCCGCACGCCCATGCTCATGGCGGGCGGGGTTTTATGGGTCAGCAGGAGGCTTTTGTTGTTCTTGGGATTGCCAATGCCATCGTTGAGCAAATCCCAGTTCAAGGCATCCACCCGCGCGTTGCCCGGATGGCAACTGGCGCAACTTTGCCAGCCTTGAAAACAGATGCCGGCATCGTGAAAGGTCTGTTCCCCTTTGCGCACCATGGAGGGTTCGCGGTCCAAACTCAGGCGCCAGTGCTGTGGCCGGGGCGTCGCTTCAGCCAGATCCACCACGCTGATGGTGTCGCTGAAGTAATTGCCAATGAACGCGCGATTGCCACTGATCACCACCGCTCGCGGTCCGTTCTGGCCCAGCTTGATGCGCTGCCGTACGCCCACCAGAAAGGAAAGGTCGTTTGGCACGTCTGCCGCAGATCGGGAAGCTGCGGTGTAGTCATAGGCTTTATTGGGATCCGGCTTCTCCGGCAGTTTGCCCAACTTTTCCAACAACGCAGGGAAATTGATGATGCTCACTTCGTGTGTGCCAGCATGGGCCACGCAAACAAACTTGCCATCGGCAGACCACGCCACACCCCACGGGTTGGCGGCACCGCTATCGACGTTGTCGAGCAGCACAGTGTTGATAATCTTCAGATTCAGCAGGTCAATCAGCGTGCCGGCGTTGGTATTCATCCAACCCCGTTCCAATTGGGTGGTAGGAAGGTGAAACCGGGCCAGGATGTGGCTCACAAAGGCGTACCGGCCATCGGGGGAAATCCGAATGTCCATCAGGGATCCGCTGCCGTTGGGCAGGCTCAGTTCCTTGACCACCCTCCGGGAGGCCACCTCAATGACGCTGACTTTGGCCGCCACGTAATCGGCGTCACCCCGGCCGTTATGCAGCAGGTTCGCCACGAGCAGGTGTTTGCCATCCTTGGTCAAGGCGCACGCCACCGGTTCCCTGATCACCTTTACCCTCGCCGTTTCCTTGCCGCTTCCCAAGTCGATGATGGACACGTCGTTATTGAAACGGTTGCAGACAAACAGGGTCTTTTCATCCGCGCTGATGGCGGGGGCCGTGGCAGAATGGCCAGCGGCCAAAGTCTTCAGCAACTTGCCCGTGGTGGCATCCAGAATGCAGATTTTGCTTTCCGGAGCGGCCGTGGTCACAAAGAGGCGCTGCCCATTCGGGCTTGGACACACACCCGTGGGAGGATCGGGCAAGTCAATACTGCGCAATATTTTACCCGTGCCAGTATCCAGTATGAGCAGGGCCTCGCCGGTGGCCGCAGCCACATAAAGTCGCTGGCCGTCAGGACTGACGGCCAAAGCGATGGGGGATTGCCAGTCATTGCCGAGCTTACCGGCAGCGGACAAGCCGGAGCCTGAGCAGTAGAGCACGGCCAAAACCGTTCCAATGAGAACCCGAATCAATAACGTATGCTTCATAACCAGGTGACTTGTTCACTTTTCCCGATTTTGCCGCCATTTGGCAAAAGAAATATCGTGCTATGGCTGTTTTTCGGTTTTTAGCTGGTTGTCCTGATGGTTGCCCGGCCATAAACGACAGGCCCAAACCCAGCAGGCTTGTGCTTTCAAGTCGGACGAAAGCCACGGGTTGGGTATTCGAAGAAAAAGCGAAACAAAGCAAACGTGGCCAGGGCTGTAAGACGACACTCGACAGTGACAGGATAGTTTGCTAAGGAGCACGCGTGACCAGGACTGAGCCGAGTTTGCTATTACTGATTCCGGCCTATAACGAAGAGCAACGGATTGAGCCCGTGCTCCGCGATTATGCCGCCTATTACCAGGATCATTACCAGGGCACTTTCCAGTTGGTCGTGGTCTTGAACGGCTGCCGCGACAACACCCGCAAGGTGGTGGAACGGGTGGCCTGCGAATTTCCCAGCATCTCCATCCAGGAGTTTCCCGACCCGATCGGCAAGGGTGGTGCCTTGATCGAGGGCCTGCGCCTGGCACCCCACGGCGACTATATCGGCTACGTGGATGCGGACGGGGCCACCAGTCCCCAGGCCTTTCACGACTTGGTGAAGCACCTGGACGGGGTGGATTGTGTGGTGGGTTCCCGCTGGGTCAAGGGCGCGGTATTGCATCAATCCCAGACCGGCCAGCGGCGGTTTGCCAGCCGGGTTTTCCACCTGATTGTGCAGGGCCTGTTCTGGATGAGCATTCGCGATACCCAGTGCGGGGCCAAGGTCATGCGCCGGGATGCGGCAGAACGGATCCACAACACCCTGACCGTGGCCGACATGGCATTTGATATCAACCTGCTCTACGCCCTCAAACACGCGGGCTGCCGGGTGGTGGAGGTGCCCACGGAATGGACCGACAAAGTGGGCTCCAAGGTCCAGTTGGGTCGCACCTCGTTGGTGATGCTGCTATCCGTCCTCCGGCTGCGCCTGATCTACAGCCCCTTTTATCGCTGGTTGAGCCCGTTTCGCCCGTTGGAGGTCTGGATTTACACCCGTCTGCGGGCCCCCATTCCGCGCAGCGCCAAGGAACTGAAAAAGCAGGGGTAAGCCACCCTGCTCACGGCAGGGAGCGCAGGAAATGTAGCAACCGCTGGTGCCCTCGGGCCAGCTCCTCACGGCTGATCCATTCGTCCGCCGTATGGGCCTGGTCAATGTTGCCCGGGCCGAACACCACGCTGGGGATTCCCCCTTGGGCGAGCACCGAGGCATCGCAAAAATAATCCACCCCGCAGGCCTTGCGCTGGCCCACCGCCTTCATCAAGCGCCGCACCAGCGGGAGCTGGGGATCGGTTTCCAACGGCAGACACACCGAGCTTTTGCCCTTGTCAAGGCTGGCTGCCAGTCCGTTTTTCTCAAGAAGCGCCAGGATTTCCGCCCGAATGCCCGCTTCGCTTTCCCCGGGCAGATAGCGCCGGTCCATGACCATCGTGTAGGCATCCGGAACAATGTTGGGCTGGCGTCCGCCCGTGATGGTGCCGACGTTGATGGTCGCACAGCCAAGTAGTGGATGGGTGCGCCGGGTCAATTGGCGGGCGTATTTCGTTTCGATCAGGCTCACGATGCGCGCCATCAGATGGATGGCGTTTGTACCCAGTTCCGGCCGGGCACCGTGGGCGGATTTGCCCTCCGCCACCAGCTTGATCCAGAGATTGCCCTTATGCGCTGTCACCACCCGGCAAAGAGTGGGTTCCCCCACGATGGCCAGGTCAGCGGTCAACCCGCTTTGGGCCATGGCGCGCGAGCCGGCTTGCAGCGATTCCTCATCAATCAATCCCGCAAAAATAATTTCCGTCTGCTGCGGGCGTTGCCGCGAGCCGGCCAGATCAAGCACTGCCTTGAACATGGCCGCCACGCAGCCCTTGGTGTCGCAGGCACCACGCCCATAGATGCGACCCTGGCGCAACGCGGGGTGCAATTGGCGGCTATCGGCATCCGGCACGGTATCCAGATGGGGGGCCAGGATTACCCGCTGGCGGGGTGGCGTGGGCGGCGTCAGCCGGATCAGCAGGTTCCACCGGCCGGGCAGCACCTCCTGCTTTTCCACGCTCAATCCGGAGCGCTCCGCCCGTTCCGTCAGAAAGTCCGCCAACCGGGCCTCACCAGCGCGCGGATCCTTGGGCGGGAGGAATTCCGGGTTGACGCTCGGGATGGCGATGGCTTCGCAGAGCAGTTTTTCGGTGGCGGTCATGACCGGAAAGGGTTACGGAGCAACAGCTTTATTCTGGCTTCGGAACCATTCCACAAACAGCGGGATGCCCTGGCTGATCTTGATCCCCGGGGCGTAACCGAGCCGGGCACGGGCCTTTTCGATATTGGCGTAGGTGATCGGAACATCGCCGGGCTGAGGCGGCTTGCGGTCAATGATCGCCTTTTGGCCCAGCGCCTTTTCCAATTCCTCAATCAGTTGGCTCAAGGTGACCGTCTGCGATTCCCCCAGGTTGAAGATCTCAAAGCCGAACTCCTGCTTCGTGCAGGCAAGGATGCCCTGGAGGGTGTCGGTGACGTACGTGTAGTCCCGGGCTGTGGAACCATCGCCAAACACCGGGATCGGTTTGCCGGCGGTGATGAGGTGGGCGAATTTGTGGATCGCCAGGTCGGGGCGTTGGCGGGGGCCATAGACAGTGAAAAAGCGCAGCATGGCCACATCCATGCCATACACGTGATGGTAAACATGCCCCAGCGCCTCACAGGCCAGTTTGCTGGCGGCATAGGGGGAGATCGCGGAGAAAATGGGGTCGCTTTCGGAGAACGGCACGCTCGCATTCACGCCGTAAACGGAGGAGGAGGAGGCAATGGTGATCTTGCGCACCCCGTGGGTCCGGCATGCTTCCAGCAGGTTGGCGGTGCCCTCGACGTTGGACCGGAGATAAAGCGCCGGCTGCTCCAGGCTGGGGCGCACTCCGGCCCGGGCGGCCAGGTGAATCACCTGGTCAAACTGGGTGGCGGCCAGCACCGCATCCACCGCTGCCCGGCTGGTCAAATCGCCGGTGATCGCCGTGAAGGGAAGCCCATTGCCGGCCACTTCCGCCAGATTGCGCTGTTTGATGGCCGGGTTGTAGAAAGTGTTCAGGTTGTCAAAGGACCAAACCCGGTGCCCTTCCGCCAGCAGCCGCTCACACACATGGGACCCGATGAAGCCCGCCCCGCCAGTGACCAGAAAATTCATGCGCCACAGCCTAATCCATGGCTGGGCAATTGGAAATCCAAAGTTTCGGAACCAGCCGAAGAATTGTGGGGCCAGCAAGCTTGATTATGGGTTCAAGTTGCGCCAGACTGACGGCAATTACTGCTCATGAATTGGAAAAACATCGGGTCTTTGCTGGTTTGTGTTTTGGTGGCTGTGCTGCCTTCGGGACTGGGTGCCGCACCGGCAAATGACAATTTTGCCAACTCAATCGCCCTGCCCCGCACCAGCACCATCGTCACGACCGGCTCCAATGTGGGGGCCACCTTGGAGAACAAAGAAGCCCTGACGTTGCTCAACCCGGTGGGAAAATCAGTCTGGTGGAGTTGGCAGCCCCCCACCAACGGCACCTTTATCATCACCACGGATGGCAGTGATTTTGACACCGTCATCTCCTTGAGCACCGGCAGTTCGCTGAGCTTGATGACCAAGGTGGCGGAGGACGATAACGGGGTGGATGGCCCCTTCCATTCCCTGACTGCCAGCCTGGTTGCGGTGCAGCTCTACAGCAATACCGTCTATCGTATTGCGGTGTGCGGCCTGGGAGCGGACACAGCGGCGGCGGAGGGCAACATCGTCCTGAAAATCCAGCCCAGCAACGACATGTTCACCAACCGGACGGTGCTCACCGGCCCCATCGTGCAGGTGGTGGGTTACAACAGCCTCGCCACGGCAGAAACGTGGGAACCCAATGTGACGGCCTATCTGCCGGGAAACGCCTTGAGCAGCTCGCTTTGGTACCAATGGACCGCACCCGCCACTGGCCGGGTGCTGATGGGGACGCTGGGCAGTTCTTTTGACACGCTCCTTTGCGTGTTCACGAACACCACCACCCCTCCCACCATGACCAGCACCGCCATGAAGCTGGTTTCGACCGTCAGCGCCACTCCCACGTACGATAACAACCATGGTTCTCCCGAAGAAGCGGGCGGTGCGAGTTTGGTCGCCCTGCCGGTGGTGAGCAACCAAGTCTATTACCTTCAGGTGAGCGGTGCCACGCTGGGCGGCGAGAATATGACCGGTCGTTTGCTGCTCGACATTCAGCCTGACAACAATGCCTTTTCCAACCGCACCTTTCTGACGGGCACTCAGGTCACTTCTGAGGCACCGAACGGACGCGCCTCATACGAGGGGATAGAGATAAATTTCCTCTCGGGGACCGAGTTGTTGCCCAATGGCAAATCGTTGTGGTGGGAATGGGTGGCGCCGACCAATGGCGTGGTGACCATCGACACTCGCGGCAGCCGGAGCGGATACAATGATCTCGACACCATCCTGGCCCTCTATTCAGGCAGTTCCAGCCACCTCAATTCCGGAACGGATGTGCAGTTGCTCTGTTACGACAATCTGGGGGCGGATCCCGTTGGCGGAGAGCTTTACAGCCTGATTACCATGGGGGTTGTCCCCGGACAAAGCGTTAAAATACAGGTGCAAGGGCAGGCAACCAGCACCCCGGACATTTCCTTCGGCCAAGTGAGACTGAATCTGAATTTCCAGAGTGGTCCGGCGCACGACCTCTTCGCAGACCGCAAGGTGTTGCCCTCAGTGGCCACTCTGATGGATACGGCCAACAATGCCCGTGCCACGTTTGAACGGGCGGAGACAAACCGCCTGGTTTTCACCAATCTGAACGATCTTCGCGTGACCATCGGCAAAACGATCTGGTGGTCCTGGATCGCGCCTGGAACTGGACCTGTAACCATCACTACGGAAGGAAGTTCCATAGATACGTTACTGGGAGTGTTCACCGGGAACAACGTGTCAAACCTGACGTTGGTGGCCCGCAACGATGATGATGAGACCACGGGCGCAGTTTGGAGTTCAGTCACTTTTAGCGCCGTGGCGGGTACGACCTACCAAATAGTGTCAGGCGGCCAGAATAGCGCCTCGGCTCTGGATAACGCCCCGGAAGGTGTGCTGGTGCTGAAATTGGCGCAACAGACAGCTCCGCCAAATGACAATTTTGCGGATCGTTTGACTTTGGCTGGTCATCGGGTGCTGACGAACGGTTTCAATCAGAATGCCACATCGGAAACACCTGAACCACAACACACTGAATACTCGGGTGG
>CAIYYI010000597.1 GCA_903930345.1 uncultured Verrucomicrobiota bacterium
CGCATAGCTATGTCCTCCGGCCCTCCCTCCGGCGTGATTTCGGGCCCGTGGATTCACGCGGGCCCCTCCTGAGTCATCCCGCCAAATGGTGGGAAATCGAGGGGTCCGGCACCCGCCAGGATTATGGCAGCCCCCTGGATGATTACTGGGAATCCGGCGCCAAGCTCACCCTGGGCTGGGATTACCGGGTGCATGGCCAAGCCGCCCGGAAATCCAATCTCTCCTTCAGCTACGAGCTGCTCCACCGCCAATACGACCACATGGAACAGTACGACCTCACCGGGGTTCGGGTGCCAGGCACCCGTCTGGGCAGCCTCGCTCACCGGTTCCAGCTCGGTTGGCGTCACTACCTGGATGCCCAGGCCCGGTGGAATATCGTTCTGCGGCCCGGGTACCAGATCCGGTTGGATGGTGCCTCCGGCTACACCGATTATGACCGGTTGCAGATGGTCTCCCAATTGCAGTACCGCACGGGCAAATGGGACCTGCGCTGGGCCGTGAAAATCTACGAATACCTCTACTTCCACCAGAATGTGGGCCTCGGGGTCGGCGATGCCACCCGCCGACGGAAAACTGACCTGATCTATGATTTCCGGCTCGAACGCTCCCTCACCAGAAATGTTAAACTCTATGTGCAATACGGCTTTGAACGGATGGATGCCAACCTGCTGGCCGAAGGCTACCAAGTCGGCAACGGCGGGGGAGGTCTGATTTGGGAGTTCTGAGGATGAAACCCATTCGCCATTGGCAATTCACCCGCTGGCTGCCCCTGCTGGTCATTCTGCTCGCCGTCGCGGTGCTGGCCGGCACCGTTCTTTTTGGCCGCCAGCAGCTTCGCTCCAGTGTGCAGGCGCAAATGATCCAACGGGAGGGTGAAATCCTGCGCGCCGCCGTCCGTCTGTTGCAGGAAACCGGTGGCGGCCTGCCTGCCCCCTACCAAGGGCCGCTCTCCGACCCCGGTGAGCAGCTCAACCTCATCCTCTCCGTCTCCCGCCTCAAAGGCGTCATGGGGGTGCGCCTCTTCAACCCGGCAGGGCAATTCCTGGATGCCTTGCCCGCCTCTGTCACAGAGGGTTCCCTGTCTGTGGAGGACTTGGACCGCTTGCTCAGCCTCAAGGCCGTCTGCCGCTTCCAGTCAGCCGCGCATCTCAATGACTACCTGATGGCCCTGCCCACTTCCACCAACCAGACCGTGGCCGACCTGCCACTGCTCCTGGTCACCCTCCCGCTGCACGAGGAAGGCCAGTCCCAGTTGGCCGGCATAGCCCAATTCCTCATCGAAGGGTACGGCTTGCAATACGAATTCCAACTGCTGGATCACAGCCTCAACCGCCAGAGCCTGGTTGCCTTCGGAGTCGGGGCACTCCTCATTGTCGTTGCTTTGGCCTGGGCCTTTCACCGCTTGGACCAGCGCACCCGCCACTTGATCCGCGCCAACCAGGAACTGGCCCTCGCCGCCCGCACCTCCGCCGTCGGTGCTGTCGCCGCCCATTTGATCCACGGCCTGAAAAACCCCCTCGCCGGCCTCCAGAGCTTCATGAACTCCCGCAGCCCGGAGAACGGCCTGGACGAGGCGGATTGGCAGCTGATCTCCGCCTCCGCAAATCGCATGCAAATACTTATCAACGAAGTCATTGGCGTGATGCGTGAGGAACAGGAAGCCCCCTCTTACGAACTGACCACGGCCGAACTGAGCGAACTCGTCCTCGGTCGCGTCCAGGCCCTGGCCACCCAAAAAGGGGTCCGACTCGTGCTTGAGCGGGTCGATGCCGCAACGGTCTCCAACCGCACCGCCAACCTCCTCACCCTCGTCTTGGTGAATCTCCTGCAAAACGCCTTGCAGGCAACCGCTTCCGGGAAAAAAGTCACCCTCAGCCTCGCCCGCGAGGGTGGGAACCTCCGGTGTCAGGTGCGGGATGAAGGCACCGGCTTGCCAGACGCCATCCGGCACCAGCTATTCACCCCCTGTCGATCCGGCAAAGAGGGCGGTTGCGGCATCGGCCTGGCCATCAGCAAACAACTCGCCAATCACCTTCAGGCCCAACTGGAAATGATCTCCACCGGAGCCCACGGCACCCTCTTTCAATTGCAAGTACCCGTCCGGGAACCTTGAATTCAGTTTTTTGGTGTCCAAATTCCTGTTTTGAGGGGGGGTCGCTTCACTTTTTCCCCTTGCCCCACTCGAATGGACATGATAAGAAAATCCCGACAGTTGAGTTGGTTGTTCCCTAGCAAAACAAACACCCTCAAACTGTTGCAAAAACCGACCCGGGGCGGTAGCCTGCCCGGATTCCGTCAGAACCCTGTCCCGCGTGCGGATTCGCGTCCATTGGCGTCCATTAGCGGTTAAAACCAAGTCAGATTTCAGCATTTCAGTTTAATGAACATTAAGTCCACCCCAATTTCCGGTCTGCTCGTGATCCAGCCGAGCGTGTTCGGTGACGCCCGAGGCTACTTTTTGGAGACCTGGCAACACCAGCGCTATGCCGCTGCGGGAATGGCAGATGCCTTTGTGCAGGACAACATCTCCTTCTCCCGGCAAGGCATCCTCCGCGGCCTCCATTTTCAAAACCCTCGGCCCCAGGCCAAACTCGTTTCCGTCCTGCAAGGCGAGGTCTTTGATGTCGCCGTGGATTTGCGGAGGAATTCACCCACCTTTGGCCAATGGCATGGCGAACGGCTCTCCGCCGAGAACAAACTCCAGTTTTTCATCCCGGTCGGTTTCGCCCATGGTTTTCAGGTGCTGAGTGAAACGGTTCTGTTCCACTACAAATGCACGGAATACTATGCTCCCGCCGATGAGCAAGCCCTCCGGTGGGATGACCCCGCCCTCAACATTCAGTGGCCCGGGGCCAATCCCCAGCTCTCCGCTCGCGATAGCCAGGCCCCCCTGTTGAAGGACCTTGATCCCAGCCGTCTTTTTTGACCTCGCAAGTGATCCGATAGCTTGGAGGCAGCGTGTCCCCACGCGGCGTCTCGCAGTGCAAACAACGGTGGTTCCCGTTGTGAAAATCCGCATTCCGCGATCCACATTGAAAAAGGGCCCCCGTCGAGCCGTCAGTGGTCCATGGTCAGTGGTCAGTGGTCA
>CAIYYI010000598.1 GCA_903930345.1 uncultured Verrucomicrobiota bacterium
GATTTTGCGGAGGTCGTGCGGGGCCAGTTGGTACTCATGCGGCCCCACCCCCGCCGGCAGGAGGTTGGTCACCTCGGCCCGGTCACCGGCCACATTCACTGCCAGCGCATAGACCGGAAAGAAGCTGGTGACCACTGTCAGCGGCTGCGCCGGCGCGGCCACCAGTGCCGTGGCGGCCACGGCCATCATTCCCAACAGGCTGATGCTCAGATATCGGCGTGACATATTCTGGATTACATTAACGGCGGCACCCGCCAATTGCAAATCATTTGCAATACCAGTTCAGCATAAACCCCACTGCTTTTTGGCAGCGGGGTTGAAAGCGAACCGGGGCCGACTTACTTCATCAGCAACATCTGCCGGGCCGCCTTGATGGACCGGGTCAGACGCCGTTGATAATGGGCCGGCAAACCAGTGTATTTGCGGGGCAGAATGCGACCCTGATCCGTCACGAACTGCTTAAGCAAGGTGGTATTCTTGTAGTCCAGCGCGTCCACGGTGAAGTCGATTTTCGGCTTCGGCCGGGGCGTGCGTTTTTCCATCGTGCCCGTGCGACCGCCGCGGGAATCACGTTTTTTGTCGGTATTCGTCTTGCGAGGCATAAAGCTTACTTGATTTCCTTATGCACCGTGTGGCGGCGCAGAAACGGGTTGTATTTCTTGATTTCCAGCTTTTCAGTCTGGAGTTTCTTGTTGCGCTTGGTGACGTAGCGGGAAGGCGCTTTGCCTTCCTTGCGTGCCTCAGTGCACTCGATGGTGATGATTTCTCTAGCCATAACTCAAATTATTCTTTTTCTTTGGCGGGCTTCTCTTCCACTTCGTCATCCTCGTCCACTTCAACGGCTCCGGTGCTGTCCACCGAACCCAGTTGACCCAGCCGACGCTGACGCAAGGCCCCGTCTTTTTCAAGCATCGCCTGCGCTTCCACCGTGAACCGGGTCCACGGGATGGCGTCCAACCGCGCCCGCGGGATCGGCTTGGTCGTCAATTCACACACCCCGTAGGTGTTTCGCTCAATCCGCTTCAGCGCTTCCTCGATCTCGTAAACCGCATCCTGATCGGAGGATAGCAGGCTCAGGGCGAAATCACGATCAAAATTATCCGTGCCGGAGTCCGCCATGTGCAGACTGTAGCCCGGCAACTGCTCGGCGGATTCCTTCGCCAAGCCGGTCATCTGATGCAACAGCCGTTCCCGCAGGTCCAACAGATTGTTGTAATACTTGTCCCATTCAGCCTTGATCTTGGGCCTGATGGCCACCGCATCCGTGCCGAACTGCCGCCCCAATATCGCCGCCGTAACGGACGATACCGGCTTCGGCGGTTTGGCAGCGGCTTCTGGCTCCGCCACTGATCCGGTCGCGGGGGCTGGCGTCGGCACCGGGGCCGCAGCCTCCACCTTCTTCACGATCTTTTTTTTGTTCGTCACAGCGACAAATTCCCGTTTTGTTCAGCTTCACCCAAACCGGGCCAACGTCACCATACCGCGACGGTGTTCGCCCGTTCGAGAGTGCGGGAATCTAGCAGACAGACTTAAATAAGCCACAAAAAAATCAGGAATTTTTCCCGGCTCAGCCTGCATTATTCAAGGTCCGCCGGTCCAACGGCCGCCGCCGCGCCCGCCGGGGCGCCACCAGGAATGCCAAACCTCCTCAGGGAAAGGTGTTTGCCAGCTCCGTTACCCCGGCCCGTCCTTGGGGATCGGTGCCTCAACCATTTTCCCGTTCCCCGCCCCCATTTTGTACTTTGGCCAGCCCGCCTTATTCGCTACCCTTCCCCCTCAACGTCGGCTGAATCCTTGAATATCCGCCATCTCATGAAGCCGCTGAACCTCTGGCTGATCCTCCTGGCCAACGCGCTGGTCCTGACCGCCCATGCCGCCATCGGGTATGGGGTGCCGGGCGCTGTTTACACACAGAGCTTTGACTCCCTGGCGGCCACGGGCACCAACAATGCCTGGGGCAACGATGCAACCCTCCCCGGATGGTTCTGGTATAGCGGCAGCGGCGTCACCCCGGCCATTTACTCGGCCACCAACGGCTCCGGCTCCGCCCAGAACCAGCCCTTGAGCCTCGGGGCCTCGGGTGTGGCGGAGCGCGCCCTCGGCAGCCAGTCGCCCAGCAGCACCGGCACCCCGCCAACCGCCATTCCCGCCCAGCCCATCCGTTTCGGTCTGATCCTGCGCAACGACACCGGCCTGACACAGACCACCTTCAACCTGGCCTATGCCGGCGAGCAGTGGCGCGAACCCGCCACCAACTCCACCAGCTTCGAGTCCGGCGGCGATCAGTTGACGCTTGATTGCCAGGTGTTCCCCGCCGGCGCCAGCCTGCTGGCGGCGGGTGGCTGGTCCGCGCTGCCAGCCCTGACCTTCACCTGCCCGCAGAACCCGACTGCGGCCGCCGCGCAGTATGATGGCAACCTGCCCGCCAACCGGGCGGTGTTTTCCGCCGTGGTCACCAACTTGAGCTGGCCCCCCGGCCAGGATCTCCTGCTGCGCTGGACGGACCGCAACAATAGCGCCGCTCCCCGGCAGTTCCGCGCCATGATGGGCGTGGACGATGTGGTCTTCAGCACCGGCACCAATGTCACCACGGCCCTCGCCCCGCCGCCGGTGCTGCACGCGAACCAGTCCATCCGGTTGCTGCCGGGGGAATCACGGGAGCTGATGGTCGGGGGCGCGGGCTTTCAGCCGGGCGCGGTGCTGCAATCCTGGCCGGTCACTGCCGGGCTGGGCTTCGGCAACCTGATGGTGCTCAACGCCAGCAACCTGTCGCTCACCGTGACGGCCGCCACCAACCTGGCCCCCGGAGCCTACGGGCTGCTCGTCACCAATCCGGATGGCCAGTCGGCCTCCGCCCTGGACGCGTGTGTCATCCTCGCCGCCGCCGGCCAGGAGCTGGTTTCGGCGGATCTCTGTGTCTATGGCGGCTCGGGCGCGGGAGTGATGGCGGCGGTTCAAGCGGCGCGCATGGGCAAGTCCGTGGCCCTTGTGGAGCCAGGCTGGCACCTCGGCGGCATGAGCATCGAGGGCCTGGGCGGCACGGATATCGACAATCACGCCGATTTTCAAAACAGTGTCGCCGTCGGTGGTCTGGCCCTCGACTTCTACCGCCGGGTCAGCGACCGGTACGGCCAGCGGGCCGCCTTTGACGCCATGGTGGCGGCGGGGGCCAGGAATTCCGCGCTCTGGAAGTTCGAGCCGCAGGTGGCGGAGGCCGTCATGGAGGATCTGGTCCGCGAGGCCGGGGTGATGGTTTATCGCGGCCATCGCCTGGCCGAAACCAACGGCGTGGAACTGGCGGCCAATCCGGCGCGTCTCACGCTTTTGCGCGCGGACAACGGACGGATGTTCGCCGCCCGGATGTTCGTGGACGCCACCATTGAGGGCGATCTGCTCGCCGCCGCCGGCGTCACCACCGTGATCGGGCGCGAGGCCAACGCCACTTATGGCGAGACCAAAAACGGCATCCGCACCACCAACACCTATGCCCAGTTTGCCGTGCGCGTCGATCCCTACCGCGTGCCGGGCGATCCCGGCAGCGGCCTCATCCCCACCGTGCAGGATGAGCCGCTGGGCAACGCGGGGGACGGGGACGCCCGCATCCAGGGCTACTGTTTCCGCATGGTGCTCACGAAGGTGGCCACCAACCGCATCCCCTTCACCCCGCCGGCCGGCTATGATCCGGCGAACTATGAGATCTACCGCCGCTATGCCGCCGCCGGCGGGCAGCTCTGGCTACCCGGCGGCGGGGTGCCCAATGGCAAGACCGATGTGGGGAGCTGGCATGATCTCTCCGCGAACCTTTACGGCCTGAACCACGGGTATCCCGGCGGCGGCCCGGCGGTCCGGGCGCGGGTGTTCCGGGAGCACCTGGATTTCACGCGGGGGCTGTGCTGGTTTCTGGCCAATGATCCCGCTGTGCCGGCTTCCGTCCGCAATGAGTGGGCCCTGTGGGGCGTCTGCCGGGATGAGTTCCCGGATCACCAGGGCTGGCCCCGCCGCTTCTATGTCCGCGATGCGCGCCGGATGGTGTCGGACCTGGTCCTCGCGGAGGCCCACACCCGGCGGGTGGACCCGGCCCCGGTGGCCGATCCGGTCGGGCTCGCCTTTTGGCCGCCCGATACCCACCACGTCCGGCGCATTGTTCAGAACGGGGCCGCCTACAACGAGGGCTTTGTCTTTGGCGGCAGCGATTGGGCCCCGTTCGGCATCGCCTACCGCGCGCTGACACCCCGCAGCCAGGAATGCGTGAACCTGCTCACGCCCACGTGCCCCTCCTCCAGCCACATCGCGTACGGGGCGATCCGGATCGAATGGACCTTCATGGTCCTCGGCCAATCGGTCGCCACCGCCGCCTGCCTGGCGATGGACGACGGGGTGACGGTCCAGGAGGTTGATTACAGCCGTCTCCGCGCCCGCCTGCTGGCCGATGGCCAGGTGCTGGCCGTGGCCGCCCCGGCCGGCGTGGTGGTCGATAACGAGGACGTTGCGCGCGTCGTTCTCACCGGCACCTGGACCCCCAGCACCTACATGCCCGGCTACATCGGCTCCAATTACCTCCATGATGGCGGCGGCTCCGTCAAGGAGTCCAAGTCCATCACCTACACCCCCGGGCTGACCAACACCGGCGTCTATGCCGTGGAGGCGATCTGGAGCGCCGATGCCAACCGGGCCACCAATGTCCCGGTGGAGATTGTCTTTGCGGGTGGCGTCACCAATCTGCTGGTCAACCAGCAGGTCAACAACCAGGTGTGGACCCGGCTCGGCGTCTTCCCGTTCGCGGCGGGCACGAATGGCCACGTCACCCTCCGCAATGACGGAACGGCCGGCTATGTGATGGCCGACGCCGTGCGGTTTTTGCGGGTGACCAATGACAGCCGCAACCGTTTCAGCCTGGTGACCCCGCCCGCATGGCCCCCGGACGGCCATTTCCAAGCGGGCTTTCTCGGCACCCCGGGTTTCAGCTACACCGTGGAGCAGGCCACCAACCTCACCGGACCATGGCTGGCCTTGACCAACCTGCCCGCCGGCACCGACGGCCGGTTCTACTTGCAGGACACCCTGCTGCCCGTTGTGCCCCGCCGATTTTACCGCACCCAGCTCGCCCCCTGATTTTTAATCGACCGAAACCTTGCCTTGATATGCGCCACCTCATGAAGTCCCCCGGCCTTTGTCTCGCCCTTCTGGCCACCACCCTCACGCTGGCCGCCCAAGCCGCCACCCCGGAACTGAAACTCTGGTACGAGAAACCCGCGCTGAGCTGGGAAAAGGAGGCTCTCCCCATCGGCAACGGCCGCCTCGGCGGCATGATCTTCGGCGGCCTCCGGCGGGAGCAGATCCAGTTCAACGAATCCAGCCTCTGGATCGGGGATGAGACCGACACCGGCGCCTACCAACCGTTCGGCGATCTCTTCATCCAGTTGGAGGACGATGAGCTGGGCAAACTCAAACCGGATTCCACCACCGGCTACCGGCGCGAGCTGGATCTCAGCCGCGCCGTCCACTCCGTCTCCTACACGCGCAACGGCGTGAAGTTCCAGCGCGAGTACTTCGCCAGCCACCCCGCCAACGTCATGGTCTTCCGCCTCACCGCCGACCGCCCCGGCACCTACTCCGGCTCCGTCCGCCTCACGGATATGCACCAGGGCCGGATCACCGCCGATGGCAACCTCCTCACCGTCACCGGCTCCCTGGCCGGCTACAAGTACGAGGCAAAAAGCACGAACTACGCCTTCGCCCTCGGCTACGAGGGCCAGGTGCTCGTCCTCCACCAGGGCGGCTCCCTCAAGGCGGCGGAGGGCCGGATTGATTTCACCAAGGTGGACGGCCTGACGATCCTCGTCTGCGCCGGCACCGATTACGTGGCCGACCGCACCCGTGGCTGGCGCGGCGAAGCCCCGCACGCCCGCATCGTCGCCCAGCTCCGGGCCGCCGCGCGCACCCCCTACCCCGCCCTGCTCGCCGCCCATGTCGCCGATTACCAGCGTCTCTTCAACCGCGTCTCCCTCACCCTCGGCCCCGGCCCGGACGCCGCCGCCCTCGCGCTCCCCACGGACCAGCGGCTCCTCCAGTACGCCACCAACCGCCAGGACCTCGCCCTCGAGGCCCTGGTCTTCCAGTACGGCCGCTACCTCCTGATCTCCTCCTCGCGCGGGGCCGTCCCCGCCAACCTCCAGGGCCTCTGGAACAACTCCCTGCGCCCCCCGTGGCGCTCGGACTACCACACGGACGTCAACGTGCAGATGAACTACTGGATGGCCGACCCGGCCAACCTCTCCGAGTGTTTCCTCCCCCTCGCCACCTGGCTCAACTCCATCCGCCAGGTCCGCCAGGCCGCCACCCGCGCGGCCTTCCACACCCGCGGCTGGACCATGCGCGCCGAGAACGGCCTCTTCGGCGGCTCCACCTGGCAGTGGGTCGAGTCCGGCAGCGCCTGGTGCATGCAGAACGTCTGGGACCACTACGCCTTCACCGGCGACCGCGCGTACCTGCGCACCCTCGCCTACCCGATGATGAAGGAGGTCTGTGAATTCTGGCTCGACCGCCTGAAACCCCTGCCCGACGGCACCCTCGTTGCCCCCAACGGCTACTCCCCCGAGCACGGCCCCCGCGAGGACGGCGTCTCCCACGATCAGCAGCTCGTCTGGGATCTCTTCAACAACACCGTCGCCGCCGCCGATGCGCTCGGCGTTGACCGCGAGTTCCGCGCCCTCCTCGCCACCCAGCGGGATCGCCTGCTCGCCCCGAAGATCGGCAAGTGGGGCCAGCTCCAGGAATGGATGGTGGACCGTGACGACCCCAAGGACACCCACCGCCACCTCTCCCACCTCGTCGCCCTCCATCCCGGCCGCCAGATTACCCCGCTCACCACCCCGGCGCTGGCTGAGGCCGCCCGCGTCTCCCTGAATGCGCGGGGCGATGTCAGCACCGGCTGGAGCACCGCCTGGAAGATCAACCTCTGGGCCCGCCTGCTGGATGGCGACCGCGCCTACAAGCTCATCGGCAACCTCCTCCGCCTCGTCGGCGACACGCGCATGAACTACAGCGCGGGCGGCGGCCTGTACGCCAACCTCTTCGACACCCACCCGCCGTTCCAGATCGACGGCAATTTCGGCTATACCGCCGGTGTGTGTGAGATGCTGGTCCAGTCACACGCGGGCGAGATCCATCTCCTGCCCGCCCTGCCCCGCGCCTGGTCGAGCGGCCGGGTGCAAGGCCTGCGTGCCCGGGGCGGCTTCGAGCTGGATCTGGAATGGCAGGACGGAAAAGTCACCCGCTACCACCTCACCTCCCCCAAGCCGCAAGCAGTAAAAATCCGCGTCAACGGCGAGGTAAAAACCATCAAATCCACCCGCACCCGCTAATCATAATTCCCATTCTTCACATCCCACCCATGCAACCCGCCGTCCACCTTGTCACCATGGTCACTATGGTCACCCCGGTCAATTCAGTCCCATCACAATCCCCTCCCCATTCGCGTTAATTGGCGTCCATTCGCGGTTTAAAAAAACTCAGCCCTTTGATGCCGCCCCGCCGTCACGGCAACCGTAGCCGATAGTAGCGCTGCGTCTGTTTCTCGGCTTCATCCGTAAAGGCCCGCCCGTCCGCCCGGTTCGTCACCGTCAGCAGGGCGCTCCAGTTCACCAGGTTGCTCGAACTTTCCACCACCATCACCTGGCCTGTCGGCCCCGGCAGCTCAAAGCCAAACCCCCGCGCCCCCAGGTCAAACGCCTGGCCCGCCGGGATCATCCTCCAGCCCCCCCCGCCAACCACGAGTTCCGCCTCCGTCAGGGAGCTGGAGGCATTGTATTGGCCGGTGCGCGCATATCCATGCCCCCGCACCCAGGCGTTGGTGGGCAGGTTCAGTCCCGCCAGACCCCACCCGCCCGCCACCGGTTCGCCCTCGCCCAGCGGGAACCAATCCGTCCCGTTCGTGGTGGCGCTGAAGCTGGCCCGCCACGGGACCAGCGCCGCATCGCGCCACAGCCACCGCACCGATGTGCCATCGCCATAGAACTCGTTGCTCGCCCCGTCCACCGTGATCACCCGCCCCAGATTCGCGCGCGCCTGCCCTCCCAGCGTGCTGAACAATCCGCTCACTAACAGACGACCATCAGACTGCACCGCCAGTCCCTGCACCGCCCCTCCCACGCCCGGGTTGTAGAACAGCTCCACCTGTCCGCCCGCTGAAAGCTGCCCCAGGCGATTACGCGGCTGCCCCCCCAGGGTGGTGAACCACCCGCCCACTGTGATCTTCCCGCTGGCCAGCACCATGATGGCGAGCACCCGCTCGTTGGCCCCCGGATTGAACCCCCCATCCAGCTGCCCGTCGCTCTCCAGCCGGCCGATCCGTTTCCGGCTCGTTCCGTTTAGGTTGGTGAACATTCCCCCCACCAGTATCCGGCCATCGGCCTGCTGCGTCAGCGCGTACACATTATAGTCGGCGGTGCCTTGAAAATTTGTGTCCAGCGTCCCATCCCGGTTCAAGCGCCCCAGGTAATTACAGGGCAGCCCCCCAAGATTTGTGAACAGCCCGCCCACGACCAGTTTGCCATCCCGCTGGGCCAGGACAGTTTGAATTGCATTGTTGGCGGTGCCCTGAAAATTTGTGTCCAGGTTGCCCCGCTCATCCAGTAACCCGATGGACCGACATGGCTGCCCCGCCAAATTCGTAAACCCGCCCGCCACCACCCATTGTCCGCCAGCCAGCGGCGTGAGCGAATAGACCGGCCCGCCTTCGGCCTGGGCACCGAATCCGGCATCCAATGTCCCATCGGCGTTTAGCCGGGCTAGCCCCTTGTGCGGCTGGTCACACACTGTGGTGAACTCCCCGCCGATCAGCAATCCCCCGTCCGGCTGCACGCCCAAGGCCAGCACCGTGTTGTCCGCCGACGGGGCAAAACCGGCGTCCAGGCTGCCATCCGCATTGATGCGCCCCAGCCGCAAATATGCCTCTCCGTTCAGGTTCGTAAATGCCCCGCCCACCACCAGTCGTCCATCCGGCTGATGCGCCAGCGCCAGCACCGTTGAATTACCCCCCGCATTAAAGGTATCCGCCACCACCGGCTGCACCAGATCGATCCGGCAGGTCGCACTGGTCCCGGTGCCGTAGCTATTCACGGCCATTAATTCATACCGGCCCGCCGCAGAAAACGGCATGTTGGTGATCGTGAGGGTGGCGTTGGTCTCCCCCGGAATGTCCACCCCGTTCAGCCGCCATTGGTAGCCCGTCGGCATGGTTCCATACGCCGCCATGCTGAGGGTCAAGTTGGTGCCTGCGTAGGCCGTAACCGCCAGGGCCTCAGAGTAACAAACCGGACTGCCAAACTGGCAGTCTGCGTACGATTCCGAGCCGTTCCCATAGCCGCCCCGCACCGGCCCGCGCACCCGGTAGGCGGCGCCCGCCCGGATTTTCACGCCCGGAAACTGCCACCCCTCAGCCACCCTCGTTCCTGGGGTCACCAAATTCCAGGTCTGCCCATCCAGCGTGTACTCGCACAGGGTGTAGGCCATTTCACCGGCGGAACCTCCCCGCCGCCACCGGACCACATCTCCGTCGAAGGCAAGCCCGCTGATGGCGGGGATATTGTTGAATATGCGCGCCAGGTTGGTTCGCGGCTGCGCACCTACGGTAATGAAATTCCCCCCCGCCACCAGGTTGCCATTGGTCTCCAGGAACAGTGTCTGAACGCTCCCTTTGGCATTGAAAACGAAGGATGGGTCAACCTGGCCGTTGGCTAGCAACCGGGCCACGCCTCCGCAAGCCAGCCCGTTCACATTGGTAAAATACCCGCCGATGATGATCTTTCCATCCGCCTGCAAAACCATTGACTGAACCCAATTGTTGGGTCGGGGGGAAAAATCGTCATCCACCGTGCCATCAGGATGCAACCGCGCCAGGTAGGGATGGCTGCTCCCGCTCACGTTGGAAAACCAGCCACCCACCAGAATCTTCCCATCCGCCTGCACCGCCACGCATTTAACTTTCTCGTCAAAGGCAGGATGAAAGCTTTCATCCAGTTGGTGTGCGGCGTTTATGCGCGCCAGGTACCGGGCGGGGAAACTGCCCACGTTGGTGAAACTTCCGCCCACCAGCAATTGCCCGTCCTCTTGCAACGCCTGCGTATAGACGGGAGTGGCTAAACTGGACCCGTATTCCACGTTAACCAACGGTAGCGGTCCCGCATATTGGAGGTCTGGTCCCAATTGATAAACACCAGCCACATCATAATAATCGTTGTCAGAGTTTTTACTTAAATCCCCGGCTACGCAAACGCCCCCGTTGGGCAACGAGAGCAGTGAATAGGCAGTCCCATTGGCAGGTGGAATCATCGGCACCAAACCATCGCGACTATCGATCAGACCGATTTGGTTTATGCTGGAAGATGCGGGATAGATATCTCCTCCAAACATGGTCGTCCGGTCTGGACGTAGCAGAAAAGCCGTCACTGATCTATCAATGCGAAAGGCAATGGCCGGGTCAGGAGTCCCATTGGTAAGCAGTCGTCCAATGTTACGTCGCATTTGCCCAAACAGATGGCCAAACATTCCCCCCAACAAAACTTTTCCGTCGGGTTGTACCACTGCTGCATTGAGGGTGTTGATGGAAGGCAAATTTAACGTATTATCTACCGTCACTGGCGGCAGAATGGTTAGCGTCGACACTGTGCTGGTCACCGCGCCATGCAATCCCTGCACCGTCACCTCATATTCACCGGTGGTCTCCGCCTGCACGTTGGTGATCGTCAGCACGCTGTTCGTCGCATTTTCCAACTGCTGTCCGTTAAAATACCACTGGTATTCCAGCGAACCCGTTCCATCCGCCTCCACATTGAAGGTGGCATCCATCCCGGCCACCGCCACCAGGGACTGCGGATGCCCGCGGATTACCGGATCCACCACCACCAGTCGCGTGACCGCGCCGGTGACCGATCCGTAAGCGTTGCTGGCCACCAGCGAATATTCTCCCGCCGCCGCCGCGCCGAGCTGGGACAGCACCAGTTTCCTGGTTTGAGCCCCGCTGACCCCGGGCCCATCGGTCAGGGGAGCCCCCTCATGCAGCCATTGATAGGTGAAGGGCCCCGGCGCTTCGGCCTCGGCAGAAAGCTCAATGCTGGTTCCTGCCAGGTTGGTTTGCTGGCTGAAGTTCACCGGCAGCACCGGTCGGCCAACCCCCTGCACCCGCAGCCATGGGCTGCGATTGTGATATCCGCAGGCAACCATCCCTTGCACTCGGACGGTCGCCCCGATGGGCAGGTTCAACCCCGTGCGCTGCCAGCCTCCGGCCACCGATGTCATCGCCCCCAGCGCCATCCACTCATGTCCGTTCAGAGAGGCCTGCAATTGGACGTGCGTCACCTCCGGTGCCGATCCGCTCCGCAGCCAGGTCACCGAGGTCTCATCCACGATCAGATTTTCCTCCGGCCTCACATCGTTCACGATCCTCCCCAGACCGGCGATGCTTTGTGTTCCCAGCCTCGAATAATCGCCCGCTACCAAGAGGTTGCCGTCCGTTTGCAGCATGACCGAGTACACGGTGCCGTTCGCAAGCGGTAGCTGGTTGACCAGCACTGATCCATCCGCGCCAAGGCATCCGAGGTATGGAATCTGGAAAATTGACAACTGACTGAAGGTGCCGCCCACGATCAGTCTCCCATCAGCCTGCAATGTCATGGTTTGCACTTCGCCGCCATTGGCTACCCCTTTGTAACCAGTATCATAGCTCCCGTCAGGATTCCACCGGGCCAGGTTATTCCTGAAATTCCAATTCACCTGGCTAAAAGCGCCTCCCACCAGCACCTGGTCGTTTTTTTGCGGCATAAGCACATGGACGGTTCCATTCACGCCGCCCTTGAAAGTGTTATCCAATGAACCATCTGGCAGCAGGCACCCGACGTTTGCCCGTGCCGCACCAGCAATGCGGTCAAACCATCCTCCCACCAGCACCCGCCCATCCGCCCTCAAGGCCAAGGCGTGAACTATCGGACTGCTTCCTTCTACGCCGGCTAAAAAATTGGTATCCACCTCGCCGCTGGGCAGCAGCCGGACCAGGTTATTGCAGCGCCAGTTCCCCATGTTGGTGAATGCGCCCCCCAGTATCATTCGGCCATCCGGAAGCGGTAGCACAGCCGTCACAAACCCGTCCGTCTTCACGTAAAAAGTCGGGTCCAATCGTCCATCCGCAAAAAATCTGCCCAGGCCCGGTCGCCATTCCCCGTTCATCCACTTGAACCAACCGCAAACCACGATCTTCCCATCCCATTGGATCGCGAGCGCGGACACGCAATCCTCCACTTCCGCATTGAAGTTTGTGTCCGTCTGCCCATTCGAAAGCAATTGCTCGACGTAAGTGGGCGGCGGATTAACTGAGCTTCTGGATCCTACCCCTAGCAATAGGTTGCCATCCGTCCGCTCGGCCATCGTAGTCACCCACATCAACAGGCCTGCATTGAAATTCGTCGCCACGGTTGTTTGACCCGCCACCCACGCCGCTCCCAGCAGCCAGACGGCGACCGTCAAACACCACCCTGCTCTGCGCGTTTGCCTCGCTGTTTTCATACCCTTTGCCCTTGCTTTCCTTAACCGTGCGCTCCCAGCCAACCGCTTGGAATCTCATGCCCACGCACCGCAAAGGAAAAGCCATTGGGGACAGAATGATAATTGATTTCCCACCCTCAAAGATGCAAGCCAAAAGCCACCCAGTCCACCTCGGTCACTCCGGTCACTCCGGTCAATTCAGCCCCAGCACAATCCCCTCCCCATTCGCGTTAATTGGCGTCCATTCGCGGTTAAAAAAACTCAGCCCCCGGCCAGCTTCTCCCGCAGCATCTTTCTGCCCTGCTCCAGCCCCTCCTGCGCCGCTGCAGAGAGCGCCTCCCCGAACCCGAACTCCACCGCCGGCAGGCCCAGCAGCCACCCCTGCGGGGCCCGGCCGTAAAGCGCCTGCGCCAGGGCCAGCAGCTCCTCCGGCTGGCACGCGTGCCCCAGCGCCTTCTGCCCCGCCTGCGGCTCCACCGCCCGCCACCCCGGCCCCTCCCCCGTCGTCGCATCCACAAACACCACCTCCCGGCAGCGCGAAATAGGGTCGGCCAGCTCGGGGGTCAATTGATGGGTCACCAGGCACTCCACTTCCGGCAGCCGCCACGCCATGGCCTCCCGCACCAGCACCGGGCCGGCGGCGTCGTCGCCGCGCAGCTCGTTGCCGTAGCCGATCAGCAGCCGTCCGGTTCCTGCTTGCACGGATAAAACCTTGCGGGCGCCAGCGCGCCCGGTCAACCGCGAACTCTGCGGTCCAGCACCTCGCCCCGCGCATTCACCAGCTCCACCGACATCGCCGGCCGCCCGGCCTCGTGCGTGGAGCAGCTCAGGCACGGATCGTAGGCGCGGATGCCCGCCTCCACCCGGTTGAGCATCGCCTCGGGAATGGTGTCGCCGCTGATGTAGTGGCGCGCGATCTGGCTCACCGTGCGGTTCATCGCCAGGTTGTTCTGCCCGGTGGCGATGATCAGGTTCACCTTCTTGATCAGCCCCATCCGGTCCACCTGGTAATGGTGCAGCAGCGTGCCGCGCGGCGCCTCGCTCACCCCCACGCCCTCCAGTTGGTTGATGCCCGCGTCCGCCCGCAGCCGGTCGGAGAGCAGATCCGGGTCGTCAATCATCGCGCCGATGCGCTCCAGGCTCGCCAGGATCTCAATCAGCCGTGCGTAATGGTACATGAACGACGAGAGCACCGCCCCGCGCCCGTAGGTGCGGAAATTCTCCAGCTCCCGGTCCGCCTCCGGCGTGCCGATGTGCGTGCAGACATTCAGCCGCGCCAGCGGCCCCACCCGGTACATGCCGTCCGGGTAACCCAGCGGCCGGTAATAGGGGGACTTGAGATAGGAATCCGGCTCCACGGCCTCCGCGATGAACTGCCGGTAATCCGCCGCCGCGATCTGGTCGGCGATCACGTTGCCGCTGCCATCCACAAAGCGCAGGTGCCCGCCGTAATGCTCCCACGCGCCGTCCGGCGCCACCAGGCTCATGAACAGGGACGGGAAATTGCCGAAGATCTGGATCTCCTTCTGGTGCTTCTTGAGGCTCGTCTTGAAGATTTCCAGCGCCAGGCGCGTGGTCTCCAGCGCCTCGGGCAGCTTCGCCTTGATCTGGTCGCGCCCCGTCGCCGAGAGCGGCTCGCGCACCCCGCCGGGCACCGCCCACGCCGGGTGGATCTTGCGCCCGCCCAACAGCTCGATGACCTCCTGCCCGAACTGCCGCAGCCGGATGCCCGCCCGCGCCAGATCGGGGTTCGCCGCCATGATGCCAAACACGTTGCGCGTGGCGGGCGGGGTGTCCCAGCCCAGCAGGAAATCCGGCGCGCTCAGGTGGAAAAAGCTCAGCGCGTGCGACTGCGTGAGCTGCCCCAGGTTCATCAGCCGGCGCAGCTTCTCCGCCGCCGGCGGGATGTTCACCGCCAGGATGGCGTCGCCCGCCTTGGCCGAGGCCAGCAGGTGGCTCACGGGGCAGATGCCGCAGATGCGCGGCGTGATGCCGGGCATTTCCGCCATGGGTCGGCCCTCGCAAAAGCGCTCAAACCCCCGGAACTCCACCACGTGGAACTTGGCGTCGGCCACGTTGCCGGCGTCATCCAGGTGGATGGTGATTTTGGCGTGACCTTCGATGCGGGTGACAGGATCAATGACGATGCGGCGGGCCATAGGCGGTGCGGTTAAATGGGGTTGGGTCGGTTTCAGCCGAAACGGATTTGGGAGCTGGAAAGCTGGGCGTGCTTCTTCTCCAGCAGTTGCGTCAGCAGGTCGCGGATGCGCGCCGAGGGCGGCGGGCAGCCCGGCAGGAAATAGTCCACCTTGATCGCCTCGTGCAGCGGCATCACCCGGTTCAGCAGCACCGGCAGGATGCCCGGCATCTTCGGGATCTGCGGCCCCAGGTCGGCCAGCTCCAGGTAGGCCCGGCTCAGCACGATCTCCGGGCTCCCCAGCGCGTTGCGCATCGCCGGCACGTTCGCCGTCACCGCACAGTCGCCAAAGGAGATCACCGTGCGGGTCCGCCGCCGGATGGTGTGCGCCAGCTCCAGGTTCTCCTCGTTGCACAGCGCGCCCTCGATCAGCACCACGTCCACATCCTCCGGGTACTCCTTGATGTCGATGATCGGGCTATAGACCACCTCGATGTGGCCCGCCAGCTCAAAGAGCCACTCGTCCAGGTCCAGGAACGACATGTGGCAGCCGGAGCATCCCCCCAGCCAGGTGGTGGCAAATTTCAAGCGATCCATATTTTCTTCTCCCGTGCGGTGACAATGTATTCCAAGCGGTCCCGGTCGCGCTCCATCTCGGACACCGTCGCGCCCCGGTAGAACAGCGCCCCGGTGGGGCAGGACTGCACGCATTTCCCGCACGAGGTGCAGGAGTCCGAATCCCCCCACGGCTGGTTCAGGTCGGCGATGATGTGGGAGTTGACCCCGCGCCCCGCCACGTTCAGCGTGCCCGCCCCCTCCACGTACCAGCAGGCCCGCACGCAGCGCGCGCACAGGATGCAGCGGTTGTGGTCCATGCCAAAGAGCCGGTGGGTCACATCCAGCTCCAGCTTCGGGAACCGGTACTCATACCGCACGTGGTCCATCCCCAGCTCCGCCGCGATGTTCTGCAGCTCGCAGCGCCCGTTGGAGACGCACACCGCGCAGAAGTGGTTCCGCTCCGCGAAGAGCAGCTCCAGGATCATCCGCCGGTACTTCTGGATGCGCTCCGTGTTCGTGCGCACCTCCATGCCCTCCGTCACCTTCGTGACGCAGGCTGGCAGCAGCTTGTTCACCCCCGTCACCTCCACCAGGCAGAGGCGGCAGGCCCCCACCGGCGCAATGCCGTCCAGGTGGCACAGCGTGGGAATCCTGATCCCCGCGTCGCTCGCGGCTTCCAGGACCGTCTGGTCCTCGCCCGCCCCCACCATCGTCCCGTCGATTGTCAGTGTTTTGGCAGCCATGGCAAATCGTCTCCTCTCTCAGCGGTTATGCGGATGCGCCCGGGACCGGATCCTCGGGCTGCAACAGTTCCAGGTATTCGTGGCGGAAAAACCGCAGCGTGCTCAGCACCGGGTTGGGCGCCGTCTGCCCCAGCCCGCACAGGCTCGTGCTCTTCACCATCTCGCACAGCTCCTCCAGCGTCTGCAGATCCCGCGCCGTCCCCTTGCGCTCAATGATCCGCGTCAGCAGCTTGTACATCTGCACCGTGCCCGCCCGGCACGGGATGCACTTGCCGCAGCTCTCGTCCATGCAGAATTCCATGAAGAACCGCGCCACATCCACCATGTTCGTGGTCTGGTCCATCACGATCATGCCGCCCGAGCCCATGATCGACCCCAGCTTCGTCAGCGACTCATAGTCCACTGGCGTGTCCAGCTCCGAGGACGGGATGCACCCCCCCGACGGTCCCCCCGTCTGCACCGACTTCACCTGGTTGCCGTCCGGCGCGCCGCCCCCCATGTCCTCCACGATCGTCCGGAGCGAGGTCCCCATCGGCACCTCGATCAGGCCCGTGTTCGTGATCTTCCCCGCCAGCGCAAACACCTTCGTCCCCTTGCTCTTCTCCGTCCCGATGCCCGCGTACCACTCCGCCCCGTTGCGGATGATCGGCGCGATGTTCGCAAAGGTCTCCACGTTGTTGATCAGCGTCGGCTGCCCGAACAGCCCGCTCTCCGCCGGGAACGGCGGTCGCGGACGCGGCGAGCCCCGCCGACCCTCCACCGAGGCCATCAGCGCCGTCTCCTCGCCGCACACAAACGCCCCCGCCCCGATCCGGATGTCGATGTTGAACGTGAACGGCGAGTCAAAAATTCCGCTGCCCAGCAGCCCGTTCGCCTTGGCCTGCCGGATCGCCGTCTGCAGCCGCTGGATCGCCAGCGGATACTCCGCCCGCGCGTAGATGTACCCCTGCTCCGACCCCACCGCGTACGCCGCGATGATCATCCCCTCCAGCACCCGGTGCGGATCGCTCTCCAGCACGCTGCGATCCATGAACGCCCCGGGGTCGCCCTCGTCCGCGTTGCAGATCACAAATTTGCGCGTGCTCTTGGTCTTGGCCACCGTCGTCCACTTCAGCCCCGTGGGATAGCCCGCCCCGCCCCGCCCCCGCAGCCCGCTCTTCACCATGGAGGTCAGCACATCCTGTGGCGTCATCTCCCGCAGCACATGGCGCAGCGCCATGTAGCCATCCACCGCGATGTACGACTCGATCCGGTCCGGATCGATCATCCCGCTGTTTTCCAGCACAATGGAGAGCTGGTGTTTGAAAAAGTTGCTGTCCGGGTTGCCCTTCGTGGCCTTGGCCACCCCGCCGTTGAGCGCCTTGATGATCTCGCGCGCGTCGTCGGTGGTGACCTTCTGGTACAGGTCGTTCTTGGGATCGACGGCCACCAGCGGGCCCTCGCAGCAGAGCCGCATGCAGCCCACCCCGCGCACCTCCACCTGGTCCTCCAGCCCGGCCTCCTTCACCGTGGCCGTCAGCGTGTCTTTCACCGCCTGCGAATTGGAGGACATGCAGCCGGCCGCCATACAGCAACGCAGGGTGTATGGTTTCCGTTTGGCCAGCTCGGCCTCCTTGATGCGTTGGAGATCCTCAAGTAGCATGGTGCATCCATCCTTTCACTTTTTCCAGGGCCGACTCTGGCGTCTGTCGTGCGGTCACCACCCCGTCGTGGACCACCGCCGGCGCGATGCCGCAGGCGCCGATGCACCGGGCCGTGAGCAGGGAGACCTTGCCATCCGCCGTCGTCTCCCCGGCCTTGATCCCGGTGTGGTCCTCCAGCGCCGCGAGCAGTTTGTCTGCCCCCTTCACATAGCAGGCCGTGCCCATGCAGATCACGCAGGTGTGTTCGCCCTTCGGTTTCAGGTTGAAGAAATGATAGAAAGTGGCCACCCCGTACACCCGGCTGGGGGGCAGCTTCAGGTGCTGGGCGATGTACACCAGCAGATCGTTATCCAGGAAGCCGAACAGCTCCTGGGCCTTGTGCAAGACCTCGATCAGCGCATCCTGCTTGAACAGGTGCCGCTTCATGTGCGTTTCCAGGATCTTGTACCGCTTATCGCCGCTGGCCGCTGGAGCCGCCTTCGGCCGTCGCTTCGCCGTTGGTGCAATCATACGTTTGTCTGCTCAGGGTCCGAACCACCCCGCCCCGGGATGGATCCACTGCCGTTCCTTTGCATTATTCTGCCGTGCAAAAGCCTGAGGATCAGCATGGCTGCCTTCCCAATCCCGCACTCCACCGAAATTGGCATTTGTTTGGCTTATTTTGACAACCGTTAGGTTAAGCGTAACTGTCATTGTCCCAACACCCGGCCCCAAAATTCCACACTTTCCGCCCCGCGCATTATTTTGGTCCGTGGTCATCCGTCCGTGGCCGTCCGTGATGGTCATTTTCCCTCCGCCATTTGCATTGCCAACGCAAATTTCCCGCTCCAATACTACCATCCTGATGAAACAGTACGAAGATTACATCTCAGGTCCACACAGGTATTGGACTCACTTCTTCTGCGGGCTGGCCGTTGGGGCATTGGTCGGTTGGTGGATTTTCGAGGGGTTCTTCGACAACGGCGCTTATAACTTGGTAGCCATTGCCGCAACGGGGATCTGCTTGGGTGCCTTTTGCGGTCGTTGGGGAGACTCGGCTTGGCTGCGCATTTCGAACGGGTTGCGTTGCTGGTTCGGGATCTTGCGATAAACTCTTTGCCTGTCCTGCTTCCCTGTCCCCCTTCCGCGTTGTGGCCCATGGTCCGCAGCGGACAGTTCCGCACTCACTCGCCAAGCCCTTCCGCCGCCCCGGTTTTTATCCGTGTTATCCACTGCATCCGCGGTTTAATATTCCCTGCTTTCAATTGGACAATGTTCGTTTTCCCTCTTTGCGACCTGCTCTTTGCGGCAGGCCATTCACCTCCCCATTCCCATTACGGCGTCCGTAACGAGCCGTTCCGCATTAGTCCCATCGGTCCCATTCGTCCCCATTCCCCATCCGGCATTCATCCCGGTCGAGGCCAGCGGTCCTTTCCCCGGGTGACAAACCCACGGCTCTCCCCCCCGGCTAACCGGCTTACAACCTCTTCTTTATGCCAACTGAATCAGCCGTGGTTTGATGGGAATTGCCCCAAGCAGTATTCCGGAGCCTTGATTTTTCTGTCGATTTGGGTTAGCATCCCTGATCTAAACCTGACACCACTCACCAATATGAAGCCGAATGTGTTTACCCTCTTTCGTCTCAACTGGGCTTGTCTGCTGAGTTTTTTCTGTTTCTGTCATCCGGTGAGCGGAGTGGAGAAGATCTGGGTTGGACCATCGGGAGGAAGTTGGCAAACCGCTGGCAACTGGACTCCAGAGGGAGTCCCAACCCCGGCGGACTCTGTGACCGTCTCCAATGGCTCAGTGAATCTGCCGGTGTCAATAACCCTTAGTAACCGTATGTATTGGGGAGGAGGGACGCTTAGCGGGTCAACCCTTACCATTGCATCCGGAGCAACCCTGACATTGAGCGGGAGTTCAGATAAAGGCATGGCGGGCCTGGTTCTGAACAACCAAGGGCGCGTTCTCTGGGAGGGCACGGGACGCCTTTATTGCAGCCTGACATATGGGGGGTGGTCCACCATATCCAATCAGCCGGGGGCGGTCTTCGAGGTGGCCGGTGAGGCATCCCTGCAAGCGGACTACGGCTCGTCGCCCGGGGTGTTTCGGTTCGAGAACCTGGGGACGTTCCTGAAGTCTGGTGTGGTTGGCACGAATGGGATCAGAGGAGTGCCTTTCAATAACCGGGGTTTGGTGAGTATTGCAGGCGGCAGTCTTGAGTTTACGGGTGGCGGAGTGATGGCCGGGGAGATGCAAGTACCCGCCGGGTCATACCTGACATTCAATGGCGGAGCCTACATTTTTACCACCAACGGTTTTCTCAACGCCGCCTCCGGCGGTGTGGTGGAGTACCGGGCAGGCAACATGACATTTGATGCCGGCCTCACGCTATCCTCCACCGTGAGCAACTGGATCACGGGCAACGTCTACTTCTTCGGAACCGCCAGTTTGCCCAACTTCACTCTGGTCTCAGGCAGCCTGGGGGGTGATTTCATCAACACCGGCACCCTGCGGTGGACGGGCGGGACAATGGGCGGCACCCTGACGGTGGCCAACGGGGGGGTGTTGAGCCTGGAAGGGGCAGCGGACAAGCAAGCGGCGGGGTTGACACTGAACAACCGGGGGCGGGTGGTTCTGGGCGGCACGGGACGTCTGTATTGCAACCTGGCGTATGGGGGGTCGTCCACAATATCCAATCAGCCAGGGGCGGTCTTTGAGGTGGATGGTGAGGCATCCCTGCAAGCAAACTACGGTTCGTCGCCCGGAGTCTTTCGCTTCGAGAACCTGGGGACGTTCCTGAGGTCTGGTGTGGTTGGCACCAATGGGATCAGCGGGGTGCCCTTCAACAACCGGGGTCTGGTAACCATTGCCGGCGGCAGTCTTGAGTTTACGGGTGGCGGATTGATGGCCGGGGAGGTGCAGGTACCCGCCGGATCGTACCTGACATTCAATGGCGGGGCCTACACCTTCACCACCAACGGCTTTCTCAACGCCGCCTCCGGCGGCGTGGTCGAGTACCGGGCGGGCAACATGACATTTGATGCCGGCCTCGCCATCTCCACCACCACCAGCAACTGCATCAGCGGCAGCGTCTACTTCTTCGGAACCGCCAGTTTGCCCAACCTCACTCTGGTCTCAGGCAGCCTGGGGGGTGATTTCATCAACACCGGCACCCTGCGGTGGACGGGCGGGACAATGGGCGGCACCCTGACGGTGGCCAGTGGGGGGTTGTTGAGCTTGGAAGGGGCGGCGGACAAGCAGGCGGCGGGGCTGACACTGAACAACCGGGGGCGGGTGGTTCTGGGCGGCACGGGACGTCTGTATTGCAACCTGGCATATGGGGGGTCGTCCACCATATCCAATCAGCCAGGGGCGGTCTTTGAGGTGGATGGTGAGGCATCCCTGCAAGCAAACTATGGCTCATATGCCGGAGTCTTTCGGTTCGAGTACCTGGGTACGCTCCTCAAATCCAGCGGGCTGGGCACCAATATGATCGCAGGGCTTCAATTCAGCAGCGCTGGCCGGATGGA
>CAIYYI010000599.1 GCA_903930345.1 uncultured Verrucomicrobiota bacterium
AGTTTGTTCGCTCGCACTGCTGCTGCCGGCAAAGATCGTGGCTGGGAGGCCATGGCGCCGACTTGCGCCAATGGCAGGGCAGGGTCGTGAGGATTAATTTTCATGGCCGTTTCTCCTGTGGGTGGAAGGTAGCGTGAAGCAAAGCGCCTTACTGGTGCGTAACCCACACCAGCACTAAACCCTTGCCTTCCTTCAAGCTGGTGAGGGCCTTGCCGACGATCGCGCCTTGGGCGCGGGCCTTGTCGCTTGCCTTCATGGCGTGGCCGGGCGTAGCAGAGGTGGTGAGCAGCGTGCCCGGCTTGATGTCGCCGCTCGAGGCATCGCATTTGCACCAGACGCGTCCTCCCATGCTCACGGGAATTTCGCCATCGGCCAGCGTGCCGGGCAGCCGCAGAAGTTGAGCAGGTTTTATGTCGCCCGCGCCACTCACGATGCCAATCACCGCATCGTCGTAGGCAGTCGAAGCCGTACGCACCTGGCCTTCGTGTTCCACGTCCGCCACGACCACTGTGCCAGGCTCAAGAGTCTCGGGCGAGGTGAACATTTCGGCAATGTCGGCACCGCCCGTGATTTCAAGTGAATTGACCCGGGCTGTGCCATTGACATGGAGCATCGCTTGCGGGTTGTCCGTACCGACACCAACCCTGCCGCCCGCATCTTGGATGATGATCTTTCCCGCTGTTGAGGCGGATCGGATATACCAGTCGCCAGAGGCACCAAAGTGAATGTGAGACGGCAGATTCCCTTTACTGGGGCTGAAGAACCATGCCGTGCCACCCGGCTCAGATCCGCGGCCTTGAACCGCCAGAGTTGCGTCGGGGTCGCTTTTGCCGATGCCAAGTTCGCCAGTGGACGTAAGCTCAAGCCTCGCTTCGCCGCCCGAGTGGATCCGGAACCGGTCGTGGTAAACGTCAAGCTGCCAATTGGGGTAAGCCCCAGCACCCTGCAACTGGATTTCTCCACCTTCTGGCCAGCCCCTGGTCTCCGGCTTAACAACCAAGTAGTCGGCCGAAATTGTTTGTGAGCGACCTTCGCCAAGGCTGAGGGCTGCGACAGCAACCATTACAATGTGTAGTTTGATGTTCATTTGATGCGCTATGTATTTGTTGTTTTGCCGACACAATACGCTCCGCGAAACATTCGCGACGCGTCGCCGGTGTGATGAGAGAAAAGGAAGATCAGCGCGAAGGTTACAAGCCAGGTTGTGCGGCGGTCCTCCAGAACGTGAAAACTCGGGCGCATTGCGTAAACGCAGATGTGCTCCCGTAGGGTCAAATCGTGGTAAACCCCAAATTGGCAGCTCTCAAGCTTATGACGCGGGTTTGCGCCAGCCGCTCCCTAGCCGTCCTTCGCTGCCCGGATGACCGCCGGCAGTTTGAGCCGGTTCCTGGCGAAACGGGGCGGGCCGTGCAATTCAGCTACTGTGCGGAAATGAATTCCGATCCCTCCCAACCGGCGTCCATTGTGGCGGCCGATCTCAACCTCAACGACCTCGTTTACTACCCCGACCCAGCCGACGCCGCTTCCTGGGTGCCCGAAGAGCCCAGAACGAGAAAGTGCTTTGTCGCCTCAGAAAGCGGCAGCTCCTGCATTCCCCAAAACAACTTGTCGGGCGGGGGAAGGAGTCCAGGAGGCGGAGGTTCAGGCGGAGTAGCGTCTGCGTGCTGTGTCATGGTTTGAAGCGGCTTTAATCCTGGAGGTTGTAGAAAGGATATACGAAAGAAATCGATTGGTTTATGTGGGCG
>CAIYYI010000600.1 GCA_903930345.1 uncultured Verrucomicrobiota bacterium
GCCAAAATACAGGCTTCCCCGACCTGTGTAAATAGCCAAAATCCAGTTTTACAGCGGCAAATGCCGAACGCCAATCAATGGATTCAACCCGTTAAGCGACCGGAATATAAATCTGAAGCCAGACGCCGCCACCAGGCCGAGGCCTCGCCGCCCGTTTTTTACTGCGGACATTTTGATCACCAGCGGTTATGATGCCCGCATGAACCTGTCACGCATCTGTCTGGCGATCCTGGGACTGGCTCTTTCCGCGCCGCTTTTCGCCGCGCCTGTCACCCCGCCCAACATCCTCCTCATCTATGCCGACGACCTTGGCTACGGCGATGTGGGGTGCAACGGTGCCACGCAGGTCAAAACCCCGAATATCGACCGCCTGGCCCGGGAGGGGTTGCGCTTCACGGATGCCCACGCCCCCTCCGCCACCTGCACCCCCTCACGCTACGCCATGCTGACCGGGGAATATGCCTGGCGCCGCAAGGGCACCGGCGTGCTGCCCGGAGATGCCCGTCTGATCATCGAGCCCGGCCGCACCACTCTCCCCTCCCTTTTGAAGCAGGCCGGCTACCACACTTCCATCGTGGGCAAATGGCATCTGGGCCTGGGCCCGGAAGGGGGCCTGGATTGGAACCGGGAGATCAAACCCGGCCCGCTCGAAATCGGTTTTGATTACAGCTACCTGATCCCCGCCACCGGCGACCGGGTGCCGTGCGTGTTCGTGGAGAACCACCGGGTGACGGGCCTGGATCCGCAGGATCCGATCCAGGTGAGCTACACCCAGCCGTTCGGCAACGAGCCGACGGGATTGAGGAATCCGGAGCTGCTGAAAATGCACCCGAGCCATGGCCACAACCAGACCATCGTCAATGGCATCAGCCGCATCGGGTACATGACCGGGGGTAAAACCGCCCGCTGGGTGGATGAGGACATTGCGGATGTCCTCACCCGCAAGGCGATCGCCACCCTGGAGCAGCGGCGCACCGGCCCCTTCTTCCTCTATTTTTCCACGCATGATATCCACGTGCCCCGCGTGCCGCATCCCCGCTTCCAGGGCAAGACCGGCCTGGGCCCGCGCGGCGACGTGATTGTGCAGCTTGATTGGTGTGTGGGCGAGGTGCTGGCCGCGCTGGACCGCTTGAACCTGGCCACCAACACCCTGGTGATCCTGACCAGCGACAACGGTCCGGTGGTGGACGACGGCTACCGCGACCAAGCCGTGGAAAAGCTGGGCGATCACCGGCCCGCCGGCCCTTGGCGCGGGGGCAAGTACAGCGCCTTTGAGGGGGGCACCCGCGTGCCGTTCATTGTCCGGTGGCCGGGCCGTGTCAAACCCGGCACTTCCTCCGCCCTGATCAGCCAGATTGATTTTCCCGCCACCTTCGCCTCCCTGGCCCGCCGACCGCTCGCGCCCACGGACATGCCGGACAGCTTCAATGTGCTGCCCGCCCTGCTGGGGGATGCCGCCACCGGAAGGGAAACCCTGGTGGAGCACGCCGGCCCGCTGGGCCTGCGCAGTCATAGTTGGAAATATGTGGTCCCGAGCAAGGGTCCCAAGCGGAACCTGCCCACCAACACGGAGTTGGGCAACGATCCCGCCGGGCAGTTGTTTGACTTGGCGAAGGATTCTGGCGAAACCAACAACGTCATCGCCGCCCACGCGGAGGTGGCGCAGAAGATGGCCGCCCAACTGGAGGAGCTGCGCGCGAAAGGCCACAGCCGCCCCGGTTTCCAGCCGGCACCCTGAGCAGGATTGCCACGCGTCAGCCTGCAAGTGTTGCATCAACCATCCCGTCAAACCAGGAACACTGGCAGGAAGGCTATGGTGAAGCGTCCGAAACAACCGGACAGTTGAAAATGATGGCTCCGGATGGCAAGCAGCGCCTCACGGACTGTGCCAACACCGAGCCCTCGTCGTGCGCCGAAACGGCTGAGGCAAAAGCCGTGACACCGACGCCATCATGGGTTAAATTGTACCACGTGAAGATCATCATCGAGAAGCATTTGGAGGGCTATGTGGCCTACCCGGCTGGGCTTCAGGGGGTCGTGGTTGGCCAGGGAAAAACCTATGAGGAAGCATTGCGTGATATCCAAAGTGCCATTCGTTTTCACATTGAAACCTTTGGCAGTGATGCCTTGGAATCTGAAAGTCCGGCCCTCGATGCGTTTGTTGCCGAGGCGTCGGGGTAGCGGTTATGCCCAAGTTCCCGGTTGATGCGCCCAAGGCCAGGGTGGTGGCCGCCTTGAAAGTGTTGGGCTTCCAGATCGTCCGCGAACGGGAACACATTGCCATGCTCCGCCAAAACAGTGACGGCACGCGGACCCCGTTAACGATGCCAAACCATTCGCAAATTAACGGTGCCACCCTCCGCACAATCTGTCGGCAGTCAAACATCACCCGGGATGATTTTCTGCACGCATATGAAAACGCATGATCCGAACGTGTTTATCTTGGTTCAGAATCCCTGAAATGTCAGATGCACTTGCTCTTGTCGCATGGGTTAAGTCGCAAGTTTGATGGTCTGGCCGACAAACTTGGGTCGCACCGTTCAAAACAATGGAATTCAAACACATGCACCGCTTGTCCATAACGGTCCGTCGGCTGGGTATTGGCTTGGCCGGGTTGCTTCTGGTCGGCAGCCTGGCGGCTGCCCCTGACCCGGCCTGGCGTGCCCTCACGCTGGGCAACGCCCTGAAAGCCGGCGAACGCACCTGGGCCAAGCTGGATCAACCGCCCGCCAGTCTGGGCTGTCGCGAGGTGTTCATGTATGCCCTGGCCCTCTGCGAAGCCCGTACCAACCTGCACCGGCTGGACCGGTTGTTCGACACCGCCGCCCAAATGCAGGATCGCGACCCCCAGAGCCGTAGCTACGGCAACTTCCGCTGGTATTGGGGCAACGAGGGTGTCTTTGATTACAACGCGGTCGATTTTTGCATGCAGACGGCCTCCCTGATCTGGCAGCAGCACCGGGACATCCTGCCGGCCAGTGCCCGGGCCAAATTGCAGGCGATCAGTGAGTTGGCCCTGGAAGGCCTGCGTCGGCACCGGGTGAACGAGCAATACACCAACATTGCCCTGATGAACGCGGCCAATCTGATCCTGCTGGGTGAATGTTTGGAACGTCCTGAGATGGCCAGGGAAGGGGCCAACCGGCTGGATCGCTTCCTGGCCTGCATGTGGGAGAGTGGCACCCACGAATACAACAGCCCCACCTATTACGGGGTGGACCTGGAGGATTTGCTCATTCTGGAGGCCTTCACCCAAAACGACCGGGTGCGCCAGCAGGCCCGGGTGTTGCTGGAGTATTTCTGGACCGATATTGCCGCCAACTGGTTCGCCCCGGCCCGCAAGCTGGGCGGCACCCGCAGCCGGGACTACGATTACCTGCGCGGACTGGGGGTGCTGGACCAGGCTCTGCTGGCCGCCGGTTGGCTGACCCCGGCGGATGGCGTGGCTCCGAACAATCTCCTGCTCACCCCCGGTCGTTGGACGCCCCCGGTCCGGCTCAGGGAGCTGGCGGAAAAACAACTTCCCCGGTTGGTCCAGCAAATCTGGGGTCTGGATCCCGAACAAGGTCGCACTCATTTCGTGTGTGCGGATGTCTCCCTGAGTTCCTCCGGGGCCGGTTATGGGGGCAAAATGGACCTGCCCCTCTGCGTGGACCTGCCTGGAGATCGCCAGCAAACCCGCTGCTATTTCATCCCGGATGGCCGAGGGGATCCCTATGGGAAAATCAAAGTCGCGGAGACCAAGGCACACGCCAAGACCCTCCACCTCAATCCGTTCTGGGCTGCGGTCCAAAGCCGGGACGAGGCGTTGGGGCTGGTCGTTTACCGCGATAAAGATGGGGCCTTTACCAATGAGACCCTGGCCACCCATTGGGTCATGCCGGCCAACGTGGACGAATGCTGGGTGGGCGACCAAATCGTGAAGGCAGCCCCTGGTATCAAGGCCACCTATCCGGTGCCTGCCCACCAACCGGTGATCATCCGCCTGGGTTCAGCTCTGGTGGGGATCAGGATTCCTTGGGCGGTCACCTCCCGGGGAGAGCCCGCATCGGCCTCCCTGGTGTTGGATGGCAATGCTTTCAACGCCATGCGTCTGACGATTCCTCATCACACCGGGACCACTGGACGAACGGTCAATGTGGTGGGGGCGGCGCTCTGGGTGCGGATTGGCAGCCAATTGACCACCCCGGTCGCGCGTGGTGCCTGGCGGCAGGCCTTCGCCAAAAGCACGGCCACCGCTTCTTTGACGACCAACCACATTGATATCCAAGCAGTTGGAAGTGCTGGACATCTGGTGGTGGCCAGTCAGGTCCCGTGGGAGCATCCCACCCGCCAAACCCCCGCCTACCCCCGTTATCGGCTGGCCATTGATGGCGTTGATCAGGGCGCCAAACTGTTGCAGGCCATTGAACCGGTCAGAAGTTATGCCCAGAAGCCGGCCTCTGATTTTCGCCTGACCCTGCGCGGCAAGAGCCAGTATTGGGAAGCGGAATCAGGGCGGCTCTTCCCGCCCATGTCCGCCGGCCAGGATCCCAAGGCCGTCGGCGGATGGTATGTGTGGATGCCGGCGGAACCGGGCGAACGAGCCTCCAGCATGACTGGATCCCTGGCCTGGCAACTCGAGGGGGTGACTCCCGGGGCGTACTACCTGTGGGGCCGGGTTCAATCACCGACCCCGGAAAACGACTCCTTTCTGGTGCGGATCAGCCAGGAGGGGAAACCTGTTCTGGAAAGCACCACTTGGGCTTTGGGCACGCACAAGGAATGGACCTGGGTGCGGTTCAACCCCGCCGGCACCCGGATTCCGGCCCCCTTGTCATTGCCCGGCGGCACGATGGAACTGCAAATCAAGGTGCGGGAGGCCGGGGCCAGGCTGGACCGGCTTTACCTTTGCCGGGAGTTGGAAAGCGTTCCACCCCCCTGAAAAATCGGTGCCAACATGCGGTTTTTGGAAGGAAAAAAGTGGGAAATGGCTTTGACAGTTGCTTGGACGGTTGGCAAGGTTTGCGCCTGATTTGAAGAAAACCTGGGCTGGCACTGTGCCAAGGCCCGCAACTTAATTGGAATATGGCTGAATTAGTCGGAAATTTGCTGGTCGCCCAATCCGGCGGCCCCACGGCGGTGATCAATGCGAGCGTGGCTGGTGTCATTCACGAGGCGGGTCGGCATGAGTGCATTGAGGAAATCTACGGTGGGCTGAACGGGATCTTTGGCATCCTGCGGGAAGACCTCATTGATTTGAACGATGAGAAAGCCAAGGCCATTGAGGGAATGCGCTTTACGCCCGCCGCCGCGCTGGGCACCTGCCGCTACAAGGTCGATTTCAAAAAGAAGCCCGAAAAGGCCGCCCAGGATATGGACCGCCTGTTCCAGGTCTTTGCCGCCCATAACATCCGCTTTTTCTTCTACGCCGGGGGCAACGATTCCCAGGACACGTCGCACAAGATCCACGAGGAAGCCATCAAGCGCGGCTATGATCTGCGCGTCATTGGCGTTCCCAAGACCATTGATAACGACCTGCCGTACACCGATAGCTGTCCGGGCTACGGCAGCGTGATCAAGTACAACGCCGCCACGGTCATGGAAATCGGCGTTGATGTCGGCAGCATGGCCACCGATGACGGCTCCTGCTGCATCGTGGAGGTCATGGGCCGTTCCGCCGGTTGGATCGCGGCCGGCACTGTGCTGGCCAAGCGTTCCCCCATTGATCCCCCGCACATCATCCTCCTGCCTGAGATTCCCTTTGAAGAGGAGAAGTTCCTCGCCAAGGTGAAGGAAACCGTGGCCGCGTTCAAGTACTGCATCGTGGTCGTGGGCGAAGGGTTGAAGAACGCTGCCGGTGAGGAGATCGGGGCCGACAAGACCCGCGTGGACGCCTTTGGTCACCCCGTGCTTTCCGGCGCGGCCGACCGTCTGGCGGAAATTGTGCAGGGCAAGCTCAACACCAAGACCCGCACCGTGAAGCTCGGCTACGCCCAGCGGGCCGCCGCCCATTTCGCCTCCCTGACCGATGCCAACAACGCCTTCGCCTGCGGCGAGGCCGCCGTGCGTGCCGCCGTTGAGGGCAAGAGTGGTTACATGGTCAAGATCGTCCGCAACCCGGTCACCGACGCCGCCGGGCGCACGACCATCAAGTGGAGCACTGATATTCATCCGCTGGCCGAAGTGGCCAACGTGGAGCATTTCATCGCGCGCGATTGGATCGACGAGGATGGTTTCCTGCCGAACGACAAGTTCATTGAGTACGCCCGTCCCTTGATCGAGGGCGAGGTCAAGCCGATCATGGAAGGCGGCCTGCCGAAGTACGTCACGCTGGAAAAGAACCGCGTGGACAAGCAGCTCTCCCCGCTCGCGTAAGCGCGCCCTGCGGTCAATTTTCACCAGGCGGCCCCACCGGGCCGCCTTTTTTTTGGTGTGCCCGGTAGGGCGCACTGACTTGTTGGCAGAGCACGGAAAACCAGGTGGACCCAAGTTTCGCGCTCCGCCCGTACCGCAGTTTTCTAAACCTGCGACTATCGTACGCCGCGCCGTTTTGGTTTTTTGGTTCGAGGATTGCGTTCCCGACCATCGTCCCGCTATGCTCCGGGCCTAGCCTATGCGTATTTTGCCCCTGATACTGGCCGGATTCTGGTTGTTGGGAACTTTCCTGCTGCCCGGGGCCATACCGCCGCCGCAGGTCGAAATCGCCGCTGATCTTTGCGCTCTCTTCCAGCCGTCCAACGTGACCGACAGCTCCTCCTGCCTAGTGCGTGAGCCGGGTTCCAGCGGCGGCGTGAAAATGCGCGCCATTTTCGCTCATCCTGCCCATCCGCAACGCCCGGCCCAGGTCCCTTTCCAGCTTGCCCTGCCTGCGCTCGCCGATGGGGAGCGCCTGCTGCTGGCCCTGGATTACGGCCTTTCGGATGGCATCCAGTTCAATGGCCGGGAAGATGGCGTGATCTTCAGCGTGGAGGTGGAGGGACAAATCCTGGTCACCCGGACCAACCGTGCGATGCGCTGGGAGCCGGCGGTGGTGGACCTGACCGGGTACGCCGGGAAATCTGTCACCCTGGCCCTGCTCACCCAGGCGGGGAAAACGCTCGACCATGATTGGGCCCTCTGGGGCAACCCGCGGGTGCTGCGTTTCACTGTCCCCACCCGCATGGCGATGCCCACCGAAAACGGTTCCCTGACCCTGCCGATCACCGTGGGCAGCCTGGCGTTGCAAATCGCCCCGGGCACCCGGGGGGAGGTGCTCCTGCAGCCGAACGATGGTCATCCGGCCCTGAAACTGGCGTTGTCCGACACTGGTTGGCAGATGCGGGATTTTTCGTGGCCCGGCGCTGCGCAGGTCACTCTCCAATGGCGGCTGGAGGCCGGTGCCGTCATCCCCTGGCTGGGCGCTTACCCGGCCCGCTTGGAGATCACCCAGTTGAACGCCGCCCAGGCGGTGCTGATCACGGGGCGGGAAACCACCCTGAAGGTGGAAGTCCGTAACGCGGGCCTGGGTTTTCTCCCCGGGGGGCAGGCGCAGGTCACCGCCACCATTGGCGATCAAACCCTGGCTCCTCAAGCCGTGCCCGCCCTGGCACCGGGTGAGGGCCGGGCGCTGACCTGGCCGTGGAAGCCGACGCGCCCGGGCGGGGTGGACTTGAAAGCGCAATTGGCTGGCGTGGCCCAGGCTCCGGCCAGCTTGCGGTCCCTGGCCGTATATGCCGCGCCTGCCCCGGCGGAGATCGTGGCGCTCACCAATCTTCACCTGCGGCTGGAGTTTGTCCGGGTGGGGGCGGGCTTCGCGTATGCCCGGGTGAAAGCGGCGCAGAGCAACGGGTGGAAGGACGTGGCCACCTGGCAGCCGCTCTTCAAAGCCGTCACCCGGGGATCCAAGGGGGACGAAACCCACCTGCCCGACCAGGTCACCGCCACCGTGGAGACCAACGGCATCACCTTGGTAGCCACCTTCAAGGAAAAATCAGGCACCACGTGGACCGCGCGGCTGAACGCGCAATTGGAGCCATCACAACCCTTCGTGCGCCTGCGTCATGAGTGGCGGCCTGACCGCGAGAGTCAGGTGCTGTTTCTCGGTGGACCCAATCTGTACATCGGCGATGGCACGTTTGGCGATGCCAAGACCTGGGGACTCTTCCCCGGCCTGGAATACCTCTACGGCGCGGAGCGCTCTTCAAACGAACGGGATTTCGCCCCCTCGTTGGCGGACCGCCGCACGCCGCACCCCCACAAGGTCAGCATCCCCCTAATGGCCGTCACCGTGGGGCCTGATAGCCAGACTCCACCGGCGCAGGCAGATTACTTCTTCACGCCGGACGCGCTCCTGGACCAGGCCCCGGCCAATGCTCGGACACGCCCCCCGGGGTTGTCCGCCGCGCCGGTGACGGTGGCACTCACCTGGGATCCGCTGGCCAAGTGGGATGGGCAGCACACTTTTACCTCGCCCCGCTTTGCCTCGCCGAATTTTGACGAGGGGATGCGCAATCACCGGCTGGGATTGTTCCTGCCCTCGGTGCCTGATTTTGTCGCGGAAAACGGGGAGCGCGCTCGATCGCCGTACCCGGCCAAGGCGGGGCAGCCCCTGGTGCTGGAAAGCCGCCTGTTCGTGACCCCGGGGACCGTGATGAACGCGCTGGGGCAGCACCTGCAAACCACCGGCGGCATTCCGGAAACCTCCCCTTGGCCACGGAGTTTTCCGGACACGCTCAAGCTCTGCCGGGAGGGCTTCCTGAAGACGGTGTGGGATGAGAAAACCCAGCTCTGGAGCCACTGCATCGGCTGGCCGGGCGGGCACGCGCCCGGGTTTGCCACTCTGCTGTGGCTGGATGCCCAGGCCACCCGCATCCCCGACGAGCGCCGGGCCGTGGAGGAGCGGGTCACCCTGGTGGCGGAGAACATTTTGAAAGGTCCGGGAGCGGCTGGTCTGATGTCCGAGCACGGCTGCCACATCATGCAGTGGGAATTCCCGTTCTACTACGGCCACTTGGAAAGCGCCTGGCCTCAGGTGGACCGGCAGGCGCAGGGTTTGGTGCGCTCGCAGTTGCCGGAGGGCGGCTGGCGTTACCATCCCGGCAATGCCGAGCAGGCCGGCCTGGGCCGCACCAATGACAGCGTGCTGGGCACCTGCGCTCGCCACGCGAGCATCCTCCTGCGTCACGCCCGCATCACCGGTGATACCAACACCCTCGCCGCCGGGGAAAAGGCCCTGCGGTTCATGGAGCAATTCCGCGTGCCGCGTGGCGGGCAGACGTGGGAATGCCCCATGTACGAGCCGGACATCCTGGCCGCCGCCTACGCCGTGCGCGCCTATCACGATGGCTATCGGGCCACCGGCAATGCGCGCTGGCTGCACAACGCCGTCTATTGGGCGGAAACCGGGGTGCCGTTCCTCTACCTGTGGACGCTGCCTGACAAGCCGATGATGCTGGGCGGCGCGCTACCGGTTTTCGGCAGCACCTTCTACACCCACACTTGGCTGGCGGTGCCGGTGCAATGGTGCGGGCTGGTGTACAGCTACCATGTGCTGCACCTGGCGCGCGAGTTGGCCAAACATCCGTTGCCCGCCACCGATTCCCCCTTGCCGCTCGCCCTGAACCTGACCCCGCAGGACTGGGAGCGGCTGGTGCGGCACATCACCATCAGCGGTCTCTATCAGCAGGTGGAAACCGGCGACAAGATCGGCACCTACCCTGATAGCATCTCTGATTTTGAACGGCGCAACCCGGTCTTCATCAACCCGGAAAATCTGCTGGCCAATGTCTTTGCCTTGTGGGGGATGGATCCCGATGTCAAAACCCTGCGGCGCAAAACCGACCTCGGCGAGGTCGTGGTCAGCTCCGGGGCCAATCTTCTGGATTTGACGCAACCAGAGCCCAAAGTGTTGAAGCTCAGCCTGAGTTACTTCTCCGGCCACCTCAGCCACACCATGCTCACGGGGCTGCGGTTGCGCGGTGTGCGTGTGAACGGAAAGGAGATTCCCTTCAGCGTGACGCCGCCGCAGCGGCGGGAAGGCTGGTACGGCGATCCGGCGACCGGCCGGATTTTCCTGTCCCTCCCGCATCAGGAGTCACGGCTGGAGGTGGACCTGGAGTTGGAATGAATTTAACGGGTATTGACGAGAGCCCCAATCGGGTTTAGGAGTGGGTAGTCAATGAAACCCAAACTTCAGCGAGGTCTTTCGGCCTGTCTGTTCCGGGCGCTCCTGCTCCTGCTCGGGTGTCTGCCAGGCGCATTGCCCGCCGCGACTGTCGGCAATGGCGTGGCGCAGTACGTGGTCCATATCAGCGCTGATGGCTTGGGCGGCGTGTTTTTGCGTGATTATCTCGCCCAATATCCGGAGGAATTCCCCTCGTTCATCCGCCTCTGGCGCGAAGGCGCCGGGACTTTCAATGCCCGGTGCGATTACAATATCTCAGTCACCGAGCCGAACCACACCTCCATACTGACCGGTCGTCCCGTCCTCCAGCAGCCCACCAATGTGCTGTTCAGCGCACCGCACGGCTTTGACGATAATTATGATCCGGGCCCGCCCGCCACGCTGCATAACATGGGCAACCTGGAGGTTCCCTACAAGGCGAGCGTTTTTGATGTGACTCATGACCACGGCCTCCGCACCGCTTTTTTTGCCGGCAAGGATAAGTTCGCCCTTTTCATTCGTAGTTATGATGTCATCAACGGCGCGCCGGACACCGTTGGAGAGGACAACGGCGCCAATAAAATGGATGTGGCCTCCATCATCGATTACGGCACGCCGGATTTCAGCGTTCAGGAGAACAGTTCGAACTTGGTCAGTCAGGTGGCTGAAACCCTCGGCACTAATCCGCCTAGATACCTCTTCCTGCACCTCGCCGACCTCGACATCATGGGTCATTGGTACGGCTGGGGCAGCGGCATGTACCGTTATGGCCTTCAACACCTCGACCTCCAATTGGCGCGTATCCTGGCCGTCATTGATGCCCATCCCCTGCTGGCTGGGCGCACCGCCATCGTCCTGACCGCCGATCATGGCGGCGGCGACCGTGTCGGCTCGCATGTGTATGCGGATGCCCCGACCGTGTACACCATCCCGCTGGTGATCTGGGGACCGGGTGTCAGCCCCGGCCTGGATCTTTACTCCTGCTTCGGGAACCGCTGGGATCCGGGCACGCAGTACCTGGACTACAATGCCCCCCGGCAGCCGTTGCACAACGGGGATTCGGGAAACCTCGCCCTGAAGCTGCTGGGCCTGCCCACCATTCCCGGCTCCTGCCTCATCCCGGTGTTTGTTCCCCGCCTGAACCAGGCGATCACCAACCAGGGTTTGGAGATTTCCTGGCAGCCGGTGGAAGGCGCCTTTGTGTTGGAGCAGAGCGAAACCGCGCACCCTGGCACTTGGATCCCCATCAGCGGGGTGAGCATCACCCAGGACCATCTGCGCCGGGTTTACCAGACCCCCATTGTGCCGGCCCAAACCAGCCAGTTCTTCCGGCTGATCCAAGCCCCATAGCCCCGGGGCTCAAGGCTTGCGCAGGCGATAAAACTGGCGGGAAAACTCCGTGAGGTTCGTCACGGTGTAAATCCGTGTGGACTCGGTGGTCTGCACCCCGTTGGAGATCGCTTGCCACTGCATGGGGCTGGCCAGCGCATCGGCAGCTTCCAGTTGGTATTGCCCGGTGGCATCCACCCAGAAAAACCCCACGCGGTCCTCGTGGCGGGCCACCGAAAGCGCCACGGTGGAGCTTGCCAGGGTGGGGGACATGAATGAGCCGGTGATCGGCGGCAGTCCGAGCAGCAGCAGCGCCAGATTGCAGGCGTCGCCATCCCGGATCGGTTGGGGTTGGGTGGTGTAGTCCGTCCGGTTCGTCCCCGGGTTGCCACGGTTGCCCAGCAGCGCGTAGAGATCGGAGCCCCCTTGGATGCCCGGTGCCCGCACGAAAAAGGGGATGGTGTAATTGGTGATGTGGTATGACTCCGTGTGCGCGTTGCGGGTCACCCCGCCGCCGCCATGGTCTGCCGTGATGATGAGCGCGGTCTGGTTGGAGAGGACGGCGCTGGTGTCAATGGCGTTCAGAATGCGCCCCAACTGGGCATCCACCGTTCGCACCATGTTGCTCCAACTCGCGCTGCCCCAATTGGCGGAGTGGCCCGTCAGGTCAGGCTCGGCGATGTGGATGAAGCTGTAACGCTTGGGCGTGGCGCCGGTCAGATCTTGCAACAGGGTGTTCACCTCGTTTGAAATGGCGGCCCCCGAGACATCCGCCACTGCTGCCGCGTCAATTTTGTCACGCCCGTTGTCCGCCCCCACCAAATCAAGCGCTCCGTTGGCGGCGTCATAGCTGCGCTCGCAGATGGCCAGCCGGGTTTTGCCCGTGTAAAGCGCGGTGGACAACCCATAGTCATGCGTCATGTCGAACACGGAGAATTTGTAAGGCACATTGGCGTTGCCGGCATTGTGGAAGGTGTCCGTCGCTCCCGGAAAGTTGTTGCTGTAGCCATGGTGGGTGGTGGCCGCCGTGCCGTTGGGCTGCATCACTGGTCGGGCCGTGAGCATCGAGGCATGGTTGGGAACCGTCTCGGAAATGTCATAATCGCACCGGGCATTGAAGGTGCAGGCCCCCTCCTTGACCAGGCGGACAAAATTGGGGAACTGGGCGGGAGCGTTGGAGACGTAGGCCTGCAGGTACTTGGCCCCCAACCCATCCAGGCTCATCTGAACCACATGGGTCACCTGGGCGGCCCGCACCGTGCCTGCCACCCACACCCCGGTGGCCAAAGCCATGGCGATGCGTCCAATGCTAGAAAGTCTAATCATTATGATGGTGTCTGTTTATAGCAACAAGCTGCGACACCATCCCTGAAAAATCAAATCCAAAATCCGGAAACCGCCATTCACTGGCCGTCGTCCACGTTCTGGCATTCCTGTTCCAACTGGAGCAATTCCTCCACGCTCATTCGGACTGCCGGAGCCTGGGGACCACACCGGATCAGCGGCACACCGTCCTCCTTGATCTCCACCATGGGACTGGTCGGCAACCGCCGCTTGGCTCCTTCCATTTGCATGCGGGGAGCGTAACAAAAGCCTCCGCGCAATTGAAGGACCAAGGTGTTATTTTTGCACAGACCACCCCCCCCGACTCGACTTCCAGCCGAAAGTCCCAACCGAGTCGGACGTGCACGGCAGGATATGTAGATAGTAGGAACCGACCCCTTGGGGTCGGTTCCTACTATTTACATATGGTTTCCAAAGTCCATTTCACTGCCGTTTTTTCGCTTGTCTGTCCATGTCCTCTCTATATCATGGGGCCATAGCCATCAAAGCCGAATTCACATGGGGCAGGGCAATTTGTCTGGTTTCAGTAGGGCTGAACGGGCATGGCTGCGACCGGACAGCGTGATTGGTTTCGTGGTGCATGAGGGTGGTTTTCTTGGCTTTATGACGGTGCAAACATCTGACCATAAGTTTTTTAACCAGATGGAACAATTATGAATGCCCGGCGCAACATTTCCTTGGGTTTCACCGAAACCACCGTTCCGGAGGGCCAGCATATCTGCTACCTCTTCAATGATGAGGCGGAGCGTCGGCGCACCATGTCCAAGTACCTGCAAAGCGGCCTGGATGCCCGTGAAAAGGTGCTTTATCTGGTGGATACCATGACCACCGGTGAATTTGCGGAGTGCATGGCGGAACTGGGTTTGGATGTCAGTCGGCACCAGCACGATCTGGTTCTTCAAGAGGCCCTCCCGGTCTATTGCCCCGGCGGCACTTTTTCCGTTCCCGACATGCTCAAGGTGGTGGGTGAGTTCTACCAGCAATCCCTCCAGGATGGGTATGTCGGTTCGCGCGGCACCGGGGAAATGAGTTGGTGCTTGGTCGATGGCCGGGCGCGCAAGGAGGACATCATGGAATATGAGGCCCGCCTGACCCAGGTTCTTGAACAATATCCCTACACCGCCTGTTGCCAATATGACGCCCGCCGATTCGATGGGGAGACCATCATGGACGTCTTAAGTGTGCATCCGATGATGATTGTGCGCGGTCAGGTGGTGAAAAACCCATTCTTCCAGCCGCCGGAGGAATTTCTGGCCAGTTACCGGCGTCGGCATGAGGGGGCGGTGCATGGTTGAGTTCACCCCACCCAGCCCCGAAGTGCTCGGGCGTTTTCTGCTGCTCCAAAGCGGCATCTACGGCACTCCCGATGATCGCCGCCTGGCTGAGTTCCTCACCGCCGGCCTGGCCCGGCTTCCGGGTGTGCGCGCGGTGGCCTGCTGCCAAAGGGGTGAAATCCTGGCCTGCAGCCCGGCGGGGGTGGCCAGCACGGCGGATGATTGTCGCGCCAATTGGGCGCAGCCCGGGGTCTCGGACGGGTGCCGGGCACCCTGTTCCAAAACCAGGGCCGGCTGGGAGCGCATACCCTTGCGCGGCCCGCAAATGGCCTTTGGCGGCCTGCTGTTCCAGGTGGCGGATGCCGCCCTTTTTGAGTCCTGCCGGCCTTACTTGGAAAACACCGTGAACCTGGCGGCCGTGGTGATGGAGAACCGGGCCCAGAATTCCAACCTTTCCCGCCTTAACCAGAATCTGGAGGCCGAGGTCGAGCAACGCACGGCGGAGCTGCGCCGTGAGTTGGCGCAGCGCGTGCAGGTGGAGGCCGATTTGCGCAAATCCGAGCTGCTCTATCAGGATCTTGTGGAAACCTCCCAGGACCTCATTTGGCAGTGCGATGCCGATCACCGTTTCATCTACCTCAATGCCGCTTGGGAGAAGGTGTTTGGCCATCCCCGGAACGCCATGCTCGGGCAGACGCTGGCTGACTTTCAAACGCCCGAAACCCTGGCGGGGGCACCGTCGTTCTTTGTGCAGCTTAAAAATGGCGCGACACTTAAAAATGGAGCCACCCTCCGAGGCCATGAGACGGTGGCCCGGGACCGCGATGGTCGGGAGCTGCACCTGGTCTTCAATGCCGTGACGGCGCGGGATGAGGAGGGCGTTTTCCTGGGCTCGCGCGGCACCGCCTACAACGTGACCCTGCGCAAGCAGGCCGAAGCGGAGCGGGCCCGGCTGGAACGGCAAATCCTCCAGGCCCAGAAGCTGGAGAGCCTGGGCGTGTTGGCGGGCGGCATCGCCCATGATTTCAACAACCTGCTGACCGCCATCATGGGCAACCTCAGCCTGGCCCTCCTGGACCTCTCCCCCGCCTCGCCCTCGCGCCTGGAGCTGCAAGAGGCGGAGATCGCCACCCGGCGCGCTGCCGATCTGGCCCGCCAGATGCTCACCTACTCGGGCAAGGGCCGCTTTCTGGTCGAGCGGTTGGACCTTCAGGAAGTGGTTGACGAAATGGTCCACATGCTTCAGGTCTCCATCTCCAAAAAGGCCGTCCTGCGCTTTAATTTTGCCGCCAACCTGCCCGCCATCGAGGCGGATGCCACCCAGCTTCGCCAGGTCATCATGAATCTGGTCATCAACGCCTCGGAGGCCATTGGCGAACGCAGCGGCGTGATCGCCATTTCCACCGGCGCCATGGATTGCGACCGCAAATACCTGGCCGACACCTGGCTGCAGGATGAGATCAAAGAGGGCCTCTATGTTTATCTGGAGGTGGCCGATACCGGGTGCGGTATTTCCGCCGATCAGATCAGCAAGATCTTTGACCCCTTTTTCTCCACCAAGTTTACTGGGCGCGGCCTGGGCCTCGCCGCCGTCTTGGGCATCATCCGCGGCCATAAGGGGGCCATCAAGGTGTACAGCGAGCTTGGCAAAGGCACCACCTTCAAGGTCCTCTTTCCCGCCAGTGACCAACCTGCTTCCCGCTCCCTTCCGGGCCAGGTTCTCAGTAACCAATGGCGCGGCCAGGGCACTATCCTTTTGGTGGATGACGAGGAATCCGTGCGCGCCATCGGTAAAAAAGCCCTTGAGCGCCTCGGTTTTCAGGTCATCACCGCCACGGATGGCCGTCACGCGGTGGAACTCTTCCGGGCCTTTTCCCCACAGATCACCTGCGTCCTCATGGACCTCACCATGCCGCACATGGATGGCGAGGAGGCCTTTCGGGAAATCCGCCGCATCCAGCCGGATGCCAGCGTCATTTTGGCCAGCGGCTACAGCGAGCAGGATGTGGTGTCCCGTTTTGTCGGCAAGGGTCTGGCTGGTTTCATCCAAAAGCCCTTCCAGATCGCCATCCTGCAGGATTCCTTGCAGAAACATTTTGAGTCCCACCCCGTGGCCCAGACCAAACATCAAGGCACCTGAGCCGCCTGGAGGCGTTAAAGTCGGCCTCCGCCGAGTTGGGCATTGTCTGAAGGGTGCCTTCTGTCTGCCCGCCACAATCCTTGAAAAATAGTGTGTCACAGACTGTTTTTCAAGGATAAGACAGGCCGCTCACTGCCGGGGCAGCCGGAGCGTGAACGTGCTGCCTGCGCCCGGCTCGCTGGCGACTTCGATGGTTCCCCCGTGGTTGTCCAGGATGATCTTGCTGATCGCCAGGCCGAGGCCGTGGTGGCCGTCCGCCCGGGCGCGGGCTTTGTCCACCCGGTAGAAGCGCTTGAAGATGTGCGGCAGCTCCTCCCGGGGGATCCCGATGCCGGTGTCCTTCACTGCGCACAGGCTGTGCGTCTCGCCGGACACCGTGGCGATGTGGACCTCCCCCTGGGGCCGGTTGTAATGGATGGCATTGGCCAGCAGGTTGGTGATCGCCCGGTGCAGCAGGTCCCGGTCGCCGAGCACCGGCGCGGGCGCCAGGTCGGCCTGGAGGCTGATTCCCCGTTCGAGCGCCAGCGGCCGGAGGAGTTCCACGGCGGCCCGGGCCAGATCGGCGAGATCCAGCGGGGTGCGGGTCATCGCCTCCTGCTCGGCGTCGAACCGGGCCAGTTGCAGGAGCGCTTCGGTGAGCCGGCGCATCTGCTGGGCGGCCTCATGGCAGGTCTTGATGGTCTCCCGGTACTCCGCCGGC
>CAIYYI010000601.1 GCA_903930345.1 uncultured Verrucomicrobiota bacterium
ATAGGGCCCTGCATCGGCGGGACGATCCTTGTGCTGGTAGGGGCAGAGCTTGCCTCGTTCCATGACTTGAATGCGGGCGATTTGATCCAGAATGTCGGCGGGATTGGTGGATTTCATATATGTACCTATGTGCATAGGTACTAACCGCGCAAAATTCAAGCCCTTTCTGTCAAACCTCAGATTTTTGTCCTGCACCCAATGGCGGCGAGCAGATCAAAAGGGGACAAGGGGGCGGAAGGTTTGGGCTTTGATCTGGATTTGGCGCTCGCTGGTGATGTGGCGCCACTCCGAGCCGAGTCAATCGCTGCTGAGTTGGACGAGCTTCCCTTGCCCTATCGGTTTGAAGTGCAATCCTTGGCACACATCCATCACCGCCCTCTGCTCGAACACATCAAACGAGTGGGTATTCTTATTTATCCAAAGTGAGAATCCCTTAAGCCATGAAAGTGCCCCGCCTGCGCATGTTCGCCGGCCCCAACGGCTCCGGCAAAAGCACCATCAAGACGCATCGTTACGAACACCGTTTTGACCCCATTGACCCCGCGGGCCGGTTGGTGGCATAGTCGCGCCTTCATATGAATTCTTTATTCAGTCTCAAAGACGAGGTGGCGGTGGTGATCGGCGCTGGCGGCGTGCTGGCGGGAGCCATTGCCGAGGGCTTTGCCCAGGCCGGCGCCAAAATCGCGGTGCTGGATCTGCGCGAGGAACAGGGCGCGGCCCGGGTCAAATCCATCGAGGCCAAAGGCGGGCTTGCCAAGTTCTTCCAGGTCAATGCCATGGAGCGCGAAAGCTTGAAGAACGCCCGGCTGGGTGTGGAAGCCGCCTTCGGGCCGGCCACCATCCTGCTGAATGCGGCCGGCGGCAATGATCCGCGCACGACGGTCACGCCGGAAAACCCTTTTGAATCCATCCAATTCGACCTCTGGAAGCGCAATTTCGACCTGAACCTGGCGGCGGGTGCGCTGTTGCCCTGCCAGGAGTTCGGCCCCTCCATGGTGGCCAACAAGAAGGGCAGCATCATCAACATTGCCAGCGTTTCGGCCCACATTCCGCTCTCCCGCGTGGTGGCCTATTCGGCCGCCAAGGCCGCCGTGCTGAGCCTCACGCAGTTCCTGGCCCGGGAATGGGCGCCGTTCAACGTGCGCGTTAATTCCATCACGCCCGGGTTCTTCCCGGCCGACCAGAACCGCGCCCTCCTGTTCAATCCGGATGGCACCCCCACGGCCCGCACGGAGGCGGTCTGGGGCCATACCCCGATGAAGCGTTTCGGTGAAGCCAACGAGTTGGTTGGCGCGGCCGTTTTCCTGGCCAGCGCTCAGGCGGCCAGCTTTGTCACCGGCTCGGATATCCGGGTGGACGGCGGTTACCTCTGCCAGACGATTTGATCCTTCTTTGATCGGCTTTGGCGGCTGTCGCGGGCGACCGTGGCAGCCGCCTTTTTGCGTTTCCGGGGCGGTAATAGCTTGCCCGTGACCAACGGGCTTTCCATAATTCCCGTCATGGACCCTGCATCATCTGCCGTCAAAGCACTGTGGTTGGCACTGTGTGTGGGAGGTTTGGGCCAGGCGGTGGCGGATGACCAGCCCCAATGGGGAGCCCGCCACAGCCGCAACATGGCCTCGGCGGAGACCGGGTTGCCAACGCGGTTCGATCCGCGCACCGGCCAGAACCTGCGCTGGCAAATCCCGCTGGGCACCGCCTGTTACGCCACCCCGGTTGTGGCCGGTGGCCGGGTCTTCATCGGCACCAATAACGGTGATCCGCGCGACCCGCGCCATCGCGGGGATCGCGGCGTGCTGTTCTGTCTGGATGAGAAAGACGGGCGATTGCACTGGCAATTGGTTGTTCCCAAGCTCACGCCCGATCCCTATTGGGACTGCCCCATTGTCGGCATCACCGGCAGCGCCGTGGTGGAGGGGGAACGGGTGTATCTGGTCAGCAACCGTGGCGAGGTGCTATGCCTGGACCTCCAGGGCCAAACCAATGGCAATGATGGGCTGTACCGGGAGGAGGGTCAGCACCAGGCCCTGCGCGGGGATCCGCCCATGGAGGTGGGCCGCTTGGATGCCGACATTCTCTGGTGCTTTGACATGCGCGCAGAGGTGGGGGCCTATACCCATGATTCCGCCAACATCTCCCCCTTGCTGCTCGGTGATCATCTGTGCGTCACCACCCCCAACGGCGTGGACCGCACCCACCGTCACCGACCCAGCCCGGAGGCACCCGGTCTGATCGTGCTGGATAAACTGACCGGCCGGTTGGTGGCCAAGGATGCCACCGGCATCGGTGCCCGCGTGTTTCACAGCAGTTTTTCCTCCCCGTCCGCCGGGACGGTCAACGGACAGGCGGCCATCTTTTACGGTGGTGGCGATGGCGTGGTCTATGCCTTTGCAGCCATCACCAATGCGCCAACGACAGGTGCGGTGGCGATCTTGCGCGAGTTGTGGCGGTTTGATTGCGATCCCGCCGGTCCCAAGCAGAACATCTCCCAGTACCAGGGTAACCGGCGTGAAAGCCCCAGCAACATCCTGGGGTTTCCGGTCCCGTATGAAGACGGTCTTCTGGTGGCTGCCGGGGGCGACCCCTGGCATGGGAAACGCGAGGCCTGGCTCAAGTGTTTCGCCACCTCCGGGCAGGGAGACATCACCGCCACTGCCCTGCGCTGGTCGCTGCCCTTGCAACGACATTCCATCGCCACCCCTGCCATCCGCCAGGGGTTGGTGTTCATCACTGATTTTGGCCGGATGCTGCATGCCGTGGACCTGGCCACCGGGCGCGAGCTTTGGACGCACGAGACCGAGGGGGAGATCTGGAGTTCACCGCTGGTTGCGGATGGCAAAGTCTATGTGGCCGGCAAGCGGGGAGATTTTTGGGTGCTGGCGGCGCAGCGGACCAAACAGGTTTTGCACCGGGTGGATTTTCCGGACGAACTGAATGGCTCCCCGGTGGCGGCCAACGGCGTGCTGTACGTGGCCACCATGCGAAAACTGTACGCCTTTCGCCAGCCGTGAGGGGTAATCCAGAGGCGGACTACTGCAAACTGGAGAGAAACCGGCTCCAACGCGGCTGGTAGGTGTCCAGCTTGTTGAACGAAACCATCACCCCCTGCGCCCGCCCGATGATCCGGTCCCGCTCCACAAACCCGATAAACCGTGAGTCCTTGCTGTTATCCCGGTTGTCACCCAACACAAAGTAATGCCCCGCTGGAACGGTGGTTTTGGGGAAATTCCTGACGGCTGCGATTTGCGGGATGCCCATGACCGCATGCGGCTTGTGAGGCAGTGCTTCGGTGGCAAATACTGAATGAGATTTGAGCGGGCTGCCCAGGTCCTGGGTCACCTGTTCAGGAAGCGGTGAATAGCTCACCTGTTCATCATTCAGAAAGAGCGCGTTATTGCGCAATTCAACCGAATCCCCCGGCAATCCGATCACGCGCTTGACCAGGCGAATATTGTCCTCCGGCGAAAAAAACACCACGATGTCTCCGCTTTGGGGGGCGGACCACCGGGCCAATCGGTGCCGGGTGAGCGGCACCCGCAGGTCATATGCGGCCTTGTTCACATAGACCAAATCCCCTTCGAGAATGGTCGGGTTCATTGAGCCGGTCGGCACCCAGTTCCAATCCGCCAGCACGGACCGCACCGGGATGACCACGAACAAAAAGAAGTAGGTGGTTCCCCGCCACTCGCGCCACTGGCGTTTCAGCCAGGCCTGGAGGTTCGCTTTGGTTGGCCGATGCATAACAGGAGATTGGACACGGGCACAGCCAAGGTGTTCAACGCCGGTGCCTGCGCTTGGCAAGGGTGGTCTGTTTTCACCCGTCCCATTTTCAGCGATTATCCAGCGACGTCACTGTCGGCCCGCCGGGCTCTGGAATGAGAAAAACGACAATTGCCGGATTCAGGCAACAGCGGTAATCTCACCCACCTAAATCACATGAACACATCATCGGGTAACATCCAGTTCCTGGCCGTTTTGGCGGCCATGGCGGCCATCGCTTCAGCCATCTTCTGGATGGTGGTTGGCTGGCGGGCCATGCGGGCGCATGAACGCATCGCCGAAGCCTCCGAACAGGCCGCGCGAAAAGTCAGGGACAACAACCAGGCCTGACTGTTGTTCAGAGCCGGCGATCTGCCTGAGCTTGTCCGGGGGCAGTTGGGTGAGTGCCCGGGAAGGGCAGATGGCACTGGTTACCTGGCCAGCTTTCCCCGGTACACCCGGGCGCGGGTGCCGAACAGGTTCAGCGTCAGCACGTTCTTCCCGTATCGCACCCACAACGGGGTGGTGTCCGCCACGCCCTGGAAGGGATGGAAAGCCACCACGGCGATTTCGCGGCCCTTGACGGCACCCGTGACGAAGGGGCGTTTCTCATGGATCACATCCGGCAACGTCCCCCCGTTGGCGGGGGGTTGGTACCACGTTTTGCCGCTGTCCAGGCTGTATTCGAAATCGACGCGCTGCCCACCGTTCACCACTCCCGCAATCTGCGCGTACTTCCAGGCTCCCAGGGCATAGTAGTCCGCCGCAAACGCCATGTTGTACGGGTACCAGGTGCGGTTGGTGCCAATGGCGGTGCCCGGCACGTCCGGATGCCATTCCCCGCGGTCGTCCTTGTAGTCCACACAGTACCGGAGCGTGCTGAAAATGCCATCCGGGCTGCCATCGGAGGTTCCGTGGGCGTCCCACAGGTAGGCGCCATCGGCTTCCAGCAGCCCGAATATCCCCAGCGCCTCATTGTAGTTGGGGCTCACCAGCAGGCGATCCTTGAAGATGGCCAGGCCGGGTGGATGGGTGGTTCGCGTGGGATAGGCGATGCGCGGGTGCTCGTAGTTGCCCTCCAGGATATCCATGCCGAACCAGATCAGCGGCTTGCCCTGGTTGCACGGCAGACGCCGGTTCAGGCGCGTGGTGTGGATGGCGGCCGGCACGAAGTAATCCAGCGAGAAGGTCTCATACGGTTTGATGTAGCCAAAGAGGTTGTCGAAATAGACACAGATGGAGACCGCCGTGAGTTCCTCGGCCAGGCTGGTTGGCTGATCGTTGACCACCACCTTCCGCAGCAACGTCTGGTTGCCGGCTTTCGTGGCCACCTCCAGATCGTCGTAGTGGGACAGCGCCGTTTTCCAGATCGAATCAGGGGTCCAGCGATCCCGGCCCACGAAACTGAAGCGGTATGGCGGCGGGTTCCAGAAATCGGCGAGCTTGAGGGTGGGGTTGACGCGCTTCGCCTCCTGGGCGAACAGGCAGAGGCGCTCAATGGTCGCCGTCTGGTAATCGTTGTGCCAGAATTCCTCGTCCAGAAAGATGTAATCGTATTGGGAGGCGATGGCGGCCTTTTTTATGGCATGGGCCGGGTCCGACTGCATGAAGGTGTTTTCCGTGGGTGAGATATGCGGGTCACCGCTTGGCTTCTCTCCGATGCCCTGGTTGAAATAACTGCCGATGGTCAGGAGCCGCTGCCGGGGCGGCAGTCCGTTCCGTACCCCGCCGCCGCCGGTGAAATGGGTGATGCCATGCCGCTGGTACCCTGCCACCGTATCCTGCTGGCTGAACAGGTTCAGGCATAGAACCTTGTTGGTGGGCAGGTGGAATTCCGGAAAACGCTGGGAGAAAAACGGCAGCCGGTCCTCCCTGGCATAGGAAAACCATTTGGGCGACTCTTTGACCTCGGTGAGCGCGCCCGTGGCCCCGCGTGGGACTTTGGCCTTGCGGGTGGAGGCACGGCCACCGACCCAGACCATGGCGGAGCAGGCCTGCTTGCCGGAATCCTTCGCCCAGAAATCATTCAGGTTTTTCGGTTGGCTGATTTCGTACAGGTGAACCAGATACAGGCTGTTGGGCTCGACTTCCAGGCGGCTGATGGGTTGGCCAGCCGTGGAGGTGCCCTGGAGATCCCAGTTGACGTAATAATAGCAGTTCTTGTCCGCTGGCTGATACCGGGCCACGTTGCTGAGGAGGCACTTGTCGCCCTGCTGTTCCACCACCAGGTCAAGTTTGTTGGTGTCGGTGGAATCGCACCAGAAGAGCTTGTTTTTCCCCGCCGGGGTGGCCCATCTGGTTTTGGCTTTGGCAAGTTGGGCAGCGGGCACCGGCGGCGGGGCGATGGGCACCCATTGGATGTCTTTGATGGTCATCGCGGTGCCATCGTGCTTTTCCTGTTTGGTGGCCGGGGAGTACACCCAGGTTTTAAGGGTGCCCTTTTTCGTGTCGATTTCGAATAGCCGGACCGGATTCGAGAGCTTGTCGTGGTAGCATTGCAGGAACTGGTGAATCGGGTTGCCGTTGGTGCCCAAGTCGGTCCGGAAGGCATTGGTGCCGACATGCCCGCTGAACACCAGCCGGACGTTGGGATATTGTTGCAGGTGGTCAAAGACGAATTGAGGGCTGTTGTTGCCGTAGCCCCCCTTGGTCTGTTCGATGCCCCCTTTGGAGTTCAGGTGGGAATGGGTGAGAGTGATGGCGTTGTGGTGGGGGTGCTGCTGCAGGACGGTTTCCGCCCAGGCCACCGCCCCGGTGCGTGCCCACAATTCCAGGTTGAGCACCAGCCAATCCAGCCCGCCCGCGCGGAAAGTGTGGCAGGCGTTGTCGATCTGCCCCGGTTGATAGACGCTTTCCAACGCCTTGAAGCGGGCGAGAGGAAAGAAGGCGTTGTAGGTGGTGGTGATCCGCAGGTTGCTGTTGACGTTGCCGGGCGCGGCGCTGCCCCCGACCTTGACGGCGGCGGTGTCGTGATTGCCCAGAGCGCAGGCGTAGGGGAGGCCGGCCTTGTCCAGCACCGTAAATGCCGCGCTGGCCCGCCCGGCCTGGAGGTGGTCCGGAGTGTCCCAGTTCATCAGATCGCCGACATGGAGGACCATTTTGAGGTTCAGGGAGCGCCGTTGCTTCACCAGCCATTCCAGGCGATTCTGCAAACGGGCGTCGCCCTCCTGGAGCACCTCCTGTTGGGAATCCGGGATGACGGCCAGGGTGAACTTGTCCTCCGCGCTCGCGGCTAGGGCGAACCAGACACCGAGGAGCAGGCTGGCGGTTTTGGTGGCAAAGGAAAGGGAAGGTTTGGGAGGCATGGGAAAGTTGGTTTGGGGAAGGATGGGGGAGATCGCCGTTTGGGCGCACGACCATGCCTCAACGACCAAAGCGGTCGGTGTCAAAGTACGGCTCAGGGATGGACGACGCCTCACGGGAAGCGAAATCATGGATGGAATATGGACGCTGGGACAGCGTTTCTATTCAAAGGAGGAGGGAAGAACTGAGAGAAGACCCGGACAATGCCGGTTTGGGACGAAGCAAGGGCCAGGAAGCAGGCCAACTGTTTTTGACTCCGAACCCAAGGGCAGGCGATGGCACCTGCCGCAATACCGCAAAAACCGAAATCCTACCGACAACGCCAAACGATGCGCGCTTTAGTCAAATCGTAGGGGGACATCTCCATTTTCACACGGTCACCCACGGTCAGGCGAACCCAGCGCTTGCGCATTTTGCCACAGATAGTGGCCAGGACCAAGTGCTTGTTGTCGAGTTCCACCCGAAACATGGTGCCAGGCAGGACAGTTCGCACGCAACCTTCGACTTCGAGGTGTTGTTCTTTCATCACAGGAGGATCGGCACTGGGGGAAAACGAAACCGGAAAAGAAAAAGGCGGAGTTCGGTTCACCCGAACCCCGCCATGAAAATTCCTTGGGAATTAGTAGCGGTTGCGTCCGCCGCCACCACCGCCGCCGCCGTATCCGCCGCCGCCGAATTCACGGCGACCGCCACCACCACCGCCGCCGCCAGTGCGCTCTTCGCGAGGCTTGGCAACGTTGACAGTCAGGGCGCGACCATCCAGTTCTTTGCCGCTCAGACCGGCGATGGCCTTCTGGGCCTCATCGGCTGTGCTCATGGTCACGAAACCAAAGCCGCGGGGGCGATTGGTCATGCGATCCATCATCAGGTTGGTCTCGGTGACCGTGCCGTACGCGGCGAACGCGTCCTGCAGGTCGTTTTCAGTGGTATTGAAGGAAAGATTTCCAACAAACAATTTATTACTCATGTGACGTTATACTGTCCGACTAACCGCACTTCCACAGCTGTTCCCGACTATCGGGCTTGAAATCATCACAGAAACGAGTCCACATGAAGATTCACCATGCCTTGAAAGAGACAAGCTATCTAACAGACACGCCCTTTATCGTTCAGTTCGGGTGGATTGGCAAGAACTATTTTCAAAAATCTTTACTCCGCGCCATCCGGGCAAGGCCGGAGCCGATTCATGGTTCATGGTGACTGCAGCCGCTAGAACCGCTGGGGGGCTGGGTGACGCTGGCAGATTCAACCATCGGGATCCATGGGCAAGAGCCGACGCATTGGTCAGGGCCTCCCAGGCGGTTGCCCAGCAACGGGATGGCCAGGAGGAGGCGCAGGGTGGCGGGTTTCATTGGACCGTCAGGGTTTGGGGCTTTGCCACGAGTTTGGTCCCGTCGGAGAAGGTGACGGTGAGCGGAGCGGACTGGTAGTTGTACACGGCGTAGGTTTTCCGGCCGCCTTTCCGGAACACGTTGGCGATCGGGTAATCCGCCTGCACGCCGGCGTCATTGCGCCCGAGGGTGTCCAGGGTGTGGATCCAGTGGTACATGAAGGCATGGGTGTTGCCCCCCTCCAGCTTGCACTGCGGGTTGGCCTCCAGGTAGGCGGCGGCGGCGGCCGGGTCGTGCAGGGCGTAGAACATGATCACTAGGTCGCCCCAGCCGGTGTTGTAATCCCGGCCTCCCTTGCGCTTCTCCACGATGCGGTCATGGTTCTTCTTCACATACTCCGGGTGGCGGCCCATGTAGAACGAGGCCGGCGTGAATGGCAGCCAGTTGATGCCGTGGATGCAGTCGATGTCCCCGGAGAACCAGGTGCCAAACGCCCCCTTGCCCCCCCAGACCATGCCCAGCGCCACGTTGGGGTAATCCTTCGGGTAATTCGTGGCCTCCACATCGAACCAGTACTCCTCCACGGCCGTTCGCTCCGTGTTGAACAGGAACAGCCCCGTGTCCCGCAGCGCGGCGTCCCCGGTCGCCTGGCCCCACAGGATCATCCCGTACCACGCGTTCATTGATTCGGAGGACGACTCCTGGTTGTTGCCGTCGGCGAAGTTGGCGTCGCCGGAGGCCCAGGAGTGGCCGGCGTATTTGTCGAAGCAGCGCAGGTAGGGGAACAGGGAATCGCGTCGGTCCGGCGAGGCGATGTCGCGGATCAGCATCTTCACCATCGGCCCCCACGCGGCCGCCCAGGCCCGGTCCCGGCGCGCGACCTCGGCGGCGGCGCGGATGAAGTACCCGTAGTGGAAGTGGTGGTCATTCAGCGAGCTGTCGCTGCCGTAGGAGGGGCGGCTGCCGACCAGCGTGCCCCAGGCGGAGTTATAATAGAAGACCGGCTGCTCCTTGCCCGGGGCCGCCGTGAACCAGTTTTCCAGCCGGCGCTTCAGTTCGTCCACAAACCCCTTTTGCAGCTCCGGGGCGGCAGCCGCCTCGGCGATGCCGGCCAGCGTTGCCAGCCGCCCGAGGTGTTTCCCCTCCCAGTATGTGTCAGCAAAGCCCGCCGGTTTTTTGGCCGCCTCCGCCCGGAGGTAGCCGAGCAGCCGCTCCCGGTCCGGGATGCCTTGGGCGGGGAACATCGGCAGCACCCCCTGGATGGGCACCTCCGTGGTGAAGCTGCGGCCCTCGCCCACCTTCAGTAGGCCGCGCACGGAACCGTATGTCAGCTCCGTCAGTTTGCTGGTGGCGTACTTCCATTGGTGCGGGTAGAGGGCGAACAGCGTGCCGGTCTCCGCGCCTTCCCACGGCTGGGTGGTGAACTGGTAGGTGGCCCTTACCCGGCCGCCCTCCGGCTGGTAAACCACCCGGGTGTCGGTGACGTGGGCGTAGGCGTATTGGCGGAACCGGGCCAGCGTCTGTGGCCGGTTGTCCGGCAGCAGGGCCACGGAGAAATAAGTGCGGCCATTGGCTAGGTTGGTGAACGCGGTTCCCTCCAGCCCGCTCCAGGTGGAGCCGGTCGCCCCGAACAGCCCGTAATGGTGGCCGTTCACCGTGAGCCCCAGCACGGCCTCCCGGGCGCCGCCCGACCAGACCTGTGGCGCCCTGGCAAAGGTCACCGTGGGGTTGCCCCCCGCATAGCGGGCGTACACAAACGGGCTGCCGTGGCCGAAGCTGGCCCGCAGGGAGGCCGGGCCTGCCGTCCAGGCCGCCGTCACAAACCAGTCCGAGTACCCCGCGCAGTCCGCCTGCGGGAACGGGGCGGCGGAATGGCCCAGCCGCAGATCGCCTTCCCGGCCCACGCCCCCGCCAAAGATGCCGGCGGCCGCGCCATGGACATTGGCCCCGGGGTAGCTGATCGACAGCCCGTTGGAGGTGCAGACCATGGCCAGCGGATGCGCAAACAGGTTCTGGGAGTACTTCTGCCAGGCTAGAGAGCTCCACCATTGCCCGGTCAGCATCGGCCCCTGGAAATCAGCGGTCTTGTAAATGGTTTCCGGCAGCGGCTTGCACGGCTTGGGCCGGGTGGTCAGGTAGCCGCCTGCCCCCGCCTGGACGACCGGCGCGGCCTCTTCGGCGGCGTTGGCCAGGGGGTAGCTTACGGCCAGCAGCAGCAGGCAGGCGGGCAGGGTGGTGAGTTTGAAGGTGTTCATGGTTTTGGTTATCAGCGATTGTTCACTCGGCCCGCGCTTGGCGGGTCCAGGCGGTGGTGGGGCGTCCCAGCTCAAATGCGCGGCGCACTTCCCCGGCGGTTATGGCGCGGCCCAGCAGGGCAAACTCGTCCATGCCCGCCACCAGGTGGCGGGGCGCGTTCCCCCGCCAGTTGCCCAGTTCGGCGGGGCCGATGACCAGCGGTGCCGGGCTCAGGGCCGCGCCCGTTCCGGCTAGCTCGCCGTTGAGGTAATGGCTCACGGACTGGCCATCAAAGGTCGTTGCGAGCTGCACCCATTGGCCCAGCCGCTCCGGGGTGATCACCGGCGGTGTCATCACCGCCTCCCAGTTGGGTTCGGGCCGGGTGGATTCCCGGGCTATCCCCAGCCGCAATTGTCCGGCCCGGGTCAGCTCCCAGCGCAGGGTGCCGGGGGCCTGACCTTCTGGCATCAGCAGCGCATGGAAATTGTTGGGCAGGGCCTCCACCCGCACCCAGGTCAGCAGGGTCACCGCCTTCAGCGCGCCCGGCACCTCCAGGCGCACCCGGTCCCCGGAGCCCTTGAATTGCAGGGCGGTTTTGCCCGGCCACCGGCCCTCCGCCCACTGGCAACCCACGATGTCGCCCTGCGTGCCGGCGGCGCGGTTCGTTAGCACCCGGTTCCAGGGCTGCTCGTTCGCAAAGGTGAAATGCGCCAGCAGGGCCGGATCCCGGCCCCATTCGCCCGCCGACTTTTCCCATGCCGCCTGGCGTTGTCGCCCGTCGGCGGAGGCCCGTTGCGCCAGCTCCGCCTCGCCCAGGAAGCGGGCGCGGTCGGCGGGCAGGGGCACCAGGGATTCCACCTCCACCCGCACCGCCTGGCCGCCGGTCAGCTCGGTGGCCGGAGCCCCGCCGGTTGGCCGGGCTACCGTGACCCGGCCGGTGAACACATGCACCTCCGGCACCCGGTTCGTGACCACGCTCATGCCGAACGCTGTCCCCAGGTCCACCACCGTCATCCGCCCTGATCCCACCCGGAATCCCCGGGCCAGCTCCGGCACTTGCGCCGTCAGCCGGCCGGTGGCCAGATACCCCTCTCGGGTTGACACCAGCCGGAACTCTGCCGGACCCTCCACCACCACGCGCGCCCCGCTGTAAAACTCTACCTGCACCGCGCCGGATTTGAGCCGCAGGGTGCCCGGTGACAGGACCGCCCCCGGCGACCGTGCCGCCCCGGCATCCGCCCATTCCACCCCGACCACTTGGGCCAGCACGGCGACGCCATTGGAAACCCGTTCCTCTCCCGTCACTCCCCCCCGCCACAGGATGGCGAGCAGGAGGAGGACGGCGGCGGCGGCCAGCACCGGTGCGGCCCGGCGCCACCAGGACACCCGCACCACCCGGTTCCCCGGTTCCGGCGCGGCCGTGCCCAGCCATTCCAGGCGTGCCGCCTCCTGCAGTAGCCCATGCACTGCCGCCTGCTCCCAGAACTGTCGGCGCGCTGCCGCGTCGGTGGCCAGCGCCCGGCTCAGCTCCGCCGCCTCTGCCGCCGTCAGGCGGCCCTCGAAATGCGCCTCGATCAGCGCCTCCAGTGGCTTGTTCCTCATGGCTGTCCTTTCGCCAGCTGGCCCTGCACGCAGTCCCGGAGGAACGCGCGCGCCTTGGAGAGCGCCACGCGCACGGCCGGCTCCTTCCACTCCAGTTGCCGGGCGATGGTCTCGGAGGCCAGCTCGCTGTGGTAGCGCAGCCAGACCAGCTCCCGGGCGCGGGGGGCCAGGCGGCGCAGGCACTCGCGCAGCGCGGGCAGGCGCTCCTGGAGGAAGGCCTCGTCCGGGGCGTCGTCGCACAGGGCGGCCAGGGCCTCCTCGGTGAGGGTGGGGGAGGTCGCGCGGCGGCGCGCCTCGAACAGCTTGAACCGGGCGATGGCGCAGGCCCAGGCGGTGAAGTTGCTCCCTTCCCGGTAATCCGCCGCCCGCCGGGTGACGACCAGGAAGGTCTCCTGGAGCACGTCATCGGCATCGGCGAAGCCCGGCTGGAGGGAGAGGATGAACGCCTTGATGATGCCCTGGTGCCGGATGAACAGCTGCTGGACCCGGGCCGGGGCATCGCCTCCAGCGGGTCCATCGTTCGTCTCTGGCCGGTTTTCGTTCATCGCCGTACGCCTATAATGCCCCGGGAGGCCTGAATGTTACCAAACAAAAGGAGGCCGTGACTGCGGGCGGCTCAGAATCGCTTAATTTATCTGGCCGAGGGCAGCGGATCCTTGGTGGTTTTTCGCCCAAACTCTTGTGGTGTGGAAGGTAGTGAAAGATGAAGGAAGCAATATAAGCCCGAGTTCTCGAAACTGCCTCCTCGGCGGACCGCCCTTGCTCGTCCCGGTTCCCTGATCCGCCAAGGCCCGCAGCTTCATTTTTCGTTTTGCGGTTGCGCAATCTGCAACCACAAAAAAACCCGGGCGGCTTATGGCCGACCCGGGTGGTTGATTGGAAAACCGGCTCAGAGCTGCCAACCCTTGCGGTAGTCGCGCTTCACCCAGGCATTCAGCTCGGGGAGGTTTTTCACCTTCATGTTGGGGCCGTCCCATTCCACCTTGCGACCCACGCCGGCCTTTTGCGCCAGGTTGCCCAGGATTGCGAACTCAGTCAGGCGCGTGCCGTACTCAAAGCTCACCGAGGTCTCCGGCTTGCCCGACAGGATGGCGTCGGTGAAGTCGGCGAAGATGTCCTTGGGCCGGGGCAGGGTTTTCTTGGGGGCAGTCGTCTGCTTCATCTTTTCCCAGGGCAGGATGTGCATCTTGTCGCCATAGGTGCCGGTGTAGATGATGCCCTTGTCCCCCACGTACAGGGTACCGCTGTCGCCCCGATCCAGTTCCTCGTCCGGGTACTGCTTCTGCAGCTCGGCCACGAGGGCGGGGAAGTTGCGGTCCTCGCCCACGGCGGCGCGGAGGTTGCCCTGGGGTTTGCCCTTGGCGTTCTTGTGGAGCCCCTCGTACCAATAGACTTTCAGCGGGGCCATGTCCTCTCGGGCCGGGATGTCCCAGCGGATGCGGCTGCCGATGGGGTAGCGTTCGTCGCTGCCGCCCCGGATCTCCTCGGCCTCCATGCTGGTGGGGTGGTCAATCTTCATTGCCCAGAACAGGCCGTCCAGCACATGGCAGCCCATGTTGCCGATGGAGCCGTTGCCGAAGTCAAACCAGCCATGCCACTCGTGCGGGTGGATGTCGCTGTGGAAATCGCGGTAGGGCGCGGGCCCGATGTATTCGTCCCAATGCAGCCCGGCCGGGACGGGTTCCACGGGGGGCCGGGGGCCTTCGCCGCCGTTGGCGCGGTTGGTCCAGCTATGGGTTTCGGTGACCTTGCCGATCACGCCGCCACAGATGTACTCGCAGAGGTTGCGGTAACCTTCCATGCAATGCCCCTGGTTGCCCATTTGGGTGGGCACCTTGTATTTGGCGGCCATGGCGCGCAGTTGGCGGGCCTCGCCGATGTCGTGGCAGACCGGTTTTTCGCAATAGACCGCCTTGCCCAGTTGCATGGCGATCATGGCCGGCAGGGCATGGTGATGGTTCGGGGTGGCGATGAACACGGCATCAATCTCTTTGCCCAGCTTGTCGAACATGCGCCGGTAGTCGGTGAAGGTGGCGATCTTGCTGCCGTCCAGGTCCTTGTTCTTCATCCATTTGCGGACGGAATCAAACTGCTTGTCGTACACATCCACCATGGCCACCAGATTGTGTTTCTGACGGTTGATCACCTGGTCCAGGTGGCTCATGGCGCGGCCGCCGCAGCCAATCATCACGCAGTTGAGTTTCTTGCCGGCATCCGCCGCCAGGAGGAGGTTGGGGCCGGACAAATAGCGGGTGGCGGTCAGGGCACCGGCCGAGAGGGCGGCACGCTGGAGAAACAATCGGCGATTCAAGTTTTTCATCATAAAAGTCGTGGCCACCCACCCGGACCCGGTTCGGTTGACCGTCAGAGCGGGACGCTGGAGGGCGTCACGCTGGGACGGATGGCCAGGTGGTGCTGGCGATAGACTGCCAGAATCCGGCCGATTGCCAATGAGGAAATTGCGGTATCCATAACGGGGGGGGGCAATTCATGCGGAATGTGGATTGCGGCAAAATCAAGGATTGGAAAAGGATGGGGCTCGGTTTAGACTGCCTCGAATCAAGCACTGTCTATGTTTACTGTTAAAACCTCCCGAGGAACATGCCAGGCCGGTCTGTTGACCGTCTGGCTCGGTTGCTGGCTGCCGCTGGCCCTCCAGGCGGCGGCTCCGGCGGCCCCGCTGTTCATGCTGGGGCAACCGGATGGCTCCTCCTTGGAATTTGGCCTGGTGGACAAACGCTACCCGCATTACCTGGCGGTTTACCCCCGACCGGTGGAGTTTGTGGTGGGGCGCAGCAGCCTGGCAGATTGGCCCTACATTCACCCGAGCAACCACGACAAATGGGCGGGCGGCACCAATCACACCTTCACCATCCGCTTCCCACTGGCCAAGGTGCCGGCCCAGACCCAGCACCTGATCCTGGGTTTGGCCGACTCCCACACTCCGTCCAAGGTCACCATCACCCTGAACGGCAAGGAAATCGGATCGCAACGCAGCCCCAAGGGGTATTGTCTGGCGAGCGATCCGGAGCGGGAGGGGTTGGTCTCCACCATGATCTTCCCGGTGTCTGCCACCCACCTGGTGGCCGGGGAGAACCGCCTGGCCATCAACCTGGAGGGCGGGAGTTGGATCATCTACGATTACGTCACCCTGGGGGCATCCAAGGCCCCGCCCGCCGCCGCGCCGGTGGAGGAATTGCGCGACCAGTTCCTGGCCGGGCCGCTCAAGGAGGTGCAGGACATCGTGTTTGCCACCCGCAAGGTGGGTAACGATGGGCACTGGTACGCCAATATCGGGTATTATTCGGATTGCGAGCAGGAGTTGGAGGTCAACCAGCGCATCCACACACACAATGGCAAGCGCGTGGCCTATCGCCTGGGAGGCAAGCTGGGCAAACTGAATGTGCGGACGCGCGAGGTGGCCTGGCTGATCAATGATCCGGATGGTGGGGTGCGCGATCCGGTGCTGCACTATGACGGGGAGACCATTCTGTTTTCGTACCGCCAGGGCAACGGCGAGCATTACCACCTGTACACCATCCAAAAGGATGGCTCCCGGCTGACCCAGCTCACCAGCGGGGATTACGACGACATTGAACCATGCTGGCTGCCGGATGGGGGCATTGTCTTTGTCTCCACACGGGCCAAACGCTGGGTGAACTGCTGGATCACGCAGGTGGCGACGCTGCACCGGTGCGATGCCGACGGGCAGAACCTGCGCGCCATTTCCGCCAACAATGAGCAGGATAACACCCCCTGGGTGCTGCCGGATGGTCGGCTGCTCTACCAGCGCTGGGAATACGTGGACCGCTCGCAGGTGGATTACCACCACCTGTGGACCGCCAATCCCGACGGCACCTCCCAGATGGTCTATTTTGGCAATCAGCGGCCGGGCATAGTGATGATTGATGCCAAACCGGTGCCGAACAGCACCAAGGTGGTGGCGATTTTCTCTCCCGGCCATGGGCGCGCGGAACACGCGGGGGTGCTGACCCTGGTGGACCCCAGCGGCGGACCGGACAACCCCGGGCTTTCGAAACCCCTGGTGCGCGGGGATGACTACCGGGACCCGTATCCGTTTTCCGAGAACGCCTTTCTGGCGGCGTTCGGGCCCGAACTGCGCTTGGTCAACGGGCGCGGTCAGCAGACGACGCTCTACCGGTTGCCGGAGGAGGAGGTCAAAGCCGGATTCCTGCTGCATGAGCCCCGGCCGGTGATGGCCCGCGAGCGGGAGCGGGTGGTCGCCCCCACAGTGAAGCTCCGGGAAACCACAGGCCGGGTGGTTATGGCCAACGTCTATGAGGGGCGCAATATGGCGGGGATCAAGCCGGGCGACATCAAGAAGCTGCTGGTGCTGGAAACCCTGCCCAAGCCGGTCAATTTCACCGGCGGCATGGATCCGCTCACCTACGGCGGGTCGTTCACCCTGGAGCGGGTGCTGGGCACCGTGCCGGTGGAGGCGGACGGCTCGGCCTACATGGAGCTGCCCGCCGGGCGCGGGCTGTTTGTGGTGGCGCTGGATGAAAAAGACCTTTCCGTCAAGCGCATGCAGAGCTTCATGACCGTGCAGCCGGGTGAGGTGGCGAGCTGCGTGGGCTGCCACGAGCAGCGCACCCAGAGCTACATTCCCAACCGGCCGCTGCTGGCCACGCGGCGCGCGCCCAGCGTCATCGAGCCGATCCGCGACTGCCCGGAGGTGTTTGATTTCCCGCGTGATATCCAGCCGATCCTCAACCGCCTGTGCGTGGAGTGCCACGACGCCACCCCGGGGCCGCGCGGCGGGCCTTACGCGGGCAAGGTGCTGCTCACCGGCGATCACGGGCCGATGTTCTCGCACGCCTACTTCACCATGACGGTGAAGCGGCTGTTCTCGGATGGTCGCAACCAGCCGGTGAGCAACTATGCACCCCGCCAACTGGGATCCTCTGCCAGCCGCATCTGGTCGTTTGTGGACGGCTCGCATTACGGGGCCAAGGCCACGGAGCATGACCGGAAAATGCTGCGGCTATGGATCGAGGTGGGGGCACCCTACCCGGGCACCTACGCGGCGCTGGGGGCGGGCTCCATTGGCGGCTACCAGGAGAACACCCCGGTGCATGTGGACAACCAGTGGCCCACCACCCAGGCCGGGGCGGCGGCCATGGATCGCCGGTGCGCAAGCTGTCACCAGCAAAACAAGGGGCTCCCGCACGCCTTTGCGGATGAGCTGGGCCTCTCCTTCTGGCGGTTTGCCATGGATGATCCACGGCTGCAATTCAGCCGGCACATCCTGTTCAACCTGACGCGCCCGGACAAGTCGCTGCTGCTCCTGGCCCCGCTGGCCCCGGCGGCGGGGGGGCTGGGCATCTGCAAAACCCCGGAGGGCAAACCGGTTCTGGCCGACACGCAGGATGCGGATTACCGCGCCCTGCTGGCCATGGCCTCGGCCGGGCGGGATTACCTGGCGAAAATCAAACGGTTCGACATGCCGGACTATCGCCCCCGGGAGGGATGGTACCGGGAGATGAAGCGGTATGGCATCCTGCCCAAGGATCTGGATCCCCGGGCCAGGATTGATTATTACGCCACCGAAGAACGCTACTGGCAGTCTATGTGGGCCAAGCCGGTGCCGTGACAGCGGTCAAACGAATTTGTACTGGCCCGGCATGGCCACGGGGGCCACAGGCAGGGGCCCAAACTCATAGGTTGTCGGGCCCAGGCGCAGGGTGGAATTATAAGCCTTGTCCCATTCCACGGACTGGCCGCTGTAGGCGGATTCCCGGCCCATGATGCCGGTGAGCGTGCTTTCCGCGATGCTCCTGGCCTCGTTGATCGGATTCCCGGCCCGGATGCTGTTGATCAGGTTCAGGTGCTCCTGCTCGTAGGGGTTCACCTCCTGGCCCCGGTACCGCCACGATTCCCCCCCCTTGACCGCGATGCGGTCCTTGCAGTTAGAGCGTCCTTTGGAGCCGACGAGGAATTCCTCCACCTTGCCCTCACAGCCGTTGATCTGGCGGGATTGGCTGAACATCTTCACGCCGTTCGGGTACTCGTATTCCACAGCGAAGTGGTCGAAAATATGGCCGTTGCGGGCGGCGGTGCGCACCTGGCGGCCGCCCAGCGCGGTGGCCTTGATCGGGTGCGCGTTCAGCACCCAGTTCATCACGTCGAGGTTGTGCACGTGCTGTTCCACGATGTGGTCGCCCGCCAGCCACGTGAAATAGTTCCAGTTGCGCAACTGCCACTCCATGTCGCTCCAGCCGGGCTCGCGGTCAATGACCCAGATTTCCCCGCCGTTCCAGTAGCAGGAGCCATAGACGATCTCGCCCAGCATGCCGTCCTGGATGCGCTTGATGGTTTCCGCATAGCCGAGCATGTGACGCCGCTGGGTGCCGGCGGCGATGCCCAGCTTCTTCTGTTTGGCCATCTCCCCGGCCTCGATCACCATGCGCACGCCGGTTGGGTCCACCGCCACGGGCTTCTCCACGAACACGTGTTTACCGGCCTCGATGGCGGCTTTCAACTGGATGGGGCGGAAATGGGGCGGGGTGGCGAGGATGACGTAATTGATCTCCGGATTGGCCAGCAGCTTCTGGTACCCGTCAAACCCGGTGAAGCAAGCCTCGTTGCCGAGGTTGATATCCAGCGTCTTCAGGTTGTCCCGGCAGCGCTGCAAGCGGTCGGGGAAGAGATCGGCCAGGCCCAGCACCTTGACGTTCTTGCGGCCCACCTGGGTGCCCGCCTCCACATCCTCCGTGTGATACCCGGAGCCGGGATAGACGACCTTCGTGGAGGCGCCGAGCAGGTTGAGGATGGCCCCGGTGCCGCGCCCGCCACACCCGATCAAACCGACCTTGATGGGATCATCCGGGGCGGCATGGGAGGTCAGCACCGAGGGGGCCTGGGTCAGGGCGGCCACGGCGACCGCACCCTTCAGGAAATTACGGCGGGTCAGACCTGTGTTGGCAGGAGAATGGTCAGCAGATGTATGCATAAGCTTGTTGACGGAGAAGACTGGGGATTTATTTAAAAAATGCAATCTTTGGCATCGCGAGAAAATAAGATGAGCAATTATGACGCCGGGATTTTGGCGGCTGGCAAGGCGCTCGTGAGGCGCATATCCACGGCGATCTGTAACGAACGAGCAACGCCGTCAGCGGCCAAAAGAACCAGTCAGAGTGCGCAGGTTATTTTTTCGCGATGCCTTTCCGTGCGGGTTGCAATCGGCATTCATCTGCGCCATACTGCCGCGCATGCCGACACCCAAACGCCGATCGTCCGGCCCCGCTGTGCGGGTATCCCGCCTTGAATTCGCATTGGTCGCCGGGGGGGCGCTCCTGCTGATGGCCGGTTCAATCTGGCTCCTGACCCGGCCAACGCCAGCCTCAAAACAGCCGTCGATATCCTTGGACGCCTCCTCATTGTCAGGCACCAACACCACGGACTCCCCGCATGGTGCCAAGTCCACACCCCCGGTTGTCTCCGGCACGCCGGAGGAGCAGGCGGCCCGGTTGGTGGTGCGCGGGAACGAGGCGGTGGAGCAGGGGGACTTCACGGAGGCGCTGAAACTGTTTGGCCAGGCGGCCGCGCTGCATGCGGATGATGAAACCATCCCGTACAACCAAGGTTTCTGCGCGGTCCGGCTGGGGATGTTTCCAGAGGCGGAACGCCACTATCTGCGGGCGTTGGAGATGTTTGCGGACTACACGGATGCCCACATCAACCTGGGGAACCTGCAATTGCGGATGAACAAACTGGATGACGCCATGCAGCACTTCTACAAGGCGCTGGCCCTCGCGCCGGAGAATGCCCGCGTGCAGAACTGCATGGGCACGGGTCTGGCGCGCCAGGGCCGGTACGCCGAGGCGGCGGCCCGGTTCCAATTGGCGTTAAACCTGCAAACCAACAACCTGGAGGCTCTCTTCAACCTGGGCATGGCCCGCCTGGAACAGGGACAGACCAACGAGGCCCGCAAACACCTTCAGGAATCCCTGCGGCAGCGGCCCGATTTCAAGCCCGCCCAGCAGGCACTGCGGCAATTGGGGGATCCGTGAGGTTTCTTTGAGATACCATCAGGGCACGTCAGCCCAGCGAATCAGCACTTCCCGGGCCTCTGGCGGAACCGGCACGGTCTGGGTTTTTCCGCCAGGCCAGCGCACGCCTATTTGGCGGGCCCCCGGGGGACGGGCCAGCACCGGCACCAGACTGTCCTGCGACCAGTAGCCGCCCCCGCCATGAAGCTCCCGGGCGGGGTTGGGGGCCGGGGCATCCAGCCAGCGCAACACGGCACCGACGCCGTGGGGGTTTCCCGGGGGGCCTGCCAGGCGCACGCGCAGGCCGGTGCGGGAGCCCTGGTTGTGGAAGAGATGTGCCGGCCCCTGGTTCTCCATCACCACGAGATCCGGGCGGCCGTCATCATCGTAGTCAGCCACCGCCGCTCCGCGCTGCTCGCCATAGATGCGCAGGCCGGATTCTTGGCCGGGCACGGCCACCAGTTTGCCGGTGCCGTCCCCGCGCAGCCACAGGCCGCGTCCGGCGTCGCTGCGGGGTTCCTCAGGTCGCAAGGCAAAGCAGTTTTGCGCGAGGATCACATCCTCGTGGCCATCGAGATCCAGATCCGCCACGCAGACGCCAAAGGCCGGGGAGAACTGGGCCTCGGGGGGCAGAGGCACGGGCACAAAGGAACCGTTGCGATTGATGAAAACAGTGGAGGCCAGGGTGACGGCGCGCAGTTCCTGGGCCTGGCCGAGCTGGTCGCCCAGCACGCCAATGATGCTGGCGGTGGAGAACTGGCGATGCGAGGGAAACCGGGTGCGCAGGAGGGGCCAGCCGCTGGTCAGCACCTGGAGGTTGCGCTTGGTGGCCACCTCACCGTTGGCGGGATCAGTCAGGGCTTCGATCAGGTCCAGGCTGCCGTTGCCGTCAAAATCCCCGTAATACAATCGCAAAGGCCTTCGGGGGGAGGGCTGCTGGTAGGAGGTGTTCAGGCCCCAGTTGGCTGCGATGATATCGGGGCGGCCATCCCCGTTCAGGTCGCCCGTGGTGACGCCGTTCCACCAGCCGGTGTGGGCAGCCAGGCCCCATTCCGTCGTCGCCTCGCGGAAGTGGCCCCGTTCGTTGAGATAGATTCGCACCGGCCCCCATTCGCAAGCCACAACCAAGTCGGGCCAGCCATTGGTGTCCAGGTCGCTGAACACGGCGCTGCTCACCATCACGGCATTGGAGAGCACGGGATTGTTCGCCGTATCGGGCACCAGGGTGCCGCCCCGGTTCAGGAACCAGCGGGAGGGGGCCCCCTCCGGGTAGCGGCCCGGAGAGATCCGTCCGCCCACAAACAGATCCAAAGCACCATCGCCATCGATATCGGCAGTGATGACCGGTCCCGGGGAACCCTCCCGCAGGAGGCCGGTCGGGGGCCGGCCCGGGAGGGTTTCGCCGCCGGGCAAGCGCCAGCCCCGCAGGGGTGGCTGGGCGGTGTCGCCTGATTCGTAGCTGGAGAGACCCGCGAGCAGGACGGATTGGCCCGGGACGGGTGTCCAACTGATCAGGCTGCTCAGGTCATCCGGCAACGGTGCGAAGGGTTGGGCCGGTTGCCAAGGGGCGAACTTGCCCGCGCCCACATTGCGGTAAACCGCCACGGATGAGCCTTTGGCGGCACCCACCACAAGATCCTCTCGTTGGTCGCCATCCACATCCATCCAGGCCGCGCCCGGACCCAGACGGCTGTAGAGCCGGTGCAGGAGCGGTTGTCGGTCCAGATCCCCGTCTGTGGTATCAGTGTGCTGGTGGCCGATCAGATGACTGACCTCCTCGAGCAAGGGTTGGGGTGCTCGCGCCGGGGGGCGGGGGGAGGATAGTGGGGAGCTGGCCTCCTCGATTTCATATAGGCAGTTGGGCCGGGCATCAGGGATGATGCTCTCCCGTCCGGACCGCCAGTGGACCAGCACGCGCAGGCGGTTGGTCAGGGAGCCGGCTGCAAAGACACGCCGGGCCTGGTCGCCGCTCATGTAGCGGCCGCCGCAAATGATCTCCTGGCTTTGTTGGGGCACTGCCCCGCCCCAGACCTCGATTTTGGAGCCGATCCCCTCGGTATTGGGTGGCAGTCCCTTCAGTTTGATCGCCAGGCGCGGGGCAGCGGATTCATTGCGATAGATCAGGGGCGGATCGCCCAGCGAACTGACCACCACATCCAGGTCGCCATCGTTGTCCAAATCCGCCAGGGCAAGGCCGTGACAGACCTGCGTGGAATTGAAGCCCCAGTTGGCACCGATCTCCTCAAAGGTCAGGTTACCCCGGTTGCGAAAGGCGTAGTTGGGGGTGCGCAGCGGCGGGAAATCCTTCAGTGATTTGCTCCCCCGCATGGAGGCCGACATGCCGGGAGCGGCAGGCTCCTTTTCCTGCATGTCCAGGTCCTGCGTGTCGTAGGCGTGCCCGGTGGAGGCCAGCACATCCTCGTATCCATCCAGGTCCACGTCCAGAAACGCCACGTTCCAGGTCCAGTCGGAGGCCTCCAGCCCCGCATAGTGCGCGATTTGGGCGTAGGTGCCGTCTCCCCGGTTCCATTGCAGGGTGTTGTGCTGGTTTTGGTGGCGGTCGGTTTTTTCCCCGATGAATACCGGGTCGGGCGAAGGGGTCTCCACCTGGCGCAGGCGCAGGGCGTGGGAGCGGCTGAGCATATCGTTGACCAGGAAGTCATCCCGGCCGTCCCGGTCAATGTCCGCAAAATCCACACTCATGGAATACTGGCAGGTGGTGCGGATGGCTTCCTCGGGCAGGGCGCGGAAGTGACCTTTGCCGTCGTTGATCCAGATGCGGTCCGGGGTTTGAAAATCGTTGCACAGGTAGATATCCGGTGCCCGGTCGCCGTTGAGGTCGCGAAACATGCCGGTGAGGCCCAGGTCGCGCGGAGCCTCCCGGAGCGCCTGCCCGTCGGAATCCAGAAACCGTCCGTCGGTCCAGTTCGCCGGGGTGAATCTGCCCCCGCCTTCATTGAGGAACAAGGCGGGTGGAACACCGACTTCGAGGATGGATCCATTGATGATCTTCAGGCGCTGCGCGGAACGACCCGTGATCTGCGGTTTCCCGTTGACCATCCGCATGGAGATGTTGCCGCCGCTGCGAATGACCGAGTTCTCGCCGTTGTTGGGAATCAGGAGGTCCAGGTCGCCATCGTCGTCAACGTCCGCCAGGGCGGCACCGATGCAGCCGGTCTTGAACAGGGCAATGCCCGCGTTGGTGGTGGTGTCGCGGAACCCGCCCTGCCCATCGTTGAGCAGGCAGGCGTTGGGGCCGCTGATGGAGACCACGATGAGATCCAGCCATCCGTCACCATTGACATCCGCGAAGGTTCCGCCGCGCGAAGTCTGCTGGGCGCAGGCGGTTCCGGTGGTCGGGGTGACGTCATCAAAGGTCCAGTCGCCCAGGTTCCGGTAGAGGGCGTTGGGACCTTCCAGGTTGAACAGGTACACATCCGCCAGCCCATCCTGGTCGTAATCGCCAACACAGACACCCGCCCCGTTCAGGAGGTTCTGGTTGGCCATGGACCGATCATAACCGAGCTGGTTGGTGAAGTGGATGCCGGTCTGGGTGGCCGGCAGCAGGGTGAATCCAGACCGGCCGACGGTGGGAACGGTCAGCGGAGCCACGCGATAACCGGGGTGTTGTTCCCAGACGAGGCGCGGGATGGCGGCCTGGGTGTGAACCGCCAGGAGACAGCAGCCCAGCCAAAGGAGCCAGGGGAAAAGAAAAAGACAACCCTTCTGTCTGGGTTGTAACCTGCACGTTACAAGTTGTCCGCTCGCACGTCTGGGCGAATCCATTTGGTTGCTTGAGTTGGGACGACTGTAGCAGCGGTCTTCGGCCAGTGCAACCTCCGCCACACAAAAAAACATGGACCGGGTGGACAAACGGATGACGGCACAAATGTCCGCCACCAACGGTTGAGATTTTGCGGAATGTTTTCGCCAATTTTCCGCCTTGACCTTGGCTGGGGGAAAGCGTTGCAATCGGCTCGTGCAACCCAACACGTACCAGATCAATCGTCGTGCCTTCCTCCAGCGTTCCGCTGCTGTTGCTGCCGCAACCGGACTTCCCCTATGGTATGCTGAGCGTATCCAGGCCCAGGCGGCTGAGGAAACCAAGCCATTGTCTCCCAATGATCGTCCCGGTATCGCCCTCATTGGGTGCGGCGGCCAGGGCACCGGTGATGCCCACGGAGCCCGCCGGTTTGGCGAGGTGGTCGCGGTTTGTGATGTGGATGATGCCCAGGCCGAAAAGGCGGTGAAGGCCTTCACCAAGGACAAAAAGGTGCCGGCCAAATTCAACGATTTTCGCAAGGTGATGGAGCAAAAGGAGGTGCAGATTGTCATTACGGGCACCCCGGACCACTGGCACACCTTGGTCAACCTGGCCGCCACCAAGGCGGGCAAGGACATCTACACGGAAAAACCCCTCACTCTGACCATTGATGAAGGCAAACGTTTGGTCAAAGCAGTGAAGGAAAAGGGCAACGTGTTGCAAGTGGGCAGCCAGCAGCGCAGCGATGGCAAATTCCGCCTGGCCTGCGAGTTGGTGCGCAATGGCCGCCTGGGCAAGCTCCAGCATATCATCGTGGGCCTGCCCACCGGGCCGCGCGAGGGCCCCTTCCGCGCCCAGCCCATTCCCGCCGGCCTCAACTGGGATCAATACCTTGGCCAGGCACCGGCCATGGATTTCAACGGGCATAATCTCCACTGGAATTTTCGCTGGTGGTACTGCTTCTCCGGCGGTCAGATGACCGATTGGGGCGCCCACCACAATGACATCGCCCAGTGGGCGATGGGCACCGAGCGCTCCGGCCCCGTCGAGATCAAAGGCCAATCCCTGGCCGAGATGATCCCGGGTGGCTACGATGCGGCCTCCAAGTATCGTGTGGAATGCAAATATGCCAATGGGGTGACCATGGAGATCGTGGATGAGAGGACCATCTCCCCACGCCATGTGGTGGGTGAGGGCCGAAAGACTCCCAACGGCATCCAATTCATCGGCAGCGACGGTTGGATCTTCGTCACCCGGGGCAAGCTGGAGGCCAGCCGGCCGGAGCTGCTCTCGGATCCCCTGCCAGAAAAGGCGGAGCGGCTCTACAAGAGCGATGATCACATGGGCAATTTCTTCTCCTGCGTGCGTTCGCGCCAGCGGCCCATCTGCGATGTGGAGATCGGGCACCGCTCCATCTCCGTGGCCCACTTGGGGGTGATCGCCGTCCGTTCGGGGCTGGCCCTCCGATGGGATCCCGCCCAAGAGGTGTTTGTCGGTGAGAATGCCCGGCAGGCCAATCTGTGGCTTTCACGGGAGATGCGCAAACCCTACGACTACAGCTTGATCGCATGAGTGGCAACGCCGTCATCACCGGCGCGGGCAGCGGGGTGGGCCGCGCCACCGCCATCGCCCTGGCCCGCGAAGGCTGGCGCGTGGTGCTGGTGGGCCGCACCGAGGAGCGGCTTCAGGAGACCGCCCATCTCATTGGCCTGCCGTCGGAATGCCATCTGGTTTGCCCGTGTGATATCGGGGATGAGGCCGCCGTCGCGGCCCTGGGGCAGCGGGTGCTGGCCCATTGGGGAACGGTTCAGGTGCTGGTGAACGCCGCCGGCACCAATGCCCCCCGGCGCGCCCTGGAGGTGCTGGCCCCGGCGGATTACCACGCCATGATGAACGCCAATCTCAATGGCGCCTACTACTGTGTGCAGGCGTTTCTGCCCGGCATGCGGGCCCATGGGGCCGGCACCATTGTGAATGTGATTTCCGATGCCGGCAAGCAGGCCAGCCCCAAGGCGGGCCCGGCCTATGTCATGTCCAAGTTCGGTTTGGCGGGGCTGACGCAGAGCATCAACGCCGAGGAGCGGGCGCATGGCGTGCGTGCCTGCGCGCTCTTTCCCGGGGATATCGACACCCCGTTGCTGCTGAAGCGGCCGACGCCGCCCGATGCCGCCGCCCGCGAGAAAATGATGCGGCCGGAGGACATCGCCGACTGTGTCCTCTTCTGCATCAATCTGCCCCCCCGCGTCATCGTGGAGGAAATGCTGGTCCGTCCCCGGTGATTTTTCCGGGCTTCGCGAGCCTTTGCCCGGTTGCAAAAAATCCGCCAACGGTTGTTCCAATCCCGGCGGTTTGCTGCGATACTGGCCCGGTAGTCGCCGATTATGAACATCTCGTCCGCCATTTTTGATTGCAGCGCCCCGGATCTGGACTCCTGTCCGGATGAGTCACTGCCTGAATTCGCCTTCATCGGGCGGTCCAACGTCGGCAAGTCCTCCCTGCTGAACATGCTCTCGGGCAAGCTGGATCTGGCCCGGGTTTCGCCCACCCCGGGCTTCACGAAGCTGATCAACATTTTCACGATGAACAAGACCTGGCGCCTGGTGGACCTTCCCGGGTACGGGTTCGCCCACGTTGCCCGGAAGGACATGGCCCAGTTCAACGAGGCGGTGGCCGATTACCTCCAGCACCGCAAGAACCTCTGCTGCGTCTTCGCGCTCATTGACTCCGGGCTGGCCCCGCAAAAGATCGACCAGGAATTTGTGGAGTGGCTCGCCCTCCACGCCATCCCGTTCGTCCTCGTCTTCACCAAGACCGACCGGGTGCCGCCGGCCAAAGTGCAGGCGAACATCGAGGCCTTCAGGGAGCACCTGGCCGAGTCATACGAGAATCTGCCGCAGATCTTCACCTGCTCCGCCACCACCAAGCAGGGCCGGAGGGAGTTGCTCGGGGTGATCAAGGAAATCATGGCCGCCAACTCGGACCGGGAACAGGCTGAACCGGAAGCTCAGCCGATTCCGGCCGTCGCTCCCCCTTCCGTCGGCGCGCCCGGCGCCATTTGGACGGAGGGCACCAAGAAACCCCGGAACAAGCGCACCCATCCCGGCCGCCCCTGGTGAGCCAGGTTGTTGCTCCCCTTGCCAAAAGGGTTGCGTGTTTCCGCTCCCGGTAGGACATTCGGGGGATCATGACACGCATTCGACTTCTCACCGTTCTGGCGCTCCTCTTGGCCGGAGGTCCGGTCGTGGCACAGCAGGTCCGGGTGCTCCAGGATTTCGAGCAGGCGGGCGACCTGCGCCTTTGGGAGTTCCGACAAAAGAGCGCCACCCTGAGCGATCAGCATGCGACCAGCGGCAGGCAAAGCCTCAGGGTCAGCGCCAACGAATACCTCAACTCCTTCCGTCTGCCGCGCGACTGGTCGGGCTTTGATTCGCTGGATATCGACATGTTTGTCGAGGGCGATTCGCCCGTGGCCGGCACCCTGCTGATCGCCGATGAGGCGTGGCAGCAAAAAGGAGGTTCTTACTGGAACCTCCACAACGGCTCGTTCACCCTCCGGCCCGGCGCCAATGTCGTGTCGATCCCGGTCAACGGCCTCTACCGGGGCGAGGCTGGCAGCCGCAACAACGACATCAAAAGCAACATCATCCCCTCCCAGATCATCCGTGTGGATCTGGGCTTCAAGACCAAGGGCGATCCGGCCGGGGCGATTTACCTTGACCACCTGCGCCTCGTCCGGGAGGCCCGCCCGGCCGGCATCCTCGCCTTTGATTTCGGCCCGGAAAGCCAGGTGCTGTTTCCCGGTTTCACGCCCATCTCCAACACAACCCTTCATGGCAAGGACGGTGCCCGGGCCGGTCTCCGGCAGGCGATGTCCGGCTTCGGTGCGGCCCGTGATGACACCTTCCCCACGCGGTTGTACCAGGATTATCTGGCGTTGGACTGGAATGAGTTCCTGGCGGACGTGCCCAATGGCCGGTATCACGTCTGGGTGGTGTACGATGACTGCGGTTACTGGGGCGGGGAGGCCGCCGTGTTTAGCAAACGCTGGATCGAGTCCGGCGCGCAGACGGTCTGGCAGGAGGATCGCGGCGCTGCCGGCCCGTTGGATTACCTGTATCGTTTTGAGAACGTCGAGCCCAAGCCGGGCGACAGCGTGTGGGACCTGTACGTGGGTCGGCTGTTCGAGCCGAAACGCTTCACCGTGGAGGTGACCGGCGGGAGGCTGTCCCTGAGATTCCGCGCCGAGGGGGCGAACGCGTGCAAGGTGGCGGCCGTCATCGTCTATCCCGACGATCTCCGGAGCGAGGCGGAGGCGTGGGTGAAACAGGTCGAGGAGCGCAACCGTCGCGAGTTCGAGAGCCGGGCGGTGTTCCTGGGGCCGGTGGCCAAACCCTTGGAGATCCCCGCTGCGGCCCGGCAGCAGGGCTATTGGCTCGGGTTCCCGGCCTTGGAGGAGGATGTCACGCTGGTTGATGCCCCCGGCAGGAGCGAGGGCCGCCTCGCCCGCCCGGCGGCGCTCGGGCAGCGTGTCTCCCTGACCTTCGCCCTTCGCCCGCTGAAAGAGCTGGCCGGGCCGGTGAAACTGGCGGTGACCGACCTGAAGGGTCCGGGCGGCGAAATCCCGGCCCGGGAAATTGATCTTCGCTATGTCCACCACGCCACCCATCGCGGCTTCAATGACATCGCCTACACCATCGGTCCTGAGACGCTTCGCCCGGTGGCGGGTTCGGCGCTGCGGCTGGCCAAAGACCTCACGCGGCAGTTCTGGGTGACCGTGCCGGTGCCCCCGAATGCCAAGGCGGGTGACTACGCCGGCGAGTTGACCCTCTCGGCGGGTGAATGGCAGATCCGGCTCCCCTTGTCCGTGTCGGTGCTGGGGTATCCCTTGGATGAGCCGGACTACCTCATGGGCTTTTATGGCACGCACCTCCCCGGGGAAATCCGGGATCGCCAGGGCGGCCGGGCCTGGCGCGAGCTGCTCACCGCCATCCGGCAGGGCGGCATGAACTCCTACTCCGGCGGGCCCGGCGTGCGTTTCTCCGGCCTCGATGCTGATGGAAAGCCCCGCCTCGACTTCGCCGCCTGCGATGAGTTCTTTCGGATTGCCCGCGAGTGCGGCTTCACCCGGGAGGTCAACGGCTACGGCGGTCCGGGCATGGTCCAGGGGTTGCACGATGGCTACGTCATCGGGCAGACCGGTCGGGATTGGGAAAAGAAAACCGGCAAAACTTTCGGCCAGCTCCTCCAGCTCGTCTGGGGTGCGGTGCGCGAGCATGCCGCCCGCGAGAACTGGCCCCGGGTCCAGCATGGCTTCACGGATGAGCCGCGCGTGCTGGCGGAGGCGGAAAAGCAGTTGGAGCTCATGCGGGCCTATCGCGAGCACGTGCCGTTCGTGAACATCGGCGGATCGTACTCGGTGAAATGGAACAACGATCCCCTGGAGCTGGCCATCCAGGAGATTTTCAAGACGCTTTGCTGGTCCGCCCTCAACGTCCACACGGCGACCGATCTGGCCAGGGCGAAGGAGTTCGGACGGGAGCTGCTCATCTACAACCAGGGCGTCACGCGCTACAGCTTTGGCGCCTACCAATGGGCGGAGCTGCACAAGGGCATCCGGGGCCGCATGCAGTGGCATCTGCTCGCCCTGCACGGCTACCAGTTCTTCGACCTCGACGGCCGCGAGCCGGACACCGCCATGATCAACTGGGGCCGGGAGGGTATTCTTCCCACCCTGCGCCTGCCCCGCTGTCGCGAGGGGGCGGATGACCTCCGATTCGCGGTGACACTCTGGAACCTGGCCCTCAAGCGGCAGGGCAACCCGGCTGCCGGGGAGGCCCGCCAATGGTTGGAGCAGGTCAGCCAGGCCATCGCCCTCAACCAGAACCGCCGTCCCGCCGGCTTCATGAACGACGAAGCCTTCCGCGCCGGCTGCATTGGGCGCATTGCCCGGCTGCGGGATTGATTTACCCCAGCAGCCAGCAGGCGGCCTCGAGTGCCACCAGACCCAGCCGGAGGCGGGTCACCAGCAGGCGAATCAGCGGCGCGCACAGGATGCGCGGGCTGGCAAAACTACTTTGCCGGTGAAACCAACACGGGTCCGGCAAAACCCTGGCCGGCCAGGGTGGCGGTGCCGGTTATGCCATACTTGCGGAAGCCCAGCACGCGCTTCTGACCATTGCGGGTGAACTCAATGCCGATGGCGGTCGGGCTTTCCACGCGGGCGGCCTGCCAGGTGGTGGCCTGCCCGGTCCGATACGGCACCAGCACGGTCAGCATGCCGAGACCGGCCTGGGCGTTGGTGGTGCCTGCTTCCACGTGCCATTGGTTCGGGAACTCCTTTTTGGGCGCCGGTTTGAAGCCATCGGTTTGTTGGAAGACCAGCGGCAAAGGCGAGAGGTATTGCGCCTCAACCCCGGCGTTGGGCTGGTCCACGCGAACCCGGCCCTGGCGGGTGTCCACGGTGAAGGATTTGAGGGCGTGCAGCATGAATTGGAAGGTCGCCGGTTCGCGGGCGACCAGGTCGTCGTAGAGCACCAGACAATCCGGTTTGACGAACAGCACCTGGCGCTGGCAACGCGTCATCAGTTTGCCGTAGGCCTCCGGGGCGTCGCCCACAATCCAGTCCCACTCCGGGGTCAGCCGACTGGCGGCGATGCGCCCGGTTGCGGCGCCGGAATGCTTCACCTGGCCCTGGCCATTCACCAGCACACCGTTTTGGGCGCGGGTGCTGTGGACGTAGTCGTAGTGGAACTTGCTCCCGTGCAGATCGCGATAGCCGCAGGCGGTCAGCAGGGCTTCCCCATAGGCGTTCAGGAGGAAGGTGTTTTGCGGGTTGTGCCCGTGGCTTTGGGAGCCGAACGGGCTCGATTTCAGCAGGAAATGCACGTCGTCCCGGCTGTCGAGCAGGGTGGTGTGCAGGCTGGCCACGCCGATGCCCTGAAAGACTTTGGAGGGGGGCAGGTCGGTGGGCGCCTTGGCCGGGGGAAGACCGGGCAGGTTGGCGGCATACAGGAAGCCCAGGATGCCACTTTCTGGCTTGGTTTTCAATTGATCCATCCACCAGCGCCAATAGCCGGCCTGGGTGCCGCCCGGCTGGCTGCCCTGCATGCGCACAAAATATTCCATGAAGGTGACGGAGGTGGGAGACAGCGGTCGGAAGGAGAGGTCGCCGAATCCGGCGTTGGGCGAATTGGGCGGGGCGATGTAGAGCGGGTAGTCACCCACGTGTGAAAAGAACGGTTTTTTCAGGCCGTCAATCTGCAGGGAGGATTGGGCCACTTGCAGCCACCAGACCGCCTTGCCCATGTAACCGGCCCAGTAGCTCACCCCCTCATGCCAGCCGCCATCGTCATCCGACCAGACCGGGTAGCTGGAGTAGAACTTGTTCACCGCGTAATCCAGCCAGCGGTTGGCCTCGGGCACTTCCCGCAGAAAAGCGATGCCCGCCTCACCGACCTTGTGCCAGATGCGGTTGCCGTGGCTGTTGTAGGGGCGGTTGAGATGGCCGGTGCCCTGGTCGATCTCCCCGCTGTTCCAGGCATCCCGCACGCGGCGGACCATGACCTGCTGCACCTTTTCCCGGTCTTGCTCGGAGAGGCTGTCCCACCCCCAGTCGTAGGCTCGGGGCAGGCGGTAGAGCATCGGTTTGCCAGCCTCGCAGTTCAGTTTGAAATTCGTGGGGCCGTCCGGGTCCCAACTGGCCAGGTGCAGGATCCATTTCCGGGCGGCTTCCTTGTACTTGGGCTCCTGGGTGATCAGGTAAACAAAGGCAATGACCTCCGCCTCCTGGCAGGCTTTCATGGTTTGTTCCCGGTTGGGCCACCAGTACTTGACCAGCTCATCGTTGTCTTTCTCGCGGGCGGATCCCAGGTGGGCGGGTTCAGGGGTGGGACCGGCGGCCATGACCCGGTCGGCCTCGGTGCGCAGCCGGGCAAACCGTTGTGCCTCCCGGCCGCTGGCCAGTTCGCGCAGGCGCGGCAGGTCATCCGGACGCATGAACAGGCGCGGATGTCCCTCCGGCACGCGGTCCTGTTGCTGTCCGGTGTCGGGCATGGGAAAGTCGATGGCATTGGTGGGGATGTTCACCGACCGGATCTGGCTCCAGCCGGAAACGGTCTTGTCGCGGGTCTGGTAGCAGTAGCGCCAATACCAGGCGCCCGGCTCCAGGGTTTTGCCCGGGGTGTGGGTGTTCCAGGGGAGACCCATGACGGTGGCGGCCTTGGTCAGATTCAATTCCGTGGAATACTCCAGGGTGTAAGTCACCGCTCCCGTTTCGTGCAGCCAGGTAAAGGTGGGCGGATTCAGGAGTACCGTGCCGCCATCGGCTGGACGATAGCCGACCTCGCCCGGTTGGGGCGGGCGGTTGCTGATCACCGGTGCGGGAGCCGCCAGACAGGCGGTGCATGCGATCAATGCCAGGGTGGCCAAACTGGATTTCATGCCCGCCATGCTTCCCTGCCGCGCCTGCTCCCGCAAGCCGGAAGATGGGTTGGGTGCAGGACAAAAATCTGAGGTTTGACAGAAAGGGCTTGAATTTTGCGCGGTTTGTACCTATGCACATAGGTACATATATGAAATCCACCAATCCCGCCGACATTCTGGATCAAATCGCCCGCATTCAAG
>CAIYYI010000602.1 GCA_903930345.1 uncultured Verrucomicrobiota bacterium
GTCGGCGACACAGCAGGTTTGGAAACCTGCGGTACAGGGCCGCAGGCACGGGACGGCACAAGGGAACGTGCCGCAGCCATGCTTTTCCTCCCAGCCCCCGCCCTCAACTCACCCATTATGATCCGTGAAGAACCGATAGGGCTCAAGACAGAGGCGCACGCCCATGGCGGCTGGCCATATCCGCGAAGTCGCTTTTGCCGTTGGCGGTGGGAAGGGTGAAAAAGAAGCTGGCGCCGTGGCCCAGTTCGCTCTCCACCCAAACCATGCCGCCATGGGCCTGGACGATGTGCTTGACGATGGCCAGTCCCAAGCCGGTGCCACCCTGATCCCGGGAGCGGGCCTTATCCACCCGGTAGAAACGCTCGAACACGCGATCCCGGGCCTCGGCCGGGATGCCGGGGCCATCATCCCGCACACAGACCTGGATGAATTTTCCGCTGCCGCGCACCGCCTGCACGGTCACCAGACCGGCGGGACGCCCGTACTTGATGGCATTATCCACGAGGTTGAAAAACACCTGCTGCAACCGGTCCCCATCCGCGCTGGCCTGCAAATCAGCCGGCACCTGGTTGACCAGGGTGATCTGCCTTTCCACGGCGCGCGCCGCGAGATCCTCCACCACGCGGGCGGCAACCTCGCGCAGGGGGGTGGGCTGCAGATTGATACTGACCTGGCCGGATTCCAAACGGGAGATGGTGAGCAGATCCTCGATCAGAAAAGTGAGCCGGTCGGCGTGCTTGTCAATCGTCATCAGGAACCGGGCGGCCACCGAGGGATCGTCCTTGGCGCCGTTGAGCAGGGTCTCCACGTAGCCCTTGATGAGCGTGAGCGGGGTGCGCAGCTCATGGCTGACATTGGCGACGAATTCCTTGCGGGTGTTTTCAAGCTGCCGCAGGCGGGTCTGATCATGGAACACCAGCATGACCCCGCGTTGCTGGCCGGTCTTGTCAATGACGGCGGAGGCATTGATGTGGGCGTAGCGGGGCTTGGTGCCGCCGAGCTCGAGATCGGTGCTGAGCACGGCGCGCTCCTTGAGCAGGCGCTTGACGAGGTTATCGAGTTCATGGGAGCGCAGGGCCTCCAGAATGGTCTGCCCGCGAAGGTCCCCCTCGAACTGCAGCAATTGGCGAAGCGACTGGTTGAAGAGCTGGACGCGACCGTCCGGGCCGACGATAAGGACCCCCTCGCTCATGCTGTTGAAGAGGGTCTCCATCTGGGCCTGGGCCTCGGCGATGACGACCTGCTGTTTTTGCAGCAGCGCCTCGGTGTATTCCTGCCGGGCCAACTGGCGCTCACGGCGGACACGGCGCTGGGCCCAAAGCGTCTGGGCCAGGACGACCACGAGGGCGGCGGCGAACACCAGGAACGGCCAGTAATCGTGCCAGTTATCCATGGGGCGGCGGGCGCGCTATTCGTCCAGGAAACGGTAGCCGATCCCGCGCACCGTCTCCAGGTACCGGGCCGCGCGCCCCATCTTTTCGCGGAGGCGGCGCATGTGGGTATCCACCGTGCGGGTGTCAAAAATATTCTCGTACTCCCAGACATCCTGCAGAAGCTGCTCCCGGGATTGCACCCGGCCCCGGCGCTGGGCGAGCAGGGTGAGGAGCTTGAACTCCGTGGCGGTCAGCTCAATGCGGTGGCCCTGCACGGTGACCTGGTGCCGGGGGATATCGATCACCAGATCGCCCACCTGAACGTTTTCATTTTTCTCCTCCACGGGCTTGCCGCGACGCAGCAACGCCTTGACCCGCAGCACCAGCTCGCGCGGGCTGAACGGCTTGGTGACGTAATCATCCGCGCCCAGTTCCAGCCCGAGCACGCGATCAATCTCCGCCGCCTTGGCGGTGAGCATGATGATGGGAACGGAGGCGGTGGCGGGATCGCGGCGGAGGATTTTGCACACCTCCATGCCATCCAGCTCCGGCAACATCACATCCAGGAGAATAAGGTCAGGCTGCGACGTGCGGGCCTTGCGGAGGGCCTCGGCGCCGTCGTTGGCGCTCACCACGTCATAGCCGGCGCTGCGGAGGTTGAATTCCACCAACTCCACCACATCGGGCTCGTCGTCCACGATCAGGACTTTCGGTTTCATAAGTCATCCCCAAATACCGCCCCATTCAGGCGGGTGCCACCGGCTGGTTTTGGCCAGAGTGGCGTATGTCGGTCCCTTCGTACAGGAAAACCACCTCCTCGGCAATATTCGTCGCATGGTCGGCGACGCGCTCCAGGCTTTTAGAGATGACCATGAGGTTCAGGCTGCGGGTGATCGTCGAAGGGCGCTCCACCATGAAGCCGGCCAATTCCCGGTGCAACTGCTTGTTCAAACCATCCACCTCCTTGTCCCGGGGGATGATGGCGCGGGCGCGCACGGTGTCGCGCCGCACAAAGGTATCCAGCGCCTCCCGGAGCATGCCGAGCCCGAGGTCGGCCATGTGGGGGAGGTCAATGTATGGCTTGAGCTGTGGCTCCAGGTTCAACTCCAGGACGCGGCGGGAAATCGTGGTGGCCTCATCCCCCACCCGCTCCAGGTCGTGCGAGATTTTCATGGCCACCGTGATGAGGCGCAAATCCGTGGCCAGGGGGGCCTTGGCCAGCAGGTTGACGGCCAGCTCGTCAATCTCGATCTCAAAGCGGTCGAGGATGGAGTCATCCACCTTCACCTGGCGGGCCAGCTCGTCGTTGCGCTCCATGAGCGAGCGCATGGCATTGGTGACGGAGGTCTCCGCATGGCTGGCCATGGTGAGCAGCCGCTGTTTCAAGTGATCCAGTTCCTGTTCAAAATGCGTGGGCATAAGCGGTCAGATTAATGGGATCGCACCGGCGGTTCAACCGAAGCGGCCGGTGACGTAATCCTCGGTCTGTTTCTGGGACGGGTTGGTGAAGATTCTGGCCGTGGAATCATACTCGATCAGGCGCCCCAGATAAAAAAAGGCGGTCCGGTCGGAGATGCGCGCGGCCTGTTGCATGTTATGGGTGACAATGACGATGGTGAACTCCTTCTTCAAGTCGAGAATCAGATCCTCAATCTTGGCGGTGGCGATGGGATCGAGCGCGGAGGCGGGCTCATCCATGAGGATGATCTCCGGCCGGATGGCGATGGCGCGGGCGATGCAGAGGCGCTGCTGCTGGCCGCCGGAAAGCCCCAGGGCGCTGCTGTGCAGACGGTCCTTGACCTCCTCCCACAAGGCGGCCGAGCGCAGGCTTTGCTCCACGATCTCATCCAGCCTCACCCGGTCACGCGTACCGTGCAGACGCAGGGCGTAGGCGATGTTTTCGAAAATGGACTTGGGAAACGGGTTGGAGCGCTGGAAAACCATGCCCACCCGCTTGCGCAGCTCGATCACATCCACCTCCGGAGCGTAAATGTTCTGGCCGTCGATATTGACCTCGCCCTGGATGCGCACGCCATCAATGAGGTCGTTCATGCGGTTATAGCAGCGCAGGAGCGTGGATTTGCCGCAGCCGGAGGGCCCGATGAACGCGGTGACCTGCCGCTCCGGAATAACCAGCGAAATGTCATGCAAGGCCTGCGATGATCCGTAGAAAAGTGACAGCTTGCGGGTCTCCACGAGGGCGGTGCCCGGAGCGTCGGCCGCTCCGGCAGCGGCCCCGGCAGAAACGTTGAGGCGGGGGACAAGAGTGTCAGTCATAGTCGTTTTTTCAATGGCCCTGGCGCATGCGTTTGCGGATGCGGGCCCGGATCAGGATGGCCACCAGGTTCAAGGCGAAGGTGAGCACGAGCAGCACCGCCACCGTGGCGTAAAGGATGGGCCGCGTCTTCTCGATGTTGGGTGACTGGGTGGAAAGAATGAACACGTGATAGCCCAGGTCCATGAACTGGTCGGAGAGGGACTTGGGCAGGGAGGCCATGTAGTAGGCGGCTCCGGTGAAGAGGATGGGGGCGACCTCGCCCGCAGCGCGGCTGACCGCCAAAATGCCGCCCGTCATAATGCCTGGCAGCGCTTGGGGCAGCACCACCCGGAGGACGGTTTGCAGCTTGGTGGCCCCCAGGGCCAGGCTGGCCTCGCGCAGGCCCGGCGCGATCGCCCGCAGGGATTCCTCCGTGGCGACAATCACCACCGGCAGCGTCATCACCGCGAGCGTCAGGGAGGCCCAGATGAGGGCCGGCTTGCCCCAGACGGCGGCGGGGTTGGCCCCCTGCAGAATGGCGTCCATCCCCTGCCCCACAAAGTTGATGAAAAAGCCGAGCCCAAACAGGCCGAAGACGATGGAGGGCACCCCGGCAAGGTTGTTCACCGCCACCCGGATGAAACGGGTGATGAGGGAGGTCCGGGCCGCATACTCATTCAGATAAATGGCCGTGATCACACCCACCGGGAGAACGAAAATGGACATCAGGATCACGCGCGAGGTGGTGCCGATGATCATGGGAAGCACGCCGGCCTTGTCCACGTCAAACATGTCCTTCTCCGTTCCCGCCAGCACGAAGCGCAGCGAGAGGCCGGACCAGCCGGAGACCAGGATGTTGCCCATAATCACCAGCAGCAAGGCCAAGATCAGGAAAGTGGCGGCGGCGGTGAGGCCGGTGAACAAAACCGAACCGACATTCACCTTCTGGCGGCGAAACGGGTTGAGAGCGTCCGTGCTCATCACTTGCCCTCCAGTCGGCCCTTGAGGCGGTGGATGATGAAATCAGCGGACAGGTTGCAGAGGAAAGTGACGGCAAACAGGAGAGCCCCCAGCAGGAAAAGCAGGCGGTAGTGGTGGCCGCCAAACACCGTTTCGGCCAGCTCGGCGGCGATCGTGGCGGTGATGGTGCGGGTGGAATCAAACAGGCCCCAGGAGACAATGCTGGCGTTGCCGCTGGCCATGAGCACGATCATGGTCTCGCCGATGGCGCGGCCAAACCCGAGCACCACTGCGGCGAACACCCCGGGGAGCGCGGCCGGCAGGATGATGTGCCAGGCCGTCTGCCAGCGGGAAAAACCCAGCGCCAGGGCGGCATCGCGGTAGCTGCGGGGCACGCTGGTGAGGGCATCCTCGGCGATGGAGAACACCACGGGGATGATCGCAAAACCGAGGGCGATGCCGGCGACAAAGGCATTGAGGCGGGACTGGTAGCCGAAAACGGTTTGCAGCACGGTGGCCATGACAATCAGAGCGAAGAAACCAAGCACCACCGAGGGAATGCCGGCCAGCAATTCGATGGCGGGCTTCAGCCATTCCTTGAGCCAGACGGGGGCGAGCTGGGAGACGAAAATGGCCGCCCCCAACGCCAGCGGCACGGAGCAGAGCAGCGCCACGAGCGTGGCTTTCAGGCTGCCGATGAAAAGCGGGATGATATTGTATTTGTGCACGGAGGAAACCGGCTGCCAGATATATTCCGGCCGGTCATAGCCCGACCACTGGTGCGGCAACAACAGGTGGCGCCACTTCGTGGTGTTGAGCCGGGCGTCCTTGTCGGTGGTCACCTCGCTGGCCACCTCCAGCTTGACCTTCATCAGATCAATGATCACGTCACGGTCCATTTCGGCGAACTGTTTGTCGGTGAGCCCGAGGTAGGCCTGCAACTGGGCCTTGGGCACCTTGTCCATATCCTCCACCTTGATGACCGCCTGGCCCTGGGAGCTATCCATCTGTCCAAACAGGATCGGCAGCGCCTCCCGCCCGACGAAGATGAAGATCAAAAAGACCATCAGAATGGCCGAGAGGGAAACGAGGAAGATCAGCTTTTCAACCACCCACTCCAGCGGTCGGGCGCGGTGGCCGCGATGGATTCCCATCCAGCCGGCGCTGCGGTTTTGACTGGGGTATTTGTTGGGCATCGAGGGGAGAGTTTGAATTGGGGCGGGCGGGGCTCGTAGTGTGTGCTTGCTTACGCGTTGGCGCCCCGCCCGCCCGGTTTCGATTTAGTTCATTGGAGGAACAACCAGACTAAACCGATGAATCCATCATTTCTCGCGCAGGTGGGCCGGGAGCGGGAAGTAGCCGATGTCTTTGACGACCTTCTGGCCTTCATCGCTGCGGATCCAGGAGAGGTACGCCGCCTTCTCACCCTTGTCGATGGCGGGGTTGATATAGACAAACAGGTAGCGCCAGATGGGATAGGTGCCTTTGACCACGTTCTCCTCGGTCGGCTCCAGCGCCGGGGATTGGTCATTCTTTTTGATCGGCAGGTGCTTGGCCCCCTGGCCATAGGCCGCGCCGCCGTAGCCGATGCCGTTCTTGTCCTTGGCCACCGCCTGCAGCAAGGCGGCGGTGCCGGGCATGGTCTGCGCGCTGGACGCAAAGTCCGCGCCCTGCAGCACGTGCTCCTTGAAGAACTCATAGGTGCCCGAGCTGTTCTCACGGCTATAGACCGTGATGGGGGCATCCGCACCGCCGAGCTGCTTCCAGTTCTTGATCTTGCCCGTAAAGATCTGGAGCAACTGGTCCAGGCTCAGTTCCTTGATCGGGTTCTCCGAGTTCACGTACACCGAGAGACCGTCCAGGCACACCTTGTATTCGGTGGGCCGCTTGTTGAACGCCTTGATGCAGGCCTCGATTTCCTTGGCCTTGATCTTGCGCGAGGCATTGGCCAGATCGGTGGTCTGGTTCTGCAGGGCCGCCAGACCAACGCCGGAGCCACCGCCCGTGACCTGGATCTTGGTCCCGGGATTCTTGACCATGTAGGTCTCCGCCCATTTCTGAGCGAGAATCACCAGGGTGTCCGAGCCTTTGACGGTGATGTCACCGGCGAAGGTTGTCCCGGCCAGAGCCAGGGTGGCGCCCGTGAGGGCCAGGGTTTTCAGGATGTTTTTCATAGGATTGGTTCCGTTTGCGAAAGAGGTTTCAGAGTCAGATCAGAATTTCCAGGACATGTCCACTTGGAGCCGGCCCGCATCGCTGTGGGGGCTCAACGCCGTGGGAGCGGCATACTCGTTGATCAGGCTGGTCAGGAAGTAGGTCACCCCGACGGTCATGGAATCGTAAGGCGAGTAAGTGGCCTTGATCACGTGGCCTTTGACGTTCGTGCCGGCACCATAGCCCGTAGCGCCACCCGAAGGGGCAACCCCGTAGAATGCGCCGGTGTCGGAATCAACCAACTCCTCGTACCAGGCATCGCCCTGGAGGTATTTCCAGCGGTAGGAAACATCCCAGAGGCCCTTCTTGCCGGACTTGCCGAGGGTGAGCCCGGCGGACCAGCCGTAATTCTCCTTTTGCACCACCGGGTTGTGGATGTAATCCCCAGCCAGCTTGATCGGGAACGCGCCGGTGTAGTACGGGAAGGATTCCAGCGAATACGTCGCCGCCACGTCCGCCACAATGGGATTGTAGTTATTCACCAGGTTGCCGCCCGGCCCGCGCGTGTTGCCACGATTCTGGTTCGGCACCGCCGCGCTGCCCAAGGTGTCATTCCCGGTCAAAGCCAGAAAACCAACGCCGGCCGTGGTCTGGAACTTCGGGCTCCAGTTGGCATCCCAGCGCAACTGACCGCCGAACAGATAGGCATCATCCGCCACGGCACCCACCTCGTTCACCACGAAGCCGCCACCGTTCAGCTTGAGGGTGTGTTTGTCCCCCAGGTTGCGGGACAACTGCAGGGCGGCACCTTCCGGCGTGTAGTCACCATCAAAGGCCATGTCCGACATGACAAACGGATTTTCCATCTTGCCGCCGATCAGGGTGGCGGACCAATCCGGCGTGTTGATGGGGTTCCACTTGGCGTAGGCCAGATCCAGGAAAATCAGCTTCTTGGAGCCGTTGCTGGTCATCGTGGTGTTGCCGGAAATGGGATCGCCACCGACACCGCCGGTAGCTCCCTCACTGGAGGTCAGACGGAAGCCGGCCTCCAGGTTGTCCTTCAGCGTGGCCGTGACACCGAAACGCAGGCGGTAGCGGAAACGGTGACGATCCACCGCCGTGGTGCCACCGGGCGGCATCTGTTTGTCGCTGTAGTTGAAATTTTCATAGCGGAGGCGGACATCGCCGTTGAGCTTGAGGGCGGTGACCCAATCCGGCATGCCACTCTTGACCGAGTAGGCGGAGTTGAAGTTTTTATCGGCCTCCTCGCGGAGATCGTTGGCCTCTTTGACGTTCAGGACGCCCTTTTCGACGAGCTTGTCAATCAGTGCGTCGGCAGACTGTCCCATGACTGCGGAGGTGACGCCCAGTACGGCGACCACCCCGGCGGCGAGTATCTTGGTGCTTTGCTTTGGCTGCTTCATAGTTTTTTTAGATTGGCCGTTTACGTGGTTGAATCTAAATCAGTCATGTGACAGCCAAAGGGCGGGGCGGTAACAATTGCGTGACACTGTGTGGCCGTCATGAATCAGCTGGGCTTTTGCGTTGGCTCAGAATGATTTGCAGCAGGGCTGAAAGCGTGCTATTTAAGCCGTCAACAAGCTTGGGCCTGGGCTTTGTTACAGATCACATTACGGTTAACCCTTTTTATGAAGACCATTATCACACCAAAAAACGGGGCCGCCCCGGTGGGCCCCTATTCCACCGCCGTCCGCGCGGGCGACCTGCTGTTCTGCTCCGGCCAGATCCCGCTGAGCCCGCAGACCGGGCAACTGACCGGCGCTGATATCCGCAGCCAGACCGAACGGGTGCTGGAAAACATCCGGCTGATCCTGGAGGACCAGGGGCTGACCTTTGCCCACGTGGTCAAGACGACCGTGTTCATGACCAACCTGGCGGATTTCGGGGCCATGAACGAAGTGTATGCCCGGTACTTCACTGCAGATTGCCCGGCGCGCTCAACCATCCAGGTGGCGGCGCTGCCCAAAGGGGCCATGGTGGAGATCGAGGTCCTCGCACACTACTGATCATGGACGGCAATTCCCTGCTTTTGGGGCTGGGCCTCGGGGCGACCCTCGGCGGTCTCGCCGCCTGGCTGGCCGGGCGAGGCAAACAACAGCAGGCCGCCGCCCAGGCCCGCGCCGAGTGGGAACCGCAACTGGCCGCCCTGCAGGAACGGGTGGCGGCCCGCGAGCAGGAGCTGGCCCGGGAGCGCCAGGCAGCGGCCCGAGCAGAGGAACAACTGACACTGATGCGGCAGGAGGCCCGCGAGACCACCGGGCGCGAGGAGGCACTCAAAGCCACCCTGGCCCAGGAACGCCGGGCAACCGAGGAAAAGCTGGCGCTCATCCACGAGGCGCAGTCGAAATTATCCGACGCCTTCAAAGCCCTTTCCCAAGAAGCCTTGAACAGCAGCAACCAATCCTTTCTCACCCTGGCCCGGGCCACCTTTGAGAAATTGCTGGAAGGCTCCAAAGGTGATCTCGACAAACGCCAGCAGGCGATCGACCAGATGGTCAGGCCGGTGCGGGAGTCGCTGGACAAGTTTGACCTGCGCTGCCAGGAATTGGAAAAAGCGCGCGTGGGCGCCTACGAGGGGCTGAGCACCCAGGTGCGCGCCCTGTTGGAAACCCAGGTCCACCTGCGGCAGGAGACCAACAACCTGGTCAAAGCCCTGGGCACGCCCCGCGTGCGGGGCCGCTGGGGCGAGATCCAGCTGCGACGCGTCATTGAAATCGCCGGCATGCTCGACTACTGCGATTTCCAGGAGCAGCAAAGCGTGACGGTGGAGGATGGGCGGCTGCGCCCCGATCTGATCGTGCGCCTACCCGGCGGCAAGAACATCGTGGTGGATGCCAAGGCCCCGCTGGCCGCCTATCTGGAGGCGGTGGAGGCGACCGATGATGCTGTGCGCAAGCAGAAGCTCATGGACCACGCACGCCAGATCCGCGACCACGTCACCGCCCTGAGCCGGAAGAATTACTGGGAGCAATTCCAGCCCGCGCCGGAATTCGTGATCCTGTTCCTGCCCGGGGAAACCTTTTTCTCCGCCGCCCTGGAACAGGATCCCAGCCTCATCGAGCTGGGGGTGGAGCAACGCGTCATCCTGGCCACCCCCACCACCCTGATCGCCCTGCTGAAGGCCGTCTCGTACGGGTGGCGGCAGGAGAAGCTGGCGGAGAACGCCCGGGAAATCAGCGACCTGGGACGGGAACTCTACAAGCGGGTGGCCACCCTGGGCGACCACATGAGCAAAATGGGCAACGGCCTACGCTCCGCCGTGAAAAGCTACAACGACGCGGTGGGATCATTGGAAACCCGGGTGCTCGCCACGGCCCGCAAATTCCGGGATCTGGAGGCCAGCGGAGCAGACCCGGAGCTGGAAACCCCGGACCTGGTGGAATTGGAACCCCGCCCGGTGCAGGCCCCCGAGCTCAGGCCCCCAACGGACACACCTCTGTAGCCGGAGAGGAAGGCCAGGGAACACTTTGCGGCCTCTTTTGACTTTTGCCGCCGTTTCCCGTAGCCTCGCCCCCATGAATATTTTGCGCCACACGGATCGGGGCTATGAAAACCAACGCACCACCATGGTGCAGGCTTCAAGCCTGTTCGATCCGGAGGTGGAGGCCCGCGCCCGCGCCATCATTGAAGCGGTGAAGGAACGCGGCGACGACGCCGTGCTGGAATTCACCCAGCGCTTTGACGGCGCCACGCTGACCGCCGAGCAACTGGCCATCTCCGCCGCCGAACTCATGGCCGCCAGCCTGCAGGCCGATCCGCAATTGCGGGCGGCGGTGGCCGAGGCGGATGGCAACGTGGCGGCCTTTGCGCGCAAATCCAAACGCAAGAACTGGTCCGCCAGGAATTCCCACGGGGCGACGGTGGGCGAGAAATTCGACGCCTTCCGCCGGGTGGGCATCTACATCCCGGGCGGCACCGCCCCGCTGGTGTCCACGGCGCTGATGACGATCACGCTGGCCCGGGTGGCGGGCTGCCCGGAGATCGTGGTGTGCACCCCATGCGGCAAGAATGGCACCGTCAACCCCGCCCTGCTCTATGCGGTGCGGGCGGCGGGGGCCACGGAGATTTACCGGGTGGGCGGGGCCCAGGCCATCGCGGCCCTGGCCCTTGGCACCGCCACCATCCGCAAGACCCAGAAGATTTTTGGCCCGGGCAACGCCTATGTGGTGGCCGCCAAGCGGCTGCTGGTGGGCCATGTCGCCATCGACCTGCTGCCGGGGCCGAGCGAGGTGCTGATCCTGGCGGATGAGACCGCCAATCCGAAATTCGCGGCGGCAGACATCCTGGCCCAGGCGGAGCACGGCTCCGGCCATGAGCGCGTCTGGCTGGTCTCCCCTTCCCTGAAGGTGCTGAAAGGGGTGGCGGCGGAGGTCAAACGACAATTGCCCAAGTGCGCCCGCAAGGCGTTCATTGAAAAAGCGCTGGACCATAACGGCTGGCTGGTGCAGGTGCCCGACCTGGCGGCCGGCGTGGCCCTAGCCAACGAGCTGGCCCCGGAACATTGCGAGCTGATGTTGAAAAAACCGCAGGCGGTGATCGCAAACCTGTTCACCGCCGGCGCGATCTTTGTCGGCCCGTTCTCGCCCACCGTGCTGGGCGATTACGTGGCCGGCCCGAGCCACACGCTGCCAACGGGCGGGGCGGGAGCCTCCTTCCCCGGCCTCACCGTGGACCAATTCCAACGGCGCACCAGCGTGGTGGAGTACAGCCGCGCCGCCCTGAAAAGAGCCCTGCCCGCCGTGCAGGTGTTCGCCGCACACGAAGGACTGGACGCCCACGGCAAGTCTGCCGCCATCCGCCTGGGCAAATAAGGACCATCGCCATGAACCCAAAGAAACTGGTGCGGCCGCTGGTACACGGCCTGCACGCCTACACCCCGGGAGAGCAGCCCAAGATCAAGGGGCTCATCAAGCTCAACACAAACGAGAACCCCTACCCGCCCGCCCGCCCGGTGCTGGCGGCGGTCAGGGCGGCCGTGGACGGGCGCCTGCGCCTTTACCCCAACCCCACCGCAGAAGCGCTGCGTGCCCGCCTGGCGGAGCTGCACGGAGTGGGTCCGGAACAGGTCATCATCGGCAACGGCTCCGATGAACTGCTGGCCCTGGCAGTGCGCGCCTTTGTGGAGCCCGTGACGCCGGGCATTTCCGCCAGCCGGTCCCGCGTGCAATATTTCAACCCCAGCTATTCGCTCTATCCGGTGCTGGCGGACATCCACGGCGCCAGCCGCAATCCGGTGCCGTTGCGCCCGGACTTCGGCCTGCCCACGGTAAAAGAGCTGCGCCAGAGCGGCTGGGATTTCCAGGCGGCTCTGACCTTTGTCACCACCCCCAACGCCCCCAGCGGCCGGGGCTATGCCACCGCCGATCTGGACGCCCTGTGCGCCCGGCAAAAGGGGATCACGGTGCTGGATGAGGCCTACGTGGATTTTGCGGCGGAGAACGCCCTGGCGCTGACGCACAAGCACCCGCACGTGCTCATCGCCCGCACCTTCTCCAAGGCTTACTCGCTCTGCTTCCAGCGTGTGGGGTATCTGGTGGGCCACCCGGAGCTGATCACCGCCCTGGACAAAATCCGGGACAGCTACAACGTCAACGGGCTGGGCCAGGTGGCCGCCCTGGCCACGCTGGGGCAACTGCCCTATTACCGGGCCAACTTCGCCCGCATCATCGCCACCCGCCAATGGCTGGGCGGGCAACTGGCCGGGCTGGGGTTTGCCGTGCTGCCCAGCGCCACCAACTTCATGCTGGTGCAACCGCCGGGGCCGGCGGCCAAAACCTGGCTGAAGGAGCTGCGCGCACGGAAGATCCTGGTGCGCTGGTTCAGCCAACCGGAAGTCAGCGCCTACCTGCGCATCACCATCGGCACCCAGGCCGAAGCCCAGACACTGGTGCGCGCCGCCCGGCAAATCCTGCGGAAGAAGTGACTGTCAGAGAGGCAGATAGCGGAGAATGGTTAACCGCTAATGGACGCGAATGAACGCTAATGCAGAACCGTTTATTGACCTTCAGCCCCGGTTTTTATTCCCGTCAATTGGCGTTACTTCGCGGTTGAAACTGGCGTGGTTTTGGCGTTTTCGATCAGTTGCCAGAACTTGGGACTCTCCTGCAAGGCCTGATCCTCATCCCCGGTCGGCAGGTTGGAACGGAAGAGGAAATCCTTCATGGTGTGGCGATTGAGAATGCGATGCACCACGATGCCCAGCTCGTGTTTCTCGAAATAGACCCGGTAATCACCGATCCGAAAACGGTGCAGGACCTTGCCATCGCGCTCCA
>CAIYYI010000603.1 GCA_903930345.1 uncultured Verrucomicrobiota bacterium
CAAGGTCACCCCCAAGAACAAACTGCCCGTGTCCCCCAGAAATATCTTGGCCGGATTAAAGTTGTAGCGCAGGAAACCCAGGCAGGCACCAGCCATGGAGCACATGATCACCGCAAGCAAAACGTTGTTGGCATGGATCGCAATGATGGCATTGGTGGCAGCAACAAAAAAGGCGATCCCGGTCGCAAGACCATCCAGTCCATCAACCAGGTTGAGAGCATTGGTGACCCCGATGACCCAAAGGACTGACACGAAGAGACCCAGCAGGCCAAGATCCACCGATCCAATGAAAGGGATGGTCATACGGTTGAAATCCATGCCTCCCAAAACGACCAAGATCGCCACCGGTGCCTGAAATAGAAACTTTTTCCGGGCGTTGAGCCCTTTGACATCATCCAGCACGCCCGTCAAAAGCATGGCCGCCCCAGCAAGAAACAACAGCAGGATGGCGGTGCTTTCATCCTGCAGTTCAAGCGCGATACGGTTGTTGAAGTTGTAGGCAATCAGAAGCGGCAACCACATGCCCACTGCAATCGCAATGCCACCCAGCAGCGGCGTGGACCTCCGATGCACCTTGCGATTGCCCGGACGATCCATGGCTCCAAGGCGAATCGCCAGACCACGCACCACCGGTGTCAGCAGGAGGGCGATCACACCCCCCAGCAGGAAGCATCCGATATACGTTCTGTAGTTGGACAACTCAAGACTCCACATACTCAATAGCGTAGTATGGTATCAGAAAAGACTGACCGTTTCAAGCTGTATTTAGATGAATTTGCGCCAACCAAACCACTTTTTCCCCCTCAGGGAAAACCTGGCCTTCAGAGGCCAAAGGCCCCGACAAACTTCACCATGGCGCGCACATCATGATAGTTCGCCTTCCAACTGTGGGCCTTGCCGGGGGCGATGGGCTTGCCCTCCGCTGACACGGTGTCCAGCCAGATACCATCCGGGCTGGTCTGATGAAGGACGACAAAATCCAGCAGTTGCTTCAGCGCCTCCTCGTACTGCGGATCGGGCTTGTGCTTGAGGGCATCCGTCAGGGCAGCCAGCATCTCGGCCTGCACCCACCAGACCTTGTTGGTGTTGGTGGCCGGCTGATCATCCTGCCCCAAGGAATACAACCCACCCCGCTCATGATCGTAGCCGAACTTCAAAGCGTGCCGTATGTGGGCGTCGAAGTGCGACCAGGATGGCTTTTTACCCAAAACCATCTGGGCCCGCACCATCAGCCAGGCGAACTCCACGTTATGCCCATAGGAAAGCCCCTGACTGCGCTGATCGCGCACTGGCTTCCAATCCGGCTGCCGGTGAAAGGCGGACTTGCCCGGGTTAGCGGGATAAAACCAGGTGGCGTTGATATCAATGGCCTCAGCAAGTGATTTTTTCACCTCCCGATCCTGGGTGACTGCGTAGAGTTCGCTCAGCGCCTCCATCCAATGCAGATGCGCATTGGCGCTTTTGTAGCCGGCCACCTCGACTTCAGTACCCGGCCCCGGGGCCATGATCGGGGTCCAGTCGCGGGTGAAGTGCTCCAACCATCCGCTATTGGCTCCATCATGCCCGCGCTTTTGAATAAGGTGGTACAGATCCAACGCCAGGCGCAATGCCTGGGCATCCCCGCTGGCCCGGTGATATTCCACCAACGCATAGACTGCAAAGCTCTGGCCATAAAGAATCTTGCGGTCGTTGGTCACCTTGCCGTCGAGATCCATTTTCCAGTAGTACCCGCCATTTTTCAGGTCGAGAAAGTGGTTGGTCAGGAAATGGTAACCTTGCGCGGCGGCCTGCCGGCAATCGCGCTCCGGGGTGGAGAAACCCTTGAGATGCGCGTGGGCAAAACCCCAGATCATGCGCGTCTGGCTAACCAACTGTTTCTCGGTTGCCCGGCGCGGCCCGGCCAGATCATCCGCCAGGAGGTAGCCGCCCGCCGTCTTATCAATCGCCGTGTCGTACCAGTACGGCAGCACCTTTGCACGCAGTTGCTCACGCATCTCCCGGGCATAATCAGCCAAGGAATGAGGCTTCGCCTCCGCTCCGGTGAGGGCCTGTGGTTGGAGATAAAAACACCACGCGACAAAAGCGAGAAGGGACATCCAGCGTCGGTTCATGGCTAACCCTGTACCAAACCGGACGATTTGGCAATGCTGCGCAAGCGAGAAGACAAACGACGGGTGCGAGACAGAATTCAGGGAAATGGCTTTTAAGAGCGTTTTTTTGTGGAATAGTATATATATGTGTATATACTACGACCATGAATGACATCTCTCCAGC
>CAIYYI010000604.1 GCA_903930345.1 uncultured Verrucomicrobiota bacterium
GGAGGAGGCAGGACCGCTCTGGTGGATTTCCACCGCCACGATATTGGTGCCCGGAACCAGGGCATCGCCGGGGCTCAGGGCGAAGGAGATGAAATTGGAGCCGTCATCCGGGACATTGGTGGCCAGGGTGGAATAACCCACCGCCCCGGCGGGCAGCATGTCCCGCAGCACCTCCACGCCGTTGAAATAGACCACCGCCCCGTCGTCGCGCTTGAGCCGCAGATCCAGGCTGGCGATGGAGGCAGGGTCGCTGACGACGAAGTCGCGGCGGAAATAGACCGTCAGATAACGGCTGCCGGACGGGCCACCATCAATAACCGTCCGCTCGGGGCGGCCATCGGTGGAATCCCCAAAGCCGAGTTCGGCGAGGCCATTGGACCAGGTGTTGTCGCTGAACGAGGCCAGCTTCCAAGCGGCGGGGGCGGGATTGGTGCCGGAGAGGTAGCGCCAGGCGGAGCCATTGGTGATGAGCGTGACCAGCAGGGGCGAGGTCACTTGGATATCCACCGGGGCGGAGGTGGAGCGCACCCCGCCGATGGTGGCCACCGCCAGCAGGCGGTAATCCCCCACCGGCACCCCACTCCAGGCGGCGGCGAAGGGGGCGGCCAGATCCTGGGCCAATCTCACCCCGTTGGTGTAGAACTCCACCCCGCTCACCGAACCCGCACCGCTTTGGGCAAAGGCGCTGAGGTTGACGGTGGCCGGGGCGGTGAACCGCTGGCCATTCTCCGGTGCTGACAAATAGACCAGGCTCAGAGTCCCGGCATTGGTCACGCTCAGTCCACTGATGGCGGCGTCAAAGTTCAAGTCCGAGCTGTCCTCGCCCACCTGGTGCATCTCCACCGCCAGCAGGTTGGCCCCGACGCGCAGCAGGCTGACGGGGAGGTTGGTGGTGATATAGGCGGTCGCCTCCACGGGCTGAAGCGCGCGGGTGACGTGCGTGACCACTCCGGTGGGCAGGTTGTCCCGGAACACTTCCGCCCCGTTGAGATAAACCACCGGGCCATCATCACGCAGCACCTCCAGCAGCAGGTTGGTGAACGCGGCGGGATTGGCCACCGTAAAGGCACGGCGGAAATAATAGGTGAGGTATTTATTGGTATCGACGCCACCATAACCGATGATCGTGGTCTCATTTCCCTGGCCATAGCCGAGAATGGCGGTGCCGTTGCTCCACCCGGCATCGCTGAAGGCGCTGGTCATCCAGTTCGTGCCCGGGTAAACCCCGGTGTCGAGATACTGCCAGTCATTGTTGCGGCTGATAAACGGCGTGTAAATATTGAGGGATCCGGTCCACTGTACAAAATCCGCGTTGGTGACATTGGGGCCGACCGCCACCGGGTTGTTGAAGAAGGGACGCAGGAAAGTGGCCGTCCCCAGCAATGGCTCCATGGCCTGCACGGTGTAACTGCCAGCAGCCAAGCGCGGCAGGGTGTAGGTGCCATCATCCTCGGTGACCGCGTATTTCGAGCTGTCAATGTACACCCGCACACCCGACACGGGGAGCCCGTTGGTGTTCAGAACGCGGCCGCTGATGCTGAAAGCCGAGGGGCTGCCTACCCGCACCAGCAGACTTTGCCGGGCGACGCCCCCCTTCATATCACTGACGGTGCACTGGACCAGGTAATCCCCGGCGGTGGAATAGCTGCGCACGGCCACCGGCTGGTTATCCACGCTGTAATCACCATCACCAAACTCCCAGAACCACGCCAGGGTGTCGCCATTGGCATCCGCGCCGACAGCCTCGAAACGGATGTTCTGCCCGGTGGCAGCCTGCGTCCGATCCGCAGTCACCCGCAAAGTGGGCGGCACATTGCCGGGAAAACTCCCCAGGTTGACCACCACATCGAGGGACTCGGGAAAGGTGTTGCCCTTGCCAATGGGCGTGATGTGGACGTTGGCCGCCGGTTCGCTGAGGGTTCGGCCGATCACCACCGGATGGTCATCCTTGCCCCCGCTCGAATTCGGGGTGGTGTCCAGCAGGAGGGTGCTGCCGCTGTCCCACCGCAGCCCAAGGCCGTTCATCAGCGCCTTGTTGGAGGTCCAGCGCTGGCGGAACTCCAGCCAATAGGGGGAACCGGTGGAGCGGTTGACACGCAGGCCGCGGACGCCGGTGGGCACCGTGCTGTCGAGGGCGTACAGCCGGTTGGTGCCGCTCACGGATATGGTGGGGCAATCCGCATTGGGGATCCAGTTGATCTTGTTCTTGTAGCGGGCGCTGAAATGCCGGGGCGAACCGCCGCTGCCCCCCATGGTGTCAAAGGGATCACCGTACTCCTCGTTGCTGCCGCTGCCGATAGCGCTGTTGCCGCCCGTATTCCAGTAGTTGGCGTGCCCGAGACCGAGGTTGTGCCCGTGCTCGTGGGCGCACGTGCGGACATCCCAATACCCGTTGGCCAGCCAGAAGCCAACCCCGCCCACGTAGCCGAGGCCCGCAAAGGTGGCGTTCGGCTTGCCGGAGGTGCAGACGAATTGGAAGTCATACTGGCCGATGTTGTAGCCCAGGGCGGTGGCCGCCGTGCGGCAGGCATCCAGCAGGGTGCCCATGTTCTCGTAAGTGGCCGCGTTGCCAGGCAGGCGCATGGTGGGGGTGATATCCGAGCCCTCGCCCACCGGGGCGGCGATGAACTTGCCCCAGGACATCTCGGCGTCAAACGCGCCAAAGTTGGCCATCAGGGTCAGCGCCTGGTTGGTGCTCATCACCTCGCCGGCGTAATCCGGAAAATCAACCCGATAGACAATGAACCGCTTGCGACCCTCCGTGTAGCTGGAGGCGGCCACCGGCAGGTTCTTGGGCCGGGGCTTGTCCAAGGCCAGGTCCGCCAGGGTTTTGGCTGTCCATTCCTTGGCCGCCGGAATCCCACAGAAGGGCACGATGGTTCCGCCCAGAGCCAGCGCCACGGGCTCTCCGGTGGCGGTCCAAGGTTGCCCCGTAACCTGGCAGAGCGGCTCCACCGGCTGCGCACCCGCATAATCCGCCTGCTCGGCACCATCCAGCACCCGCATGGGCGAGGGATCCAGCGCCAGCAAGGCATCCGGCTGCCCCATCGGGTTGGCCGGCACAGCGGCGGCAGCCGAGACCGGCACCGCCACCCCGTTGATCGGCACCTGGGAGCGGGTGACGTATTCCAGACCGAGACCGTGGGTGAACACCTGGTAGGCTCGGCCACTGATCCGGGCATTGCGCACCGTAACCCCCACCGCGCCCGACTTCCCGGGAATGCCCAGCACACACAGCACCTCATAATCCCCCACCCCGTTGACCGGCTCCTCCATCAAGGCCTGCACGGCGGCGGGTAAAGCACGCCGCACCGCTGACGGCACGACCTGCTGCAACGCTTTTTCAGGATGGCTGACCACCCAGTCGGCCAAAACCGTCAAACGCTGCCGGGCCATTTCCACGCCTTGAGATTCCAACGCCCCCCGGTCCGCAGGCGCAGCGGCCAGGTAACGGTCGGCCCAAGCCTGAAACCGGGCCATTTCCGGTTCCAGAGCAACCTGCTGCCACAGCGTCTCCCGACGCGGCAGCAAGGCGGGAAGCGGGGCCGCAGGAGCAAGAACGGGGGCAACCGGCATCAATGCCGCCGAGGGTCGAAGCCCGCTGGGAATCGCCGCCGCGGAGGCAGGAGCAGCCAGCTGTTGAGACGATCCGGAGCCGCGACCCCAAGACAGCAATCCGGCCAGGACGACGGTGAGGGCCATCAACCCGGCCAAAAGGATGGTGCGTTTCATGAAAAAATGGCGGCCGCAGCTAACCAGCAGCCACAGGCGTCAGAATCCCGGTATACTGGATAAAAGAGCCAAAGTAAAGGAGGCATAAAGGGGTGCTGGTTTTCCAACCCGGCTTCCATACCAATCGTTCCAACCCAGCGACTCAGACATCCCAGCGATTGGCTCCGAAAATGGAACGAGCCAGGCGTTGTCCCGCCGAAGCAAGCGACGCTCTCATTCCACACCCCAGAAGAGTCAGAATCGCAGCCTTTCGCGCCCCCCCGGCTACTGCCGACCAAGGCGGAAGAACCAGTTGGTACCACCGGGTTGGATGGTGACGGTTTTCCAGCCCCCGGAGATCACGGGCGTGACGTCCACCGGCTGCCACTGTTCTTTCGGAAGCTGGCAATCCGGGGAGGCAAACACCCGCCACCCCAAGGCATCGGCGGGCCAGGTCAACTGAATGCCGCCGGTGGGCCAGGTCAACTGAATGCCGCCGGTGGGCCAGGGCGATTGGATACCGCTGGCGGGCAGGAACATCTGGATGCCGCTGGCGGAATGGGAGAGCCCCGTGGTGAGCGTGGGGGCGGGCGGTTCAAGCGTGTACCCGTTGGCGGTCACCTCCAGGGCGAAGCCCAGGTCGGAGGAGGTGCTGGCGTCCTGGTGCAATTCCACGGCCAGCACATTGTTCCCCGCCCGCAGGTAGTTGGTGCCAGCCTGGGTGGTGAAAAAGGTCTGCTCCTCCCCGCCGGAAACATTGGCGGGTGCCGTGGTGAGATAGGTCACCGCGCCAGTCGGCATGTTACTGCGGAACACCTCCCCTCCGTTCAGGTACACAATCGCCCCGTCATCCCGCAGCAGCCGGAAAGTGAGGCTGGTGCAGGTGAGGCTGGTGGGCATGACAAAGGACTGGCGGAAGTAGGTGGTGATGTGTTTGTTGTTCGCGTTGGTCCCGTAGCCGATGGTGGTCACCTCGCCATCGCCGCCGTAGCCCAGTCGCGCCGGGCCCTGTTTCCAATCGGTGGTACTGAAAATGACCTGGTTCCAGTTCACCCCGGGATAAACGCCGGTATCCAGATATTTCCAGTTGGAGTCGGAGGACACCAACAACGCTGAACTGGCGGGCGGTGTGACCACCACCGGCAGCACGGCGGAATCCAGCCGGGCACCGGTGCCATCCACCAGCCGAGCCAGGAGTTGACGGGTACCCGGCAGCGGCCCCTCCCAGGCGAAGCTGTAGGGCGGATCGTGCAGCTCCGCCAGCTTGGCGGCATCCGCGTACAGCTCCACCCTCATCAGGGAGCGGCCGGCCGGCAGTTGGAATTGGACCTGCACCGGCAACGTGGCGGTGGAGGCACAAGAGGAGCCGGCCACGGGGCTGGCAAAGTAGATGCGCCCCTCGGTGGTGCCCCGGCCTTGCAATTGGAGGTCAAAGCCGGCATCCCCGCTGCTGGTGGAGGACTGGTGCAGCTCCACCGCCACCAGGTTGCTGCCCGCCACCAGGCCCGACACAGGCACAGGGATGACGGTCTCAAAATAAGTGGTTTCATCGGGAGCGTCCACCAAGGCGGATGCGGTGGTGGACTCCGTGATGGCACCAGCAGGCAGATTGCTCCGGTACAATTCCCGGCCGTTGAGGTACACCACGGCACCATCATCCCGCAACAACTGGACTATGAGTTCGGTGAATGCGGCCGGATTGGTGACGGTGAACCAGCGGCGGAAATAATGGGTCACCCGCCCGGAGGTCAGGGGGGTGGACTCCCCATCCAGGCCCCAGCCGAACCGGGCCACACCCGCAGGCCAGGCACCATCGGAGTAATCCGCATGCGCCCAATCCGCGCCCGGACCGTTGGCGGCGTCCCAGAATTTCCAGGCTCCCTCCGCCGGGATCAGGATCGCCTGGGTGGGCTGGATGGGCGGTGGCGATGCCGCCACGGTGATGGCGACGGGGGCACTGGTGAGCACAATGCCGCCGGCCATAACCGCCCGGGCGGTCAACTGGTGGCTGCCTGTGGGCGGATTGAACCAACTGAGACTGAACGGCGCATTGGTCACCTGCCCCAAGCGCACGCTTCCGGCATAAAATTCCAACCGCTGAACGCAAGCGGTACCGCCTACGAAACCGAGGAGCGGCACCTGGGCGGGGCTGCTGAAACGGGCGCCCCCCGCCGGGGCGCACAGCCGCAGCGCCAGCGGATTATTGGTGGCGGCCAGCCCACTCAGGGCAAGGTCAAAGCCGATGTCGGAACTGGCCAGGTTGCTTTGGTGGATTTCCACGGTCATCAGGTTGCTGCCAGCTTGCATCCAGGTCAGGGGCAATTCCACCATCAGCGGGGTGTCCTCGTCCGCGTTCCCCATGTTGCACGAGGCCAGGGAATTGAAGCTGACCAGCCCGGGCCTGAGGTTGTCACGGAAGACCTCGTGCCCGTTCAGATAGACCACTGCGCCATCATCCCGCACCAATTGCAGCAGCAGGGCACTGTATTGGGAGGGATCGGGCGCGACAAACCATTTGCGGAAATAGGTGGTGATGATCCGCTGGAACTCGTTGGTGCCGGCGTTGACCGTGGTGACTTCCCCGTCGCCGCCATACCCTAACCGGCCGCCCCCCGCCATCCAGCCCCAGTCGTTGAATGCCGCCGTGGTCCAATCGGTACCCTGGTCAGAACCATCATCCAAGTATTTCCACACATCGCCAAACGAAATGAGAGCCGAGCGATCATCGGGCACGCGGACACGGATCACCACCGGAGCGCTGGTGAAGGAAAGCCCGCTGGAATCGGTGGCCACGGCACGCAACGTGGAAAACCCCACCGGCGGCATACCCCAGGTGAGATGGAACGGCGGCCGGGACGCGGTGCCCAGAGGAGTGCAACCAGCCAGGAACGTCACATCGCGCACGCCCAGGGTGCCACCGGGCACCACCTCCGCCACCAGGTCCACGCTGCCCGGCAGGGCCACCTCCGTGTCGGACGCCGGAGCCACCAGCCAGATGCCGCGCGCGCGGTTGGTGCGGATGGCGGCATTTAGCCTCAAGTCAAAACTCAGGTCGGTGGAGGAAAGGCCGCTCTGGTGGATTTCCACCGCCACAATATTGGTACCTGGGACCAGGCTATCACCGGGGCTCAGAACGAAGGAGATGAAATTGGAGCCATCATCCGGGACATTGGTGGCCAGGGTGGAATAGTTCACAACCCCAGCGGGCAGCATGTCCCGCAGCACCTCCACACCGTTGAAATAGACGACCACCCCATCATCACGTTTGAGCTGCAAATCCAGGCTGGCGATGGAGGCCGGATCGCCGACAACAAAGTCGCGGCGGAAATAGACCGTCGGATAACGGCTGTCAGCCGGGCCGCCATCAATGACGGTCCGCTCGGCGCGGCCATCGGAGGAGTCCCCATAGCCGAGTTCGGCGAGGCCATTGGACCAGGTGTTGTCAATGAACGAGGCCAGCTTCCAATCGGCGGGAGCGGGATTGGTGCCAGAGAGGTAGCGCCAGGCGGAGCCGTTGGTGATGAGCGTGACCGCCAGGGGCAATGTCACATGGATATCGACCGGAGCCGAGGTGGAGCGGACTCCCCCGCTGGTGGCCACCGCCAGCAGGCGGTAATTCCCCTCCGGCACGCCGCTCCAGGCGGCGGTGAAGGGAGTGGCCAGATCCTGGGCCAATCGTACCCCGTTGGTGTAAAACTCCACCCCGCTCACCGGACCCGCACCGCTTTGGGCAAAGGCGCTGAGGTTGATGGCGGCTGGGGCGGTGAACCGCTGGCCATTCTCCGGTGCGGACAAATAGACCAGGTTCAGAGCCCTGGCATTGGTCACGCTCAGGCCGCTGATGGCGGCGTCGAAGTTCAGGTCTGAGCTGTCCGCGCACACTTGGTGCATCTCCACCGCCAACAGGTTGTACCCGGTGCGCAGCAGACCGACGGGGAGATTGGTGGCGATATAGGCGGTGGGCTCCACGGCCTGGAGCGCGCGGGTGACCTGCGTGACCGCCCCGGTGGGCAGGTTATTCCGGAACACCTCTACTCCGTTGAGATAAGCCACCGCGCCATCATCGCGCAGCACCTCCAGTAGCAGGTTGGTGAACGCGGCGGGATTGGACACCGTAAAGGCGCGGCGGAAATAATAGGTGGGGTATTTGTTGGTATTGACATCGCCATAGCCGATGATCGTGGTTTCATTGCCCTCGCCGTAGCCGAGAATGGCGGTGCCGTTGCTCCAGCCTGAGTCGTTATAGGCCGCCGTCATCCAGTTCGTGCCCGGGTAAACCCCGGTGTCAAGATACCGCCAGTCGTTGCTGCGGCTGACAAACGGTGTGTAAAAACTGAGGGATGAGGGCCACTGGATGAAATCCGCGTTGGTGACACTGGGGCCGACCGCCACCGGGTTGTTGAAGAATGGACGCAGGAAAGTGGCCGTCCCCAGCAATGGCTCCATGGCCTGCACGGTGTAACTGCCAGCAGCCAAGCGCGGCAGGGTGTAGGTGCCGTCATCCTCAGTGAACGCGTATTTCGAGGCGTCAATGCACACCCGCACGCCCGAGACGGGCAGCCCTTTGGTGTTCAGAATGCGGCCGCTGATGCCGAACGTCGAGGGGCTGCCCACCCGCACCAACAGGCTTTGCCGGGCGACCCCACCCCTCATGTCACTGACGGTGCACTGAACCAGATAATCCCCGGCGGTGGAATAGCTGCGCACAGCCACGGGCTGGTTATCCACGCTGTAATCACCGTCACCAAACTCCCAGTACCACGCCAGGGTATCCCCGTTGTCATCCGCGCCCGCCGCCTCAAATCGGATGTCCTGTCCGGTGGCGGCCTGCACCCGATCCGCGCTGACCCGCAGGGTGGGCGGCACGTTGCCGGGAAAACTCCCCAGGTTGACCACCACATCAAGGGACTCGGGAAAGGTGTTGCCCTTGCCGATGGGCGTGATGTGCACATTGGCAGCCGGCTCGCTGAAGGTGCGGCCGATGACCACCGGGTGGTCATCCTTGCCCCCGCTGGAACCGGGGGTCGTGTCCAGCAGGAGGCTTCTGCCGCTGTCCCACCTCACGCCCACACCATTCATCAGCGCCTTGTTGGAGGTCCAGCGCTGGCGGAATTCCAGCCAGTAGGGCGAACCGGTGGAGCGGTTGACGCGCAGGCTGCGGACGCCGGTGGGCACCGTGCTGTCGAGGGCGTACAGCCGGTTGGTACCGCTGGCGGATATGATGGGGCAATCGGCATTGGGGATCCAGCCGAGCTTGTACTTGTAGCAGGAGTTGTAATGCCGGGGTGAACCACCGCTGCCGCCCATGGTGTCAAAGGGGTCGCCGTACTCCTCGTTGCTGCCGCCGCCGATGGCGCTGCTGCCGCCCGTGTTCCAATAATTGGCGTGCCCGAGCCCGAGGTTGTGCCCGTGCTCGTGGGCGCACGTGCGGACATCCCAATACCTGTTGGCCAGCCAGTAGCCGACCGCGCCCTCGTAGCCCAACCCGGCAAAGGTGGCGTTCGGCTTGCCGGAGGTGCAGACGAATTGGAAGTCATACTGCCCGATGTTGTAGCCCAGGGCGGTGGCCGCTGTGCGGCAGGCATCCAGCAGGGTGCCCATGTTCTCGTAGGTGGCCACGTTGCCCGGCAGGCGCATGGTGGGGGTGATATCTGACCCCTCACCCACCGGGGCGACGATGAACCTGCCCCACGACATCTCGGCGTCAAACGTGGCAAAGTTGGTCATCAGGGTCAGCGCCTGGTTGGTGCTCATCACCTCGCCGGCGTAATCCGGAAAGTCAACCCGATAGAGAATAAACCGCTTGCGCCCCACCGTGTAGCTGGAGGTTCCCACCGGCAGCTCCTTGGGACGGGGCTTGTTCAGGGCCAGGTCCGCCATGGTTTTGGCTGTCCACTCCTTGGCCGCCGGAATCCCACAGAAGGGCACGATGGTTCCGCCCAGAGCCAGCGCCACAGGCTCCCCGGTGGCCGTCCAGGGCTGCCCGGTGACCTGGCAGAGCGGCTCCGACGGCTGCATACCCGCATAATCCGCCTGCTCGGCACCATCCAGCACCCGCATGGGCGAGGGATCCAGCGCCAGCAAGGCATCCGGCTGCCCCATCGGGTTGGCCGGCACAGCGGCAGCAGCCGAGACCGGCACCGCCACCCCGTTCAGCGGCACTTGGGAGCGGGTGACGTACTCCAGACCCAGACCGTGGGTGAACACCTGGTAGGCCCGGCCACTGATCCGGGCATTGCGCACCGTAAACCCCGCCGCGCCCGGCTGCCCGGGAATGCCCAGCACACACAGCACCTCATAGTCTCCCACCCCGTTGACCGGCTCCTCCAGCAAGGCCTGCACAGCGGCGGGCAAAGCACGCCGCACTGCCGACGGCATGACCTGCTGCAACGCTTTTTCGGGATGGCTGATCACCCATCCGGCCAAAACCGCCAAACGCTGCCGAGCCAGTTCCACACCCTCGTTTTCCAACGCGGGGCGGTCAGCAACAGCCGCAGCCAGGTAGCGACCGGTCCAGACCTGAAACCGCGCCAGTTCCGGTTCGGCGTCGGGCACTTGCCACAGCGTTTCCCGACGCGGCATCCAAGTGGGAACAGTGGCGGCCAAACCGACGGTGGGGGAGGCTGCCACTGGGGCAGTCGGAGATGCGGAAATCGCCGCCGATGCTGCCACGGTGGCAACGGAAATCCGTTGCAAACGTGACCCGGGGTCGCGGCTCTGATACAGCCAGCCAACCAAGACCGCTGTAAGGGCCAGCGTTCCAGCCAAAATCGTTGTGCGCTTCATGCAGAGGCCGCTAATCAACAGCCATCAAACAGCAGGTGGTTGCGATCATGCAAGTCACTAACCATAAAACACTTACAACAATCACAAACAAAGCACAGCCAAACCATAAAATTACTGATTTTTCAATCAATGATCGTTCAGGTCTGACAGGGTTTACTGGACGTGTTTCTAGAGGAAACACCGGTCTGGGTAAAGGAATTATTCAAACAATTTTACCGGTCGAGTAAGTCGGCATGCTTTGTAATAATTATCTTTCATGGAACATCTAACACAAAGCGACATGCTTCCAATTATATACTACAGAAAGACATGGTCATACTTTCTTTGCAGATGCCGACGAATCCTGCTCACTAAACCGGGTGCATACCGATGAAAATCCCGGAAATAGAGTGGACGAAATGAAGGTGGCAATTAATAAAAATGAAGAATTTAACTTAATTGTATTATAAGAAATAAAGAGATTAGAAAAATAATATATTCCCTTTACACTACGGGAAAATTTCCTACATAATTTCCAATTGGTGGAAACAACAATTCCTATGCAACTCAACACCAGTCAGATGGATTTAGAGCGGCAGAGCAGCGGTTCAGGTAAATCTGCAAGTGCACAAGTCGGTAATCACTCGGCACCACGATCGTCCTATGACCGGCCAAGGGACTGGGATGCCAGGGCCGTATAGCCCTTATGCTTCCTACCTTCTATGCTCTGAATTGGCGTGTCTGTCTAGGAATCCTCCTAGGGTTCTCGCTGTCCGTGAGCCTGAATGCGGCAACCATGACCGTGACCACCACGGCTGATGCCGGGCCGGGCAGCCTCCGCGAAGCCCTGCTTTCGGCCAATGCTCTTCTTGGTCCGGACCGGATCGAACTTGCGGTTCAAGGCACAATCCTTTTGCTTTCACCGCTGCCGACCATCACCGACGATGTGGTTGTTGTCGGAAGCGGCAGCACACAAGTCCACTTAAGCGGAGGGCAGACAGTGCCGCTGTTGCGGGTGAGCGCTCAGACCTCGGTGGCCATTGAGAGGTTGACCTTGGCTGACGGATCAGCAGACCTTGGCGGGGCAGCCCTCCACAATCTGGGCACAGTTCTCCTCCGGGAATGCCTGCTGACCAATAACGCGGCCACCAACATGGGCGGAGCGATACTTAATTATGGTGCTTTAATATTGCAGAACTGCACCTTCGCCAGCAACTACGCCACCGGACTGCCAGGCCATAACTTGGTCACAACGAACTCTTCGGAGACAGGCTATAACGGTCAAGGAGGCGCGATCTGCTCCCTTCAAGGCTCACTGCGCATCACCAACTGCACCTTCTGGGGTAACCAAGCCATCGGCGGGCGCGGGGGCGACAACGGCTTGGGCGCGGGAGGGGCCGGCGGGGCGGGCCTGGGTGGGGGAATTTATATCGCCACAACTGAACCAAGTTCCAACTGGATCGTTAACTGCACCCTTTCCGCAAACCAGGTCTTCGGAGGTGAAGGCGGCTTGAATGGCTCAATCTTCGGCCCGCCCGGCACGCACGGCTGGGGCACCGGTGGAGGAATTCTGACAATGAGCAACACCGTCAGTCTTTTTGTGTTGAACTCAATTCTGGCGGGTAACCAGGCGGATCACGCGATGCCAAACGGGTTTGCCTTTATCCCGATGCTAAGCCAGGGCGGCAACTTGGTGGGGGTGACCAACGGTCTGTCAGGGTTCACCGCGTCTGACCGACTCAACGCCAACCCTCAATTGGGCAAACTTCAACCCAACGGAGGACCGGTGCCGACTTGCGCGCTGCCTATTGGCAGCGTGGCGATTGACGCCGGCTTGGCGGTGGGAAACCCTGCCTTCGACGCACGGGGCGTCATCCGTCCGCAGGGCAATGGCATTGACGCCGGGGCCTACGAACTGGGCAACCAGCGGATCACCTTTCCCGACCCCGGAGCCGACCTGACCTACGGCGATGAACCATACCCATTGATGGCTGCGACATCGTCCCAATTGCCAGCCACCTTCACCGTGGTGGCCGGACCAGCTGGCATCTCTGCCACCAACAGTTCATTTTTGGAGTTCACCGGTGCTGGCTCAATCACTGTGGCAGCCTCCCAGCCAGGCAGCGATATCTATTTACCCGCGCAGAATGTCACGAATGTGCTGGTGGTTAAGAAAGCAAGCCTAAGAGCAGCGGCCATCAACGAGACCCGGGCCTACGGCAGCCCTGATCCCGTTTTTACCGGTACCCTGTTGAGCGTAGTGAACCACGACCCAATTTCCGTCACCTGGACCACGACCGCCACGACCAACAGCCCGGCGGGCACTTACGCCATCACTCCCGTGTGGAGCGACCCAATGGGGCGGCTGCCCAACTACACCCTGGCGACCAATCTGGGCATCCTGACCATCACCAAAGCTCCGGCGCTGCTCGCCGCCGGGCTGAACGCCAGTCGCACCTATGGGGAAACCAACCCCGCCCTGGTGGGAACCCTCACCGGGCTGCTAAACAACGACCCAATTTGGGTCACCTGGACCACGACCGCTACGACCAACAGCCCCGTGGGCACTTACGCCACCACCCCCGTGTGGAGCGATCCCATGGGGCGGCTGCCCAACTACACCCTGGTGACCAACCTGGGCATACTGACCATCACCAAAGCTCCGGCACTACTCGCGGCGGGGCTGAACGCCATCCGCACCTATGGGGAAACCAACCCGGCCCTGCTGGGAACCCTCACCGGGCTGCTGAACAACGACCCGATTTCCGTCACCTGGACCACGGCCGCCACGACCAACAGCCCGGTGGGCAATTACGCCACCACCCCCGTGTGGAGTGATCCCATGGGGCGGCTACCGAACTACACCTTGGCGACCAACCTGGGCATCCTGACCGTCACCAAGGCTCCGGCGCTGCTCGCGGCGGGGCTGAACGCCAGCCGCGCCTATGGGGAAACCAACCCGGCCCTGCTGGGAACCCTCACCGGACTGGTGAATAACGACCCAATTTCCGTCACCTGGGAGACAACCGCCACGACCAACAGCCAGGTGGGCAATTATTCCACCACCCCTGTGTGGAGCGATCCCATGGGGCGGCTCCCCAACTACACCCTGGTGACCAACCTGGGCATACTGACCATCACCAAAGCTCCGGCACTACTCGCGGCGGGGCTGAACGCCA
>CAIYYI010000605.1 GCA_903930345.1 uncultured Verrucomicrobiota bacterium
GCACCGGCACCAGCACCTGCGGCAACACACCCGCCCGGGCGGCGGCCAGGAGTTTCTGCTCCAATGCGGTCACCCCCAGATTGTAGGTGCGGGGATCGATATCCACGAAATCCACTCCCGCCCCGCAATAACGCGCACAGTTGGCGGAAGCCACAAAGGTGTTGGGGGAGGTCCATAGACGGCCGCCCGGTCCCAAACCGAGCGCCAGACAACCCAAGTGCAACGCCGCTGTGGCGCTGGACATGGCCACCGCATGTCGGGCGCCACACTGCGCCGCCACCTTGCGTTCAAAACGCTCAATGGCCGGACCCTGGGTCAGCCAATCTGAACGCAACACGGAGACCACCGCCTCAATGTCGTGCTCGTCGATCCACTGGGTGGCGTAAGGAATGATTGGGGATGCGGAAGCCATGCCAAAGGCGGGGCGTTCTGGTTCCCGATTACTTGAACTCCTCGGCCAACCGCTGCAAATCAGGCTCTTTCAGCCATTCGGTGTTGTTATCGCTGCCGTAACGATAACCATCCGGCAAGGACTTCCCCTGCGCCCAACTGGTTTCATCCCAGAACGGATGGGCCGGCTTGATGACATAAAAACCATCCAACTCCACCGTGCTGCGGGCCTCATCCTCGGACACCAGCACTTCGTGCAGTTTCTCCCCCGGCCGAATGCCAATGGTATCGATCTGGCAATCCGGCGCGATCGCCTTCGCCAACTCCATGATGTTCATGCTGGGGATCTTGGGGATAAAAACTTCACCACCCACCGTGCGCTCCGCCGCCTTGATCACCAGCCTTACCCCTTGTTCCAGGGTGATCCAAAACCGGGTCATGCGGGAATCGGTGATGGTGATGCGCCCGCTCTTGCGTTGTTGCACAAAGAGCGGAATCACACTGCCGCGGCTCCCCACCACATTCCCGTAACGCACACAGCAAAACCGGGTGCCGGTGGCCCCGGAATAGGTGTTGCCCTGGATGAACAACTTCTCGGCCGCCAGTTTGGTGGCACCGTACAGATTCACCGGATTCACCGCTTTGTCCGTGCTCAACGCCACCACGCGCCTGACCCCTTGATCAATGGCGGCATCAATGATGTTCTTGGCCCCCATGATGTTGGTTTGGATGGCCTCAAACGGATTATATTCACAGGCTGGAACCTGTTTGAGCGCAGCGGCATGCACCACCAGGTCCACCCCGCGAAACGCCCGCTGCAAACGATCCCGATCCCGCACATCCCCTAGGAAGAAACGGAGGGAGGGATATTGCCGGGACGGAAAATGCTGCTGCATTTCATGCTGCTTCAGTTCGTCCCGGCTGAGGATAATCAGCTTCTTGGGACGATACTCATCCAACAGCACTTGGGTGAATTTCTTCCCAAAGGACCCGGTGCCACCGGTGACTAATACCACTGCGTCTTGCCAGTTCATGGGCGACATTAAACACAAATCAAGCCCCCGTGACAAAAGAAAGTTTGCGACATCGGCCCGCACTCCGCGAAAAGACCGGTTTTTATGCCCGAATCCCCTGTTTGCGAGCCATATCCGCAAAAATGCCATCCCGCCTTAATAATTCGGCAAATGCCCCCTCCTCCACCACCCGACCGGCCGAGGATAGCACAATGATTTTGTCCATCCGCGACAAAGTGGAGAGACGATGGGCCACACAAATCACCGTTCGGTTCTCTTCCAGACGCTCAATGGCTGCCTGCACCTCCGACTCCGCTTGCGAGTCCAAAGCCGCCGTGGCTTCATCCAGCACCAGGATGGGCGCATTGCGCACAAAAGCCCGGGCAATGGCCAACCGTTGCCGCTGCCCACCGGACAGAGTGACTCCCCGCTCCCCAACCCGGGCGTCATACCCCTGCTCCAATTGCTGGATAAAGTCATGCGCATACGCCTGCCGTGCCGCTGTCTCCACCTCAGCGCGAGTTGCCCCCAACCGTCCACAGGCGATGTTCTCCGCCACCGTCTGGTCGAACAGCATGATCTCCTGACTGACCAGCGCCATCTGCGCCCGCAAGTCTTTCACGTGCAAATCACGCAAATCCTGGCCATCAATCTTGATGCCGCCCCCGGTGGGATCATAAAACCGGAAGATCAAATTCACCAAAGTGCTTTTGCCCGAACCGCTTTCGCCAACAATACCAAGCCGAAAACCCCGGGGAACCACCAGGTCCACCCCTTGCAAAACGGGACGTTTTCCGTAGCTGAAATCCACTTTCTCAAAGCGAAGTTCACGCTCAAATGATTTAATGGCCTTCGCCTGCGGTGATTCCTTGACCGTGGGCTGTTCCCGGAATATCTCCAGCAGCCGATTCACCCCCACACTGGTCTGCTGAAACATCACATGCACCCCCGCCAACTTCTTGAAAGGGGTGAAAATCACCACCACTCCGGTCAGAAAACCGACCAGGTCCGGCACGCTGGATCCGGTGTAGAAAATGGTCACAATCAACATCCCCAAACCCAGCATGGAGATAGTTTCAATCAGCGGATTGACCAATTCGCGCGCTTGCACCCCTTTCATGCCGTGATGAATCGCCTGCTTGGTGAATTCCCGATAGCGGGCAATCTGCTCCTCTTCCAAACCAAACGCTTTCACCACGCGAATGCCGGACAACGCCTCCACCAGCAGCGAGGATTGGGAGACGATGGCACTCGTCACATTGCGGCTGGCCCGGCGGATTTTGCGTCCCAGGGTGACCAAGGGTAAAATGCACAACGGCAGGAAAACCAACGCCAGCAGGGTGAGCTTCCAATCCACCAGAAACAGTGCCGCCAGCACACAGGTGATGGTGATGGGTTCCTTGATCAAATCCGTGAAACCCAGGCTCATGCAACGATGCAACTGTGCGGTATCGGTGTTCACCCGGGTCATCAAATCCCCCATGGTGGAGCGGTTGAAGAAATCGAGGGAGAGCGAATTGAGCTTGGCCAGCACCGCCACCCGCAAATCCGCCACCACCCGTTCACTCACCCAGTTCGTGCAGTAGGTTCCCAGATAACCGATATAGCGACTAAAGGCCACCATCACCGGCAGGATAAGCAGTCCGCCCAAAACCTGCCGCCAGTTCAGTTTTCGCCCTGCCAACGGCAACCACGGGTCCAGTTTTTCGTCCAACCTCCTGCCCACGGCTTTGATTCGTGCGGTGAAGGCGGAAGTCGTTTTCGGTGCCACCGCCGCCGTTTGCTGCCCCTCGGCCGAACCCGAGGCGACAATCCGGGCATTTTGCTTGGGGTCCAACCGATCAAAGAGCGTGCGGGTCACCCACACGAAACTGCCATTCGTCAACCCGAACAAAACCCCCAATAGCACAGCCGCCATCAACCGCGTCCAATAGCGACGCATGTAGGGCCAGCCAAAATTGAAAACTTCCGCAAGATAACGCATCTAGCCAAAGTGATACCGCACTGGCAGGGTGGTGGCAAGATTTGCCATTGTGTATTCTCCCGTCCCCCCCCGGCCACCATCTCCTCAATGACCCATGGCGGGCCCAGCATATCCCCCCGTTTTGTCTCAGACACCCCCAATTCGCTCCTTTGAGCACCTTTCCAAAAGCAGCTTCAACCGGGCATTTAAACGAGTTTGCCACTCCGACGGCATATCTTTTTGGTTCGTAATCGCGCTGGCCGCGCGGATGATGTGCTCAAGTTCGTCGCGTCTCATAGGTGCGCAATATGGCCCATCGTTCTTGCGGGGAAAGCAGCCCACAAAAGGGACTGGATTGGCGCAAACGCCGTGCTTCCGGATCGTCAGCCTGCAACAATCGAATCACCTCGTATGGAGAGCGTTCGCTCAAAACAGACCTCCATTCGAGCATGACGGGTGCAGGGGTTGGCAGCCGCTGGGCAATCCATTTTTCCAAAATATTGACAGCCCTCTGGATCAGGGCTGGATCACGCTCAAGCTTCTCAGCCAACATCCTATCCATGGCCAGGCTGCGCTGATCTATCCACTCGTGCGATCTCATGCTTCTCACATTTCCACCGAACCAGACAGCACGTCGAGTCATTCCCAAGTCCCCTGTCCTCGTTCGTTCGTTGGTTTTTGGAAACACGCGCCCCTCGGCCCCTCGGGAAGCCTTCCCAAAAGGCTGGTCAGCATCCACGCTTTGGCCTAGTTTAGACCCCGGCCATGAAAGATGTCTTGAACACCCCATCCCCCGCCCTGACCGACCAGCTTTGCCTGGTCTGCGGCATTTGTTGCAACGGAGTGCTGTTCAAGGATGTGCAACTGACCAGCGGTGATTCCACCACCCGCCTGACAGCCGCCGGATTGCGCCTGAAAACCGTCCGCCAAAAGCCCGGCTTCAGCCAGCCTTGCCCGGCGCTGGACGGGTGTGCGTGCCGGATCTACCCGCAACGCCCATCACACTGCCGCCATTTTGAATGCCATCTGTTCAAGGCTGTCCAGGGGCAGGAGGTGCCCGTCAGCACCGCCTTGCGCCGCATCCGGAAAGCCCTGCGCCTGGCGGCTCGGATGGAACAGTTATTGACCCAGCTCGGCAACACCTGCAAACACCTGTCCCTGACCTCCCGTTACCGGCAAGTCGAGCGGGTGTTTCATACCCAGGCACCTTCCCCGGAGGAGGCGGATGCCATGTCCGAACTCATGCAGGTTCATCACGAGTTAAACCTGCAACTCGCCCGTCACTTCTATCCCGGCTGATTTCCACACCGCCGGTGGTGCTTGCGGATCAGTTGGATTTGGGATAGGCTGGCGTGTATGAAACACTGGGCTCTGTGGATGACTGCATGGGCGACCGCCTGGGGAATGATGGCCGCTTTGCCTGCCGACACTGTCTCGGCGCGACCAAAAAAGGTTTACGTCATCCCCATCCGCGACAACATCGAACCACCCATGGCTTATCTGGTTCGGCGCGGGGTGAAGGAAGCCCTTGCCAGCCACGCCGACCTGCTGGTGATCGACATGGACACCAACGGTGGCCGCGTGGATGTCACCCAGGAAATCATCGAGATCCTCAACCAGTTTCACGGTCCCACGGTGACCTTTGTCAACCGCAAGGCTTTTTCTGCCGGGGCCTTTATTTCCGTGGCCACCCAGAAGATTTTCATGGCGCCGCAAAGCGTCATTGGCGCAGCCGCCCCCATCATGATGTCTCCGGGCGGTGGGGGAGTGGAAAGCATGCCGGACACGGTGGAGGTGAAAATGACCTCGGCCCTCAGCGCCCTGGTCCGGGCCAATGCTGAGAAGAACGGCCACAACACCGCCGTGGTCCAGAAGATGATTGATAAATCGTCCGAGCTGAAAATGGACGGAGCGGTGCTCAATGAGAAAGGGGGCATCCTGACCCTCACCAATCTGGAGGCGGAAAAGGAATACGGCACACCCCGCAGGAAACTCCTCTCGGCCGGCACCGTTGAATCGCTTGACGAAGTGCTTAAGATAATGGGCTTTGCCGGTGCCACCGTGCTCCGCATTCAAACGACCGGGATGGAAAAGCTGGCGTTTTACATCAATGCGATCAGCCCGTTTCTGCTCATGATCGGCATCGTGGGGGTTTACATCGAATTCAAAACCCCCGGCTTTGGGGTGCCCGGTGTCGTGGCCATCATCGCCTTCACGATTTATTTCCTCGGCGGCTACGTGGCCGGCCTGTCCGGCATGGAGTGGCTCGCGGTTTTTATCGTCGGCGTGCTGCTGGTGGTGGTGGAGCTGTTCGTGCTGCCCGGCCATGTGATTCCCGGCTTGATCGGCATGATTCTCATGCTGGTGGCCGTGGTGATGGCGCTGGCGGACCTCTATCCCGCACCCTCCATCCCGGCGACCCCGGGCTTTGTCCCCCGCCTCCCCAACATGCTTAACTTGGGCGACTCCTTGCGGAACCTGCTGATCGCCTCGGTCGGATCCGTGGCGGCGGCGGTGATCCTGGCCCGGTTCCTGCCCCAGACTTCGTTTTACCGCAACCTGGTTTCTGAATCTGCCAGCGGGGTGACCTCGGTGGCTGAAACCGACCGCAAACAGGCCGCCGAACTGGGTCTGGTGGGCGTGAGTGTTTCTCCGCTGCGCCCCGGGGGTAAAGCCCGGTTTGGTGATGCCATTCTGGACGTCATCGCGCAGGGGGGGCTGATCCCCAGAGATCGGCAGGTCCGCGTCATTGGCCACAGCGGAGCACAGGCCATCGTGGAGGAAGTGGCGCCATCAGGCTAATCAGGACCGGTGCCCGAGCGAATGGCTTCCAGCTCCTCCCACCGGGCGTATAGGCGGACAATCTCCGCCTTATCCGCAGCGAGTTCGGCCATCAGATCCCCGGTACGCTGACCATGTTTGCGATGAAAATCGGCATCCAAAAACAGCGTTTCAATCTCCGCCACTTTTTCCTCCCGAGTCATGATGGTGGCCTCCATCCCCTCCAGCTCACGGGTTTCCTTGAAGCTCAACTTGCGCGCCCGGGAGGAGCTGGTTTTGCGAATCGGCTCGGCCTTGACCGGCGCAGCCGGCTTGAATTTCGCCGCCGCCGCCTGTCGCAGCTTGCGGTTCTCGGCGTAGCCTGAATAATCTCCGGCAAAGTGCGTCACCTGCCCCTCACCCTCAAAGGAAAGAATATCCGTGCAAACCCGATCCAGGAAATAGCGGTCATGGCTGACCACCAGGACGGTGCCGGGAAAATCCAGCAAGGCCTCCTCCAAAACCCGCAAGGTTTGCAAATCCAAGTCGTTCGTCGGCTCGTCAAGGATGAGGAAATTGCCGCCATTCTTCAGGATGCGCGCCAGCGTCAGGCGGCTGCGCTCCCCGCCGCTCAGGTGTTTGACCTGGGTGACAATCCGATCGTCCGTGAACAGAAACCGCTTCAGATAGGACCGCAAAGAAAGCCGTGTTTCGCCGAACAGGACAAATTCCGTGCCGTCGCTGACGGCCTCCAGCAGGGTGTGTTCCTCATTCACCTGCAGCCGCCCCTGATCCACGTAATTGAACCGCGTGAGCTGTCCGGTTTTCACCAATCCCTCGGCCGGCGGAAGGAGGCCGAGGATGATTTTCAGCAGGGTGGTTTTGCCCAGACCATTCCGGCCGGTCACCCCCACCCGCTGGCGGGCGGTAAAGGTAAAATTCAGGTTGGCGAACAGGCGTTTGCCGCCCAGCTCAATGCCCACGCCGCACAAATCCACCACCCGGTTGCCAATGGGTGGCGGCGGAGGCACCACCAGTTCCATGTCACCCGTTGGCGACACGGTTTGCTGCTCGGCGACCTCGTAATAGCGGTCGATCCGGCCTTTGGATTTGGTGGTGCGGGCCTTGGGCCCCCGGCGCACCCAGTCCAGCTCCCGCTTCAGGAACATCTGCCGCTTATGCTCAATCACTTCCTCAGCCGCCTCACGCTCGGCCCAGGCGGCGAGGTAGTCCGAATAATTGCCAGTGTAGGAATGAATGATCCCATTCGCCAATTCAGCGATGCAATTCGTCAGTTGATCCAGAAAATAGCGGTCGTGAGTCACCAGCACAAACGCGCCAGGATAATCTGCCAGATATTCCACCACCCATTCGATTGATTCAGTGTCCAGATGGTTCGTCGGCTCATCCAGCACCAGCAGGTCTGGCCGTGCCACGATCGCCCGGCAAAGCGCCACCCGCCGCTGCTCCCCACCCGACAATTCCCTGATTGACCGATCGCCATCCGGACAGTTCAGATGCGCCATGGCGGCGGCAATCCGAGAATCCAGATTCCACCCATCCAACGCCCGAATTCTTTCCTCCAGCACATCGTGCCGCCCGCTGGTCGGGGAAAGGCGTTCAAACTCGTGGATCAGTTCCTGGATGTGCCGGGTGCCGGAGCGGACGTTCTGCTCCACGTTGATCGTTGCATCCAGGGAAAATTCCTGGGAGAGATACCCGATCAACAAATCACGGCGGCGGGTGACTTCCCCGCTGTCCGGCTGCTGCAACCCGGCCATGATGCGCAGAAGCGTGGACTTGCCTGACCCGTTGCGACCCACCATCCCCACCCGGTCCCGATCACCGATGGTGAGGGTGGCTCCGTTCAAGAGGGTGCGGTCATTGTGACGCACCACGATGTCAGTCGCGCTTAACAGAGTGGACATGGTGACAGCGGATTAATTGGTGCGAGTGGACACCGGCAGGGCCGAGAGCGTCACCGAACGGTTGGTTTCGCCAAAATAGTTGGCCGACCACTCATTGGAGAACAACACCAACGCGTGGCCATCCACATCATAGGCAATGACTGCACCCGTCGGCAGCACCAGTCCGTCCAAACTCTCTTCCTTCGTGCCCACTGGCAACCACCTCACCACGTTCCACGCCGCCTGCTCCAGACGTGAGACGGCCCCGTACTCGCTCTCCAAACGGTACTGCACCACTTCAAACTGCAACGGCCCCACTGCGGCCAGCAAGGGTGTTTTGGTGGCCGCATTGCGCAAATGCAGCACCTGGATGACGCCCTCCTGCAATAGCTGATCCAAGCCCTGTCGGAACTGCTTGTATTTTCCCGTGTTGGGATTGTGCAGAAAAGCAAAGGACTCAGGGGTGAACCGAGGAATCTCACGGTAGGCGATGGAAGGATCGGTGGTCAAGGTGTCCCCGATGCCAAAATCAGCCAACCCCACCAAACCAATGATGTCTCCCGGAAAAGCCTCATCCACGGTTTCGCGTTCGTTCCCGAACAATTTGTGCGAACTGGAAAGACGGACTTTTTTGTTGGTGCGGGGGTGCACAACGGTCATGTCCCGTTCAAACTTGCCGGAGCAGACCCGCAAAAACGCGATGCGATCCCGATGCTTGGGATCCATATTGGCCTGGATCTTGAAGATAAAACCGGAAAAGAAGGGGTGCTCGGGCGAGATGGCGGTCCCCGCCATCACCCGCGCCTTGGGCGCCGGGGAATATTTCAGGAAGCCATCCAGAAGGAGCTGCACCCCGAAATTATTCAAACCACTCCCGAAAAACACCGGGGTGGTCTCGCCCGCCAGCACCGCCTGTTCATCAAACGTCACTCCGGCCATGTCCAGCATCTCCAGTTCCTCATTCAAATGGCGGAAGTCACCCTCCGACATGCGTTCCTGGATAAAAGGATCCGACGGACCTCCAATCTCAACCGGGGCACGATACTGCCCGCCCACCGTGCGTTCAAACAAATGCACCTGCCGCGTTAGGCGGTCATACACCCCCTGAAATTCGGATCCCATGCCAATCGGCCAATTGACAGGAAAAGCCCCGATGCCCAACACCCGCTCCAATTCATCCAGCAGCGCCAGCGGATCCCGCATCGGACGATCACACTTGTTCATGAAGGTGAAAATCGGCACCCCGCGTTGACGGCACACTTCAAAAAGTTTGCGGGTTTGTGATTCAATCCCTTTCGCCGAATCAATCACCATCACCACCGCATCCACCGCCGTTAAAACCCGGTAGGTATCCTCGGAAAAATCCTTATGCCCGGGGGTGTCCAGCAGATTGATCCGGAAATTGGCGTAATCAAACTGCAGCACGGTTGAACTGATGGAAATACCGCGCTTTTTTTCCAACTCCATCCAATCAGAGGTGGTCGCGCGCTGGTTTTTGCGCGCCGTCACTGATCCGGCCAATTGCACCGCACCGCCGTAAAGGAGCAGCTTTTCGGTCAGCGTCGTCTTGCCAGCATCAGGGTGAGAGATGATCGCAAAGGTCCGCCGTTTGTTAATTTCTTGTACAATATCCACAAGGGCGCGGAAGTTACCATGAATTCACGCAGGAACAAGCGGGAAATGAGCGGCTGAGCTGGCATTGGCCATGGATTGGCCCGCAATCCATCCCGTAGTCCAGGC
>CAIYYI010000606.1 GCA_903930345.1 uncultured Verrucomicrobiota bacterium
AGATCGACATCCTCCAAGCGGTAGGCGGCCAGCACGAAGCCATTTACGCTGCACTTCGCCGCAAATAGCAAATCACCCGTCACCCGCGCCAGATTGCTTAGCAAATCTCCCACATAAACGGGAGGATCAATGGCGCCATGGAATAAGGTTAGACGGCGGAGCGAAGCTGGATATTACTATTAAAATCACATTTTCGTTTGCCTGTCACTAGATGTCCATAGTATTCTCGCATCTCAGAACATTGATCCACAAATACATACGCGAAATAGCCATGAGAAATAGCTTTATTCCACATTGGGGCATCGCCCTGCTGCGAGTCCTGCTTTTGGCCTGCCTCAACTGCGGTGGATTTGTACAAGCCCAGGTGGCCCGGCCCTATTGGTTCGAGCAGCCGATTCTGCCGGTGGGCGAGCGGGCTCCGACCCAAAAGGACACGCTCACACTGGCGGCCACGGTGTCCTTGTATATGAGCCAGGAGGCCGAGGTCCAAGCGCAGGCCATCGAGGAATATATCGAAGCCAATCCCAAATCCCCTTGGATTCCTGGATTGCGGATTAACCTGGGCAAATATTATCGCAATACCGGCCAGTACACCAAGGCTCTGACTCATTGGGAGGAGGCTTGGTGGGCCACCCTGGGCTACGACGATGGCTGGGGTAAACATGTGGCCGATTATGCCTGGGCGCATTGGACCCGGCTATTAGTCAGCCTGGGCCGGTTTGAAATGCTGTCGCTGATGTTTCCCGAAGTGAAAGACCGGGTGTTCGAACCCGGCGCCTTGGCGCACATGGTGGGCCGCACCCGGGAGGCCTTGGCGCTCACGCGGAACGACCGTTCGGGCTCTTACCGCTGCGGATTGCTGGCGCTCAACAACCTGGCCCGCCAACTGTATGGGCGGAGCTACGATGCGCAGGCGTTGATGCGCTATCGGAGCGCCGACCTGGCCTATTCGCTGAAAGCCTTGACGGACATCGGCCGCCAGTTCGGCTTTGACCTGGTGGCCGTCAAGCGGGAGCTGGGGCAGGAACTGGCGGTGCCCTCGCTGGTGCATTGGCGGCAGAACCATTACGCGGCCATTCTGGAGCGGCGGGGGGACAGCTATCTGGTGGCCGATCCGACCTTCGGCGATGCGCAATGGATTTCCGCCCAGGCCATCAACTCGGAAGCCAGCGGCTATTTCCTGGTCCTGGCAACGCAAGTGCCCCCCGGCTGGCGGGGAGCCAATGCCGGGGAGGCCGCCTCCGTTTTGGGGCGCGGTTTTCCGTATTACATCAGGGATGGGGATGATCAGTCCTGTGCGGACTCGTGTTGTCCCCCTGGCCACGGCGGAGGAGGTGGCTGCGCAGGCATGATCGCCTGGTGGGTCTCGGAACCGTTCATCAATCTCTGGCTGGAAGACGAGCCTCTGGCCTATGCGCCCGCTTTGGGGAGCCCGGTGTCCTTCCGGCTGGCCTACAAGCAGCGGGATGACACCACCGGCCTGGATCCGGCGGTGTTCAACTTCGGGGCGGGGTGGAATTCGGGCTGGCGGTCCTACGTGGAAGTGGCGCCGCCGTTTTTGAGTTACCGGCGAGCCACGGTTTACCTGCCCGGCGGCGGGGAAACGGTGTTCAACTTTGGGGTGGGTGAAACCACGGCCAGCAGCTACGCCAGCAACTGCCAGCTTCAGTATACGCTGGATGGCAATAACAACGTCACCGCCTTCAAGCTCACCTATCCCAACGGCCTCCAGTATACTTACTCCTTCTTCCGGACCGATCAGGATGGCAGATGGAGCCAGGTCTATTTAACTCAGAAAACCGATGCGCGGGGGTTTGCCACCCAGTTTGCCTACACCAACGGCAAGTATAACTACGATCCCGCCACGCAAATCATGCGCCTATGGTCGGTGACGGATGCCGATGGCCAGGTCTGCAATCTGCAGTATGTCACCGCCGTCCCCAATGACACGGACAACCGGGTCAGCCAGGTGAGCGACCCTTACAGCCATAGCGCCAGCCTGGCCTATAATGGAGGCACCCTGGTGACCATCACCGATACCGCTCAACTGGCTAGTTCCATCGCCTACGACGGCATTTATCCGGCCAGCATCACCACGCCCTATGGCACCACCAGTTTCAGTTACGAGAACTATGACGATGGATCCTTGGGCCGGGCGGCTTATGTTACCGAGCCCAATGGCGGCCAGCAGATCTATGCTTATTTGGGTTACTGTGCCGATGCCAATTGGGTGCCTTGGATGCCGTATGCCTATGCCCCCAGTTTAGTGCCCTCCGGGCAATCCTTCCTGGTGTTCGATAATGAGCCTTTTTGGCGCGACAGTTTTTATTGGAACCAACACCAGGCGGCGGGTTTGCAGGGGAGCGTTAGTGCCTTTACCCCGGTTCAGTTTAACCGGGCCCGGATGCGCCATTGGTTGAGCGATCCGGCGGCGTATTACGATGTCACCCCGGTGGCCACCCTGGCATTTGAGCGGGCCCCCAGTCCCGATGCCAACAGCACCAACACCAGTCAGTTGACGTGGTATGGCTATGCGGGGCAGGATAACGGGACCAATTATCCCGGCGCGCAAATTCAACCGACGGTCGTGGCGCGCATCCTGCCGGACAACAGCGTCTGGTATGAATATTTCGAATACAACACTTTGGGGAAGCCCACGCTGAAGACCAGCACCTATGGCACCGGCTCCACGACGCGCGCGCGGCATTACTATTACTCAGCCGATGGCCTGGATTTGACCTCGGAATACGATCCCAACCACAACTTGGCGGCCAGTTACAGCTACAATAGCCGCCATCAGCTCACCAACCAGACCGTTTATGCCAGCGCGGGCACTGCTTATACCACCTCCTGGAACTACGACGCTTACGGAAAGCTGACAAGCCAGCAGGCCCCGGGCGGACTGGTTTCGGTTTACACCTACGATGGCGCCACCTCCCGGCCGCTCAAAGTGGTGGACCAGACCACCGGCGGCACACCGATCCGGACCAATTCGTTCACGTGGTCCGGCGGCAATCTCTATTCCTCGACCGATCCCCGGGGGTTAACCCTGGTCCATTCGTGGGACGGCTTGGGCCGTCCGACCCAGACCGCTTATCCCGGCGGCACCACGATTCAATACAGCTACAGCCTGCAGCCGGGTTACGGGTTCAACACCGGCGGTTCGGCCATTCCCATCCTCGATTTGACCGGGGTGAAAGACCGGCTGGGGAACTGGACCCGGCTCGGTTATGACCGGATCCGGCAGCCGGTGCAGGTGACCGACGCGCGGACCAATACCACCTTATTCGGCTATTGCGGGTGCGGCTCCCCGGAGCAGATCACCAACGCCCTGGGGCAGGTC
>CAIYYI010000607.1 GCA_903930345.1 uncultured Verrucomicrobiota bacterium
AGGACTTCATCGAGATGTGGGTGAGCCACAAGCGCAAGGAGCATGACGCCCTGCGCCTGCGCCCGCATCCGTATGAGTTCCATCTGTACTACGACGTGTAATTTTCGGTGATGGGGGTATGTCACGCAACGGCGCGGGCGCAAGCTCGCGCCGTTGCCTTTTACGGGCTCTAAATGGCGTATGGCTAGGAAATTACGCCACGAACGCAGAGGTATATTTTCCTTGAACTTCCCGGGTGTTTTGCTAAGACTTTTCCGACAGTTGACAACGCTCATGCCAAACCAATGTGATGTGTCGGGATCAGGACGGGATTGGGGAATCCATTGGGGATCGGGCAGGGTGCCAACTTTAGCTGTGGAAGTCTTTTATAGGGAATAAGTTGACGCTTGGAGAATTGAGTGCGGAAGTCTTTTGCTGCTGGTCTGCCCGGGTTGCGTTTATGCGGCTTGGGTGCGGTCAATGGCGGTAGCTTGGGCTCGTTGATTGCATCAAACATGAACACGATTGCCATCATTGGTTTGGGGTATGTGGGTTTGCCTCTTTCCCTGCAATTTGCCCGTTCCGGAGTGTCTGTCCTGGGTTTGGACATCGATCCGGTCAAGGTCAAAGCCTTGAATGCCAGCCAGAGCTACATCAAGCACATTGATGCAGCCTCTGTGGCCGAGATGGTTAACCAAGGCCGGTTTGCCGCCAGCGTGGACTTTTCCAAAGTCCGCGAGGTGGAGGCGGTCATCATCTGCGTGCCCACCCCATTGAACAAGAACCGGGAACCGGATATTTCGTACATCACTGAAACCGGCCGGGCGATTGCACCCCATCTTGTCAAAGGAACTTTGGTCGTGTTGGAGTCCACCACGTATCCCGGAACCACGGATGAAGACTTGCGCAAGGTTTTGGAGGCGGGTTCCGGCTTGGTGGCCGGACGTGATTTTCACCTGGCCTTTTCTCCTGAACGCGAGGATCCCGGCAATCCCAAAAGCGTGGTGTCAGAGATTCCCAAGGTGGTTGGGGGGTTGACGCCTGCCTGCCTGGCCAAGGCGCAGGCACTGTACGGGCGGGCTATCAAAAACATTGTGCCGGTTTCCTCCTGCCGGGTGGCAGAAGCCACCAAGTTGCTGGAGAACATTTTTCGCGGTGTCAATATTGCCTTGGTCAATGAACTGAAGGTTGTCTATGCCGCCATGGGAATCGATGTTTGGGAGGTGATCAATGCCGCCAAGACCAAGCCGTTTGGCTTCATGCCGTTTTATCCGGGTCCCGGGCTGGGTGGGCACTGTATTCCCATTGATCCTTTTTATCTGACGTGGAAGGCGCGGGAGTACGGCCAGAACACCCGGTTCATCGAATTGGCCGGCGAGGTGAATACCGCCATGCCTGAGTATGTGGTGCACCGCGTCACCGAAGCCCTGAATGCGCACAAGAAATCGGTCAACGGCAGCCGTATCCTGGTCATGGGTTTGGCTTACAAGCCCAATGTGGATGATGATCGGGAATCGCCCAGCTATCACCTGCTGGAGATGCTCCAGGCAAAGGGAGCCAAGATGGCCTATTACGACCCCTATGTCCCGGTGATTCGCCCCAGTCGGGAGCATTCCCATTGGGCGGGAACCAAGTCGATCAAATGGAATCAGGCCACGGTGAGCCGCTTTGACGCTGTCCTGCTGGCGACCAATCATGCCTGTGTCAATTACCAGGAATTGGCAGCTTGGGCACCGCTGATCATTGATACGCGCAATGCGCTGGCGAACATCAAAACGCGGCGTGGACAGGTTTGGAAGGCTTGAGGGTTTTATGCGTTGGACACAATTAAAAACATTGCTTCCGCAACAGCCGCGTCGCTGGCTCGTCACCGGTGCGGCCGGTTTTATCGGCTCGAATCTGGTGGAAACCTTGTTGGGACTGGGGCAATCGGTGGTCGGTTTCGACGATTTCTCAACCGGCAAGCGCAAGAATCTGGAGCAACTTCGGCAGGTGGTGGGAGCCGAGGCTTGGAAGCGATTCCTATTCCTGGAGGGGAGCATCACTTCGCTCGGCGATTGCCATCGGGCCTGTGGGGGTGTGGATTATGTGCTGCATCAGGCGGCGCTGGGGTCTGTGCCCCGCTCGATCGAAAATCCGCTGGCCACGCATGAAGCCAATGTCAGTGGTTTTATGAACATGCTGCTGGCGGCCCGGGATGCCAAAGTTCAGGGTTTTGTCTATGCCTCCAGCAGTGCGGTGTATGGGGATCATCCGGCCCTTCCCAAGGTGGAGGGGAATATTGGCGAATCCCTCTCCCCTTATGCGGCCAGCAAGTACATGGACGAACTCTACGCCCAGGTCTTTGCCCGCTGCTACGGTTTCCGGTCAACCGGCCTGCGGTATTTCAATGTTTTTGGCCCGCGCCAGGATCCCGAGGGCGCGTATGCGGCGGTCATTCCCAAGTGGATAGCCGCGCTCTTGCAAGGCGAACCGGTGCACATCAATGGGGATGGCGAAACCAGCCGCGATTTTTGTTTCGTGGTCAATGTGGTTCAAGCCAACCTGCTGGCGGCCACAGCCACTGATCCACAGGCTTGGAATCGCGCTTATAACGTGGCTTTGGGTGGACGCACCACGCTGAACCAGTTGTTTGATCAATTGCGAACCCTGCTTTCGGTCGAACGGCCGGAACTGGCCTCAGTGAAACCGTGCTACCGAGATTTTCGGGCCGGGGATGTGCGCCATTCGCAGGCGGATATCTCTGCTGCCCAGACATTGCTGGGCTACGCCGCCACCCACACGCTGGAGCAGGGACTGCGGGTGGCCTTGCCGTGGTATTTGCAGGATTGGGCCGCGTCCCGCCGGGCATGAAAAAGGGATTCTTTAAAAAGGCGCTTGTTGCCCTGGCCGTCGGGGTGGGGCTGATTCTGGCGCTTTGGCTGGCAAGGGCACCGATCCTCCGGGGCGTGGCCCGGGCTTGGATCATCCATCAACCGACGGAGAAAGCGGATGCCGTGTACGTGCTGGGGGGTGGTTTGCAGTACCGGACGTTTGAGGCGGTGCGTCTCTACCAACAGGGGATTGTCCCAAAAATCTTGCTCAGCCATTCCAAACCCAGCCCCACGGATGAACTGGGCCTCACGAAGCCCGAGCCTATTCTCATGCGAGAGGTGCTCCTGAAAAAGGGCATCCCTGAACAGGCCATCCAGTTCATTGGTACCAATGTCACCAGCACCTACGAGGAAACCCTGGCGTTGCGGGATTGGGCACGCCAAAGCCAGGCCAGGCGGGTAATCATCTGTACTGATTTCTTTCACACCCGGCGTTGCCGATGGATCTTCAATCGAACGATACCAGGCGGCTCGGTGGAATTGCGGTTCACCGCCATCTCACCGCAGGATCCGTACACCCCGGACAATTGGTGGCAACGCGAGGCGGGGTTGATCACTTTTAACAATGAGGTGGTCAAATTTTTGTTCTACCTGGCCAAATACTAAACCTGTTCATGTCTTTTACCTCCGTCATAACCACCATTCAGGCAC
>CAIYYI010000608.1 GCA_903930345.1 uncultured Verrucomicrobiota bacterium
ACATGAAGATGGAGCAGTTTCCCAAGATTGAGTACAAGCTCACCGAGATGACCCTCAAGGAAATCCCGGCGCGCGGCGGGCTGATGTGCGAGGCGGTGGGCGATCTCACCGTGGCGGGCGTCACCAAGAAGATCACCATGCCCGTCGGGCTGGAGCGCCAGGCCAAGGACAAGTGCAAGTTCTACACCCTCGCCCCCGTGAAACTCAAGATGACCGATTACGGCATCACTCCCCCCAACCCGAACATCGCCGGCGTGGGCATCAAGACCGGGGATGAGATCAGCCTCACCTTTGATTGGCCGCTGGCTGTGCCCGCCAAACAGTGACGGGTTAGTCCAGCTTTTGTCGCGCGGGACAAGGCCCAGCCTTGTCCCGTTTTTTTATGATCGAGTATCACTTCATACTGGCCGAAGGAGGCACGTTCACCTTCCAAGTGGACCCGGATCAGCCACCCCAGCCATCGGCCCGGCACGCGGAGTGGGCCCGGTTGGGCTTCCACCAGTGTGGGCTTTGCCCGCTGCGGGAGTCCACCCATCCCTGCTGCCCGGCCGCCGTGGCGGTGGAGGCCATCGCCCAGCGGTTCGCCTCCCTCGTGAGTTACCAAGCGGCGCGGGTGGTCATCCGCACCGCGGACCGCGAGTATGCCCGGGACTGCGATGTGCAAACCGGGCTGCGTTCCCTCCTCGGGCTGGTGATGGCCAACAGCGAATGCCCCGTGCTGGCGCACTTCCGCGGCCTCGCCCGGTTTCACCTGCCGTTCGCCAACCTCGAGGAAACCGTGTTCCGCACCGTTTCCGCCTATCTTTTGAAGCAGCACTTCGCCCACCGGGAGGGGGGCGTGACGGATTGGGACCTGACCCACTTGACCCGGTTCTACGAGCAGTTGCAGGAAGTGAACCGGGCCTTTCACCACCGCCTGTTGAACGCCAGCACCCAGGACGCCAATCTGAACGCCTTGGTCTCCCTGAATTACATGGCCATGGGGGTCACCTTCTCCCTGGAGGATCAATTGCTGGAACTGCGCCGCCTGTTCCCCCCGCCCACCGCCTGACCGCGCCGCTCATTCCTCGATAAAACCCATCTTTTCCAGCATCCGCCGGAATTTCTTGGTGGGGCGTCCGGCGGTTTGGGGTGGCCGGGGCAGACGCGCCTGCTCCTGCTGGCGGGCATACACCTCCGGGGGCGTCAAATCTTCCATCAGCAACCGCGCCTCCGGCGCCCCCACCCGCCGCTCCGCCAGACCCGCGACCTTCACCGTGCGGGTGATGTCCCCCTGTTGCACGGCCAGAACCTCCCCCACCCGCAGCTCGCGCGCCGGCTTGAGATTCGCCCCGGCCAGCTTCACATGGCCGGCCTTGCACGCCTCCGCCGCCAGGGTGCGCGTCTTGAACAGCCGCACCGCCCAGAGCCATTTGTCCGCCCGCACTGTTGTCTCGGGAGCCATGTTGAAAAAGCTGCTCCCGGGGGAGGCGCATCGCGCCCATCCCGGGAGTGGATCTCCATCGGCTTAAGCCGACGCCTACGGAATTATTTGCCGGTCTGATGCACCTTGCGCCAGCGTTCCCGCTGCGCGGCCGCGATGCGCTCCCGTCCCTCGGGCGACATCTTGCGCTTCTTGCCCTTGCCTTTGACCTTCTCCGGAACGTCCTTGCTGTCTTTGCCGGCCTTGGACGGTGCAACCTCGCCGACAATGGCCCCAAGTTCTTTCTCCAGCTTGGAGATTTTCTCACGCAGCGTGGCCGCACGACGCAGTTGTGCAACCGTTAGATTTAACAATGAATTCGATTTCATTATGGACAGGCTAACTCAAAACTAAGTGCCCGTCAAAAGGTTTTCTATGTCCGCAAAAAAGCCCCGGTGCGTGTGCGGGCGTCTCCAACTGACGAATGGGGGGCCAGACGCTGCTGTGTGGTGGTTGCTCCCTAAGTCGCGAAGCGTCTTGGAGTGCGGCGGCTTGCTCCGCTTTGTTGGACAACCAAAGTCCTGCGGTCTTGTTTTGAAACCGCGATCTCCCCAAGCCAGCCCCCCCCATTTTCATCGTCAGTGGTCGGAGATTTCAGCTTTTATCCCCGCATCCCCCTCTCCATATCCTTAACCCATCAATGCCTTGGCGTTGACCACGCATGTCCGCAAAAAAGCCCACCCCCGGGGGGGGCGGGCTGAAAACGCCTGCGGGCCGCTCTGACTTAGGCGACCGTGACTTCCTTGCACAGATACACGTCCTGAATCGCGTTCAGGAGCGCGGCGCCCTCCGCCAGCGGACGCTGGAAAGCCTTGCGGCCGGAGATAAGACCCATGCCGCCCGCGCGCTTATTGACCACGGCGGTGAGCACGGCGGCCTCGAGGTCGCCCTTACCCTTGGACTCGCCCCCGGAGTTGATCAGTCCGGCGCGGCCCATGTAGCAGTTAGCCACCTGATAGCGGCAGAGATCAATCGGATGGTCGCTGCACAGGTCGGTGTAAATCCGCTCGTCAAACTTGCCGTAACTGGAGTTGCCCATCTGCAGGGCCTTGAAACCGCCGTTGTTCTCGGGCAGCTTCTGCTTGATGATGTCGGCCTGGATGGTCACGCCCAGGTGGTTCGCCTGGCCCGTCAGGTCGGCGGAGGAATGATAGTCGGTGCTCTTGCCGTCCGCGTTCTTCACCTTGAAGGCGTTGTTGCGGATGTAGCACCACAGCACCGTCCCCATCCCCAGCTCGTGCGCCATCGCAAACGCCTGCGCCACTTCCACAATCTGGCGCCCGCTTTCCGCCGAGCCGAAATAGATCGTCGCCCCCACCGCCGCGCAACCCATGTCCGCCGCCTCCTTGAGCGTGCCGTACATGATCTGGTCCGCCTTGTTCGGGTAGGTCATCAGCTCGTTGTGATTGATCTTGACCATGAACGGAATGCGGTGCGCATATTTGCGCGACACCATGCCCAGCACGCCGTAGGTCGAGGCCACCGCGTTGCAGCCGCCCTCGATCGCCAGCTTCACGATGTTCTCCGCGTCAAAGTAATCCGGGTTCCTGGCGAAACTCGCCCCGCCCGAATGCTCAATGCCCTGGTCCACCGGGAGGATGGAAAGATAGCCCGTGCCCGCCAGGCGGCCATTGCCGAACATGCGCTGCAGGTTCGAGAGCACCCGGTTGCTCCGGTCCGACGGAATGAAAATGCGGTCCACAAAATCCGGTCCCGGAACGTGCAGACGGTCCTTGGAGATCTTCGGGGTGTTGAAGTTCAGCAGATATTCGGCTTTGTCGCCCAGTTGCGTTTCAATGGTTTTGATCATGGCTTATGTCGATTCAAGTTAATGGCGCCGGAAGCGGCGGCGAACACGGTTTCACCACCGGCATCCCGGCACCGGAAAAGTTTATATTAGGAAAAGCGGCCCGGCGCAACGCATTTCATTAGCGTTTCACCAAGTCTCGTAGCGGCAGGCATCCTTGCCTGCCGTATCACCCGGCTTCCAGCCGGGTCGTTCGTCCAGTCCCGGGCCGGGCGGCTGGAAGCCGCCAGTTACGGCAGGCAGGATGCCTGCCGCTACAGCGTCATCTCCAGCAAGGTTCGTGGCAACCGCGTGTTCTCACCCGGCGTCCCCTCCCCTCACCCCTCTTTTGCCGGGTCGCCCATCCCCACCCCCGCCGCACCGGCCCGCCCCCGGGGCCCGAACAGCGCCGTGCCGATGCGCACAATCGTGGCCCCCTCCTCCACGGCCACCTCAAAATCGCCGCTCATGCCCATGCTCAGATGGGGCAGCGTCGCCCCCAGCGCCTCCTCGCACGCGAGCTTCAGCTCACGCAGCCGCCGGAACAGGGGCCGCACCTTCTCGGTGTCGGGCGTCCAGGGCGCCAGCGTCATCAGCCCGTGTATCTCCACCCGTTTCAGGGCGTTGATCTTGAGCATCTCCTCCACCAGCACCTCCGGCCGCAGCCCGAACTTGCTCGACTCCCCCGCGATGTTCACCTCCAGCAGCACCGGCATGCGCTTGCCCACCCGGGCGGCGGCTTTATCAATCTCCTCCGCCAGGTGCAGGCTATCGACACTCTGGATCAGCTCGAAGAAATGCACCGCGTCCCGGCACTTGTTGGTTTGCAGGTGTCCGATCAGGTGCCAGTGCAAGCGTCCGGGGCTCATCGAAACCTTCGCCTTGCCCTCCTGCACCTTGTTTTCGCCGAACAGCGTCAGGCCGAGGTCGGCGGCGGCGCGCACCATCGCCGGCGGCTGCCCTTTGCTCACGGCCATGAGTTGCACCCCTGCCGGGTCGCGCCCGACGCGCCCGCAGGCCGCCGCCATCCGCGCTTGAATGGACACCAGGTTATCTGCCAGTTGCATGCGCCGGAGTGTGCCCCATTTCCCTCCGGCGGTCAAAGCCTGCGCACCGAAAAAGACGGGGGGCGACGCGCGCGATTTCCGCCAAGCATGATTGACGGCACCGGGCGGGGAACTTAATTTGCCACCCACGTGCATCCGATTGCTTTGGAATTGGGTCCGGGCCTGGTGATCCGCTGGTACGGTGTGCTGGTGGCCCTCGGGTTTCTGACCGGTTTGTGGACCGCCAGCCGGCGGGGGATCCGCTATGGGCTGCCCCCGGAAACCATTTCGGACCTCGGCATCTGGCTCCTCGTTGGCGGGCTGGTTGGGGCCCGGTTCCTCTACGTCATCACCTTTTGGCAGGAATACCGTTCCGGCCCCTTCTGGGAGGTGTTCATGCTCCAACGAGGCGGCCTGGTCTATTACGGCGGTTTCCTCGGCGCCGCGCTGGTGGCCATCGGCTATCTGCGATGGAAAAAACTGCCCCTCTGGGCCACGGCGGATGCCCTCGCCCCCAGCATCGCCCTGGGCCATGTCTTCGGCCGGCTGGGCTGCTTCATGAACGGCTGCTGCTTTGGGCGCGTCACCGGGGGCGCCTGGGCCGTCCATTTTCCCTCACCGCACGAGATGCAGCATTACGGGGTTCACCCGACCCAGATCTATGAGTCTTTCCTGAATCTGCTGCTCTTCCTGGCCCTCGCCTGGTTTTACCGGCGCAAACGCTTCACCGGCCAGGTCTTCGCCCTTTACCTGCTTGGTTACCCGCTCATCCGCGCCAGCGTGGAGCTGCTGCGCGGGGATTACCTGCCCGGCCAGCTCTGGTTCGGCCTGCTCACCCCGGGCCAGGCGGTGAGCCTCCTGCTGTTGCCTGTGGGCCTGATCCTGTACTTCGTGCTGCCCCGCTCACCCGCCCCCACCCGCCCCACCCCGCCCTGAGGCCTCCCATGCTCGCGCCCACCGCCCCCGCCCCTTTCTTCCTCGCCGGCCCCACCGCCGTCGGCAAAAGCGCCGTCGCCATGGCCCTCGCGGAACGCGTCAACGGGGAGATCCTCTCCGTCGATTCCATGCAGGTCTATCGCGGCCTGGACATCGGCACCGCCAAACCCACCGCCGCCGAGCAGGCCCGCGTGCGCCATCACCTGATTGACATCCTCGACCTGACGGAAAGCTTTGACGCCGCCGCCTTCCTGGACCGCGCCAAGGCGGCCGTGCAGGATCTGCTGCAGCGCGGCAAAACGCCGGTCTTCTGCGGCGGCACCGGCCTCTACTTCAAAGCCTGGCTGGAGGGCCTGGGCGAGCCCCACCTGACCGACCCCGCCATCCGTGCCGAGCTGGAAAGCCGCCCCCTGCCCGAGCTGCTGGCGGAACTGGCGCGGCGCGACCCCGCCACCCACGGGCGCATCGACCGCCAAAACCCCCGCCGCGTGGTGCGCGCCTTGGAAATCATCCGCCTCACCGGCCAGCCCTGCACCCCGCAGCGCGCCCCCTGGGAACCCTCCCCCTCCCCCCACCCCGGCTTCTTCCTGCTCGCCCGCGAGGTGGAGGACCTCAAGCAGCGCATCGACGACCGTGTGGCGGAGATGTTCTCGCGCGGACTGGTGGCGGAGACGCGCGCCCTCCTGCCGCAGGGCCTGGAGCAAAACCGCACCGCCCTGCAGGCCATCGGCTACCGCCAGGTGGTGGAGCACCTGCGCGGCGAACACACCCTGCCGGAAACCGTGGAACTGGTGAAAACCCGGACCCGCCAATACGCCCGCCGTCAGATGACCTGGTTCCGCAACCAGGCCAGCCCGGAATGGATCCAATTGGCCCCCGACACCCCCCCGGACGAGACCGCCGCGCTGCTGATAAAAAAAAGCCAACCACAGACACACCAAGCCGCTTTCATGTAAAAGTTTGCACTCGAAGTCGCGAAGCGTCTTGGAGTGCGGCGGCTTGCTGCCGCTTTGAGGGACAACCAAAGTCCTACGACTTCAAAAATGGTCTAACGGCACCCCAAGTCCGTACCGCCCGTTCGTTGGGTAGGCTTCAGCCGATCAGGTGAAACCTTCCAGAAGCAGGTGAAGTTCATCGGCCGTTTCCCTGTGCCGTGTCGCGGTTGACAAGCCGGTTGGGCGTGGTACGCTTCCGGTGTGGTGAATCAGGCTGAAAATCAGGTCTCCCTCACCCGCGCAGCGTCCAAAACGGCGGCGCGGAAAGAAAGCCAATTCCTACCCTTTTTGAGCAACCCCGCCACGCGGGAGTAATTTTACGCCATGGCGGTAATTGAAAAACCGAAGTCCGTCGTCCGTGACCCCAAAATCTGGCCGCTTGGGGTCAAAGCGTACCATGCGCTGGGCGAAATGGGCCTGATTCCCGAAAGGACCGAGCTGCTCTATGGCCAGGTGTTTCACAAAATGCCCAAGTCTCCCTTCCACACCTACCTCCTTCAGTTGTTGCTCGAACTCCTCCGGGCCGCAGTGCCGCAGGGTTTCCTTGTCCGCACCGAGCAACCCATCACCTGCGCGGATTCCGAACCGGAACCGGACCTCTCCGTGGTGCGTGGTGCAATCGCTGACTTTCGCCAAGCCCACCCCACGACCGCCGAACTGGTGATCGAGATTTGCGTGAGCAGCCATGAATATGACCGATCCAAACTCTGGGCCTACGCCAGTGCTGGCGTGAAAGAATGTTGGCTGGTGCTGGGACCGGAGAAACAGATCGAAGTTCACCGCCAGCCGCAGGGCGACCAATATGCCGAGCGTTCCGTCCACGGGACGGGTGAAAGTGTGACCAGCACGGCGGTGCCGGGCTTCGTGGTGGATGTGGCCAGCCTCTTTGCCGCCTGAAAGCAGCGTCAATGTGTGGCCCCCGTTTCCTACCGGTGGGAGTCATGGCCGCGTTCAAAAGTGAGTCGATCCAACCAAACGAGTGAAACCCGGGTGAGATGATGGACCCGGGAAGACGGTTGGACGGTGCGCGGGCAAATCCCGTGCACGTTCCCCCGGTCACCGGACCAAAAAAAACGCCGGGCTGAACCTCGCGGTCCAACCCGGCCTGAAACCAAACCCGGCGCCTCACGCCTCACCACCTACTTGACCCCGGGAGCATCCGGCCCGAAAAACGTCAGCGATATCCCGTCATTGTTGGCCTGGAAGCCATAGACGACGATGTAGAAGTACTTCGAGATCTTGCTCCATTCCGGCAGCAGCGAAAAGTCCACCCATTCCTTGAAAACCTTGGTGTCCTCGGCCATGCCCAACCGGCCCCCCACGGGGGTCATGCTGATGAAGTTGGCGATGGCGCCGTCATCCTTGCGCAGGGCCTCGATCACGGCCCGCATGGTCTCGGCCTGGTTTTCAAAGCCGAAGAGGCCGTTGTTCATGCCGCCCACCTTCTGGGCCGCCTCCAGGAGGCCGGCATGCTCCCGCAGCGCCTTGCCCGGGTTGCCGGTGGCGCGCAGGTGATCCTCCAGCATCTGCGCATCCGTGGAGAAGGCCACGTAGCCGCCGCTGGCGCAGAAGTTCAACAGCTTGGCCTGGCCGCCCTTGGGAGCCGCCCCCATGGGCAGGCTATAGATCTTGCGGCCCAGGAATTCGCGCTCCTTCAGCTTGGCCCCGCCCCCGCCCGGCATCAGCGCCGTCAGGGATTTCAACCCCGTGGCCAACTGCTCCGCGTTGGGCGAGGCAAGCAGCGTCAGGGACGGCGGCGAACCCAGCTCTTCCAACGTGTTGCCGCGCGGTGCCTTGGAGTACGAAATGATATCGTCGCCAAGGTTGCCGATCAGGTTCTTGCGCATGTCAAAGCTCGCATCGGTGGCCTTGCCGGGGGTGTCGAGCATCAGTTTGATGACCCCGGCCATTTGCGGGTTCATCTCCACCAGCATGGCTTCGAGCGTGTTCCACGTCTTCTGCAGGTCCAGCCGCCACCGGTTGAACTTATAGGCGTCCGCCGGGACAAACGGCGGCGGGCTGGCATCCTTGGCGTCCGCCACCAGCATCTTCACCAATCCCTTGCGCTCGGCGGCGGGGGCCTGCACAAACAACTGCACGGTGGAGCCGTTCCCCGCGTCCTTCACGTTGAAGCAGACCGATTTCAACCCGTTGACGCCCAGCATCTCCATGATTTTGGTGGGGTCCATCCCCGCCTCTTTCCCGGTGCGCGGTTTGGCCGCCTTGACACTCATGTCGATCAGCGCCTTCACATCCACCCAACCGTAGCTGAGCGCGTCCCGGAACTGGCTGTTGTAATTCGCCTGGAACCCGGCCTTCTCCTCCAGCGCGGGCGCGCCGCCGCCGGTCTGGCGGTTGAGGATCTACTCGATGCCCTTGGCGTGGCTGCCCAAAATCAGCAGGGAATCGGACTGGCCGATGATCAGCTCCATCTTCTCGTTCTTCGGCTTCTTTTTCGGCCCTTCCAGCGATTCATACCCTTCGCTCGGGTCTGGGAAGGTCTTTTCGAAGGTCTTGCGCAGATCCTCGCTCATCACGATCAGCGTCGTGAAATCGACCCCGCGGATCTTGTCGCTCTTGATCTGCTTGCCGGAGTCCACCCATTTTTTCTTGAGGGTGTCCAGCCGCTGCTTGAGGTAGGCAGCCTTGTCGCGGGCGTCCAGCACCAGCACATAGCCCACGGTGGCATCCCCGTTTTCCTTGGTGGCGGTGGTGAGGGCAAAGGTCAACTGGCCATGGATCAGCCCGGAATAGTCGGAAAACTTGACGCCCAGCTCCTTCTCCAGCGGCTCCACTACTTCCTTGGTGAACTTGGCCACGAGCTTGTCCTTGAAGGGCTTCAACACCGGATCCTGCCACAGTTTCGTCTGGGGCGACCGGGCGTGCAGCTCCATGGCTTTATCCCAGTCCGGCATGGTGAACATGACGAGGGTGTCGTCCGACAGGAGTTTTTCCGGGGGCGGCACGGGGGCCGCCAGGCTGTTGATCGCTGTCATGGCCAGGGCGGCCAGCAGGGAAAAGAAGGCGTGCTGAATTCTCATGTGCGAGTAGTTATAAAGGTTTATTTTTATAAATCAATGGCTGTTCGATATCTGCCCGGGAGCTACAAACAGGGAGATTCTGGGAGTTAATCAGCCCGCCGGCTCATCCGGCTGGGTGGCTGGAGGTAACGGTAGGGGTTGCTGGGGTTGTCGTTGTCGTAGGCAAAGGCGTCCCGGTGGTCCAGGAAGTAGCGCAGTTGCTCCACCGGGATGGCGAATCCCAGCCCCTCCCCGAGGGTGATCTTCATGTTCGTCACCCCCACCACCTCGCCCCGCTGGTTGAACAGCGGCCCGCCGCTGTTGCCCGGGTTGATCTGGGTGGTGGTCTGCAAATAGAGCTTCCCCTGCATTTCGCGGGTCTTGGTGCTGATGATCCCCTCCGTCACCGTCCGCTCCAGCCCCAGCGGGCTGCCGATGGCAAAAACCCGTTCCCCCACCGCCAGCGGTTCCGATTCGCCCAGCAGCACCCGGGGCAGCCGCACGGCGTCGGCATCCTCGATCTTCAGCAGGGCCAGATCGTCAAACTTGTTCATCGCCACGATGCGCACCTTCTTGTAGGCCTTGCGCTCCAGCTGCTCCCCTTTTTGCAGGAAAATCTCAATGGAGATCTGCGTCTCCCCTTCTATCACGTGGAAGTTGGTGACCAGGTAACCCTCCTCGTTCAAAATGAAGCCGGAGCCCATGCCGCCGGGGGTGCGCACCTGCACCACTGCCCCGCCCAGTTGCTGCACCAGCTCGCGCACCGTCTTCTCCGGCAGAGAGGAGGTGGACTGGGAGTACAGACCGCCCTTGATCTCCACGCCCGCCGCCGCTACTGCTTTGCCGCCGGTCTTTTCCACCTTCTCCGGCCCGGCCTCTTTCTGGATTTTGACGATGGCCGAGCGCGGCACGCTGAGCACCGCGTACCCCACGTCCACCACCACCTGATCCCGTTTTTCGGCCAGAATCTTTCCGGTGATCGCCGCCTTATCCTTGAGCAAAACCGTTTCCGCCCGGCTGCCGACCAGGGCGGCCGCCAGCATGGACAGGGTCAAAACGCAACTTCGCATGCGGTCCACCATAAACCGCCACCCCCGCCCGCACAAGCCCCCTGTTGTAAACCGCCCCGCAGACCGTAGCGGCAGGCATCTTGCCTGCCGTAGCCAGCGGCATCTCTGCCGCTTCCCCAGTCTCCCCCAACCCCAGCGCCACCCCCACCACCTCCCGCCCATCCAATCCCGCAACGGGCGAAAAGTGGGGGTCACCGACGCAGCCTCAGGCTGGGAGGTTCATTTCAAAAGGGTCCCGTTGATGACCACCACGCACTGGTAAAGAGCCCGCCCCCGGGACAGGCTCCGCCAACTTCCGCCGGCTGATCCGAGGGGCAATGCACCCGCTACGGCAGCGGCGTCAGGCGCAGGCGGAGCTGGTCTTGCCGGGCGGTGGATTTGACCGTGAAGACCAACCGGTAAACCCGGGCGCCCCAGGAAAGTTCCAGGCGCGCGTCCTCCAGCGGGAATTCCTCCACGGCCGGGGTGAGCTTGGCCGGGTCGTAGGCCAGGCGCACGCGGGGCTGCGACCAGCGCACTTCGCCGGGCTGGGCGAGGTCGGGCTTGAACGGAGTGATGAAGTTCAGGGTGGTGGCTCCGGACTGTTCGGTGAGGGTGTAGTCCTCCGTGAGTTCGACATACCGGCCGCGCTCCAGATGAACGGTGCGCACCCAGGATTTCACCGCCGCGTTGGCCGGGTAAGCCCCCGCGAGATCGGCCCGGAAACGGGCGGAGGTGTCGTTGGCCTCGTATTTGACATCCCGCGCGGCGAACTTGCGTCCGGCCCCCTGCATGACGCCGTTGATGGTGGGGGCGTTGTGCCAGGCGGATTGGAAAGGGAGGATCTCATAGCGCCGTCCGCTGAAGGTCTGGGCGGTGTAGGTGGGGGCACCGAGGTCGATGAAGACCGGCTCGCCAGCGCAAAAGACGAGCACGTTGCCCACGTCGTTGTGGTTGTGGCTTTGGGCGTTGTGGGCGCCCCAGGCGGCCACGTAAAAATTGCTCGTGCTGCCCTCCAGGGAGCGGGCCGCCATGAATTGGAGGTCGTCGCTGGGCAGCCAGACATCCCGCAGCAAAGGCTCCGGGGCGGCACGGAGCGCCATGAGCGGCGCGGCGCAAAAAACGGCCGGGAGCTGGCGGCCAAAGAACTGGGTGACCGGCACGAGGTTGGTCCAGGTGGCGCGACTGGAGGCCAGGGCGAGGAGCTGGGGATCGTTCACGCGCTGTCCAAACCGGAAGGCGACCCCCGGCTCCACCTCCATGCGCGCGGCGCAGTCGCCAATGGGCACGTAGTAGTTGTCATTGATGTGGGCGTTCAGGATGAAGCGGCCCAGGTCGCGCACCAAGGCTTGCTGGAAATAATCAATCCGCCCGTCCGAACCGCTGTGGAGGAGTTCCAGGCAATCCAGAACGCTGGCCCCGGCGCGGGACCAGTAGCCCGGCCCCTCATCGCAGCCCCCATCGGCGGGGTGGAACCGGAGGAAACCATCCAGGGAGCGGATCATCTTGTGGACGACGGCGGCGCGGCGGTCGGGATCGGGATCGCTGGTGAGGGCAACGGCGAGGAGGCTGGAGGCGATCCAAGGAGTCCAGTTGTTGGGCCGGCTTTCCGGGCGGGTGACGTTGAGGGCCATCCACCCGAAATCATCACGTTCGTGGACGGGCCGGAGGAGGCGGTTGACCAGCTCCTGCTGGGCGCGCACGCGCAGGCGGGGGGAGACCCGGTCCCATTGCGGGCCGAGGAGGTAAAGCGACCAGGCCACCGCCACGCCGCTTTCCCCCGCGAAAAGATCGACTTCGGGCACCTGGACATCCGGCAGGCCGGTGCCGGCCCGCTGGTGGTTGATATGGGCGGGGAGGCACCAGGTGGATTCCTCGCAGATGGACCAGAGGGCGTTGGCGGCGGCATCAAGGAAGCGGCCCTTGTCCTCCACACATTCCGCCATGACGAGCGCGCGCAGCAGGGCGCGGCGCTGGAAGAAGACCTTCTCGAACCGGGACCGGTTGCCAACACGGGCGTATTCCAGGTAGAGCGTGGCCGGCAGGGGCGGCAAGGGGGTGAGCAAGGCGGCCTCACCCTGGGCGGTCAGCTCGGCGCGGAGCGGGGCCGGGAGGGCGAGCCAGGCGGCGCGGTTGGTGGCCACGGGATAGGGTTGCCAGGCGGCGCGCGGGATCAGGGTCTGCCGGAGTTGGGGCAGCGGGAAAGCCTCGGCGATGGTGGGCATGCCGGAGGGGGCGGGCGGAAGCGCCGCCGGGGCGGGGGCGGCCGACATGGCCCCCAGGAAAACCGCCAGGAGCAGGGCAAAGGCACGGTGCATGGCCCATGTTTAACCGGAACGGCGCGGGCGGGGCAATGCCAGACTGGGGCCGGGCGGCAGGTTATTTGGTTTTCCAAAGGGAAAAAATCGGTTAGGTTGCGGCCATGTCAGTTGAAATCACCAAGACGCCCGCCGACCCCCGCCTGCGGGTCGTGCTGCCCGAATTGCTGGCGCCGGCCGGGGATTGGGAATGCGCCCGCGCGGCGGTGGAGAACGGCGCGGACGCCATCTACTTCGGCCTCGACCGCCACAACGCCCGCATGCGGGCCAACAATTTCACGCTGGAGGCCCTGCCCCGCCTGATGGAGTACCTGCACCGGCGCGGCGTGAAGGGCGTGGTGACACTCAACACGCTGGTGTTCGCCGAGGAGATGGCGGATGTCGAGGAGATGCTGCGCGGCATCATGGCGGCCGGGGCGGACGCCGTGGTGGTGCAGGACGTGGGCATCTGCCGCCTGGCGCGGGAGATCTCGCCGGATTTCCCGATCCACGCCTCCACGCAGATGACCGTCTCCAGCGCGGACGGGGTGAAGTTCGCCCGCGAGCTGGGGTGCAACCTGGTGGTGCTCTCGCGGGAATGCGCGGTGCGGGAGATCGCGGAGGTGGTGGCGGAGGTCCCCGCCGAGGCGGAGCTGGAGCCGGGGCCGTTTCCCGTGCAGGTGTTCGTGCACGGCGCGCTGTGCGTGGCCTACTCGGGCCAGTGCCTGACCAGCGAGGCCCTGGGCGGACGCTCGGCCAACCGCGGCGTATGCGCCCAGGCCTGCCGCATGCCGTACGAGCTGGTCTCCGACGGGCAGACCGTGCCGCTGGGGGACCGCCGGTACCTGCTGAGCCCCCAGGATCTGGCCGGCCTTGAGCTGCTGCCGGACCTGGTGCGCGCCGGGGTCCATTCCATCAAGGTGGAGGGTCGGCTGAAGACGGCGGAGTATGTGGCGAACGTCACGCGCGTGTACCGGCAGGCGCTGGACCGGCTGCGGCCCGAACAAGTGGCCACGGCCTCGCGGGCGGCGGCCCCGGACGCGCCGGTCCTCGCGGAGGTGGAGGCCGCGACGCGGTATGATTTGGAGATGGCGTTCTCCCGGGGGCTCTACACCGGGTGGCTGCGCGGGGTGAACAACCAGCACCTCGTGCATGGCCGGTTCGGCAAGAAGCGCGGCGTTTATCTCGGCGAGGTGCTGCGGGTGCAGGGGGACCGCGTGCTGGTGCGGCTGGCGTCAGCGTTGAAGCCGGGCGATGGCCTGGTGTTCGACCAGGGGCGGCCGGACCAGGAGGAACAGGGCGGCCGGGTGTACGGCGTGCACACGCGCGGCCAGGAGGTGGCGCTCACCTTCGGGCCGGATGCGGTCGATTTCAACCGCCTGAAGGCGGGCGACAAAATCTGGAAGACCAGCGATCCCGAGCTGGACCGGCGGCTGCGGCAGAGTTTCGCCGAAGGCAAGGTGCATCACCAGCGCCCGCTCCATTACGAGGTCAGGGGGGCCGTGGGCCAGCCGCTGACGGTCGTGGCGTGGGATGATGGCGGGTGCCGGGCCGAGGCCGTCTCCGCCATGCCGCTGGTGGAGGCGGAACGGCAGCCGCTGGAGGAGCCCAAGCTGCGCGAGCAACTGGGGCGGCTGGGCGGCACCCCCTTCTGCCTGGGCGCCCTGCGGATCAAAATCACCGGCCGGGCGATGCTGCCCCTGAGCGAGCTGAACCGGCTGCGGCGTGAGTTGGTGACGCAGGTGGAGACGCAGCGGGCGGGCGGGCCCAGGTACACGATCCTGCCGGAACGCCTCACGGGGCCTGACGGAAAGTGGTCGGCCCGGATGGCGGCGGAGCGGCAGGCCGGGCTGGCCGAGACGCTGGCGCAGGAGCCGCAACTGAGCGTGCTGGTGCGGACCCTGCCGCAATTGGAGGCGGTGCTGCGGCCGGGGCTGGGGACGGTCTATTGCGAATTTGAGGATGTGAAACAGTACCGGGTCGCCGTGACCCGGTTCCGCGAATGGCAGGCCACCGCCCCCGGCCAGGCGGCGGCGCAATTGCCGGGCGGCACCGGCATCTGGGTGGCCCCGCCCTGCATCTTCAAAATGGGGGAGGACTGGGTGCTGAAGCAGGTGCGCTCCAGCGAGGCGGATGGCTACCTGGTCCGCAATTACGATCACCTCAGCCATTTCGCGGGCTGCCGGCGACGGGGGGACTACTCGCTCAACGTGGCCAACGCCTTTGCCGCGGAGTGGTACATCCGGCGGCACGGGCTGGAGCAGGTGACGGCCTCCTACGATTTGAACATCCACCAACTGGAGACGCTGCTGGCCAGCGCGCCCCCGGGGTGGTTTGAGATCACCATCCACCAGCACATCCCCATGTTTCACATGGAGCACTGTGTGTTCTGCGCGTTCCTCTCCCAAGGGACCGATTACACCAACTGCGGCCGTCCGTGCGACCGGCACGAGGTGTCGCTGCGGGACCGGGTTGGCCTGGAGCACCCCGTGAAGGCGGACGCCGGCTGCCGCAACACGGTTTATAACGCCCAGGCGCAGACCGGGGCGGAATCCGTGACGCGGCTGCGGGAGCTGGGCGCTCGGCGTTTCCGGCTGGAGTTCCTCACGGAGACGCCGGCGGAAGTGGAGCGCACCATCGACCGCTACCAGCGGCTGCTGCGCCTGGAACTCAGCGGGGAGCAGCTCTGGCGCGAATTGAAACTGCACAACCAACTGGGCGTGACACGCGGGCAGATGATGCGGGAGTAGGCTCCTTACAACACCGGCACCACCCGATAGAAGCGCCTCGTCCGCTCCGGGGAATTCGGGTCGATCACCAAATGCGGGCTGGCCCACAGCGTGAGGTTGGTGAGCACCTGCCAGTTCGTCGCGCCCGGGCTGACCGTGTCCGCGTAATCCACCCGGAACTGCTGGCCGACGGTTCCCGCGAGCGTTATGCCCGCGTAAAATTTCAGGTCGCCAAAGAACAGCAGGGATAACTGTGTGGCCTGGCTGGTCACGCTGCCGCCCGCCGAGCTGCTCACCACCACCCGGTATTCCCCGGCATTGGCCGGCGAGAGCTGCGTGAGGACCAGCGTGGTACCCGTCGCGCCCGGAATGTTCGTGCCGTTGAACTGCCACTGGTAACTCAGGCCCGCTCCGATCGCACCGACGCCCAAAGTCACCCCGCCGCCCGGACTGAAGCTCTGCCCCAGCGGTTGCGTGGTAATGATGGGGCCGATGAGCGCCGCCGAATGGTACCACCCCGCCGCGATGGCGGTCACCCCGCTCACGCTGTCCGGAATGGTCGTCTGGCCATCGTCGTTCCACCCCCACCCCACCACCGTGCCATCGCCCAGCAGGGCCACCGTGTGGAAATTCCCCGCCGCGATGGCCTTCACCCCGCTCAGGCCGGGCGGCACGGTTGCCTGGCCGAAGAGGTCGTTGCCCCACGCCACCACCTGGCCATCGCTCTGCAGGGCCACACTGTGCGAGCCACCCGCCGCAATGGCGGTCACCCCGGACAGGCCGAGCGGGACGGTCGCTTGCAGAAAAAACCCGTTGGCCCCCCACGCCACCACCGTGCCGTTGCTCCTCAGGGCCAGGGTGTGGCCGCCGCCCCCCGCAATGGCGGTCACCCCGGTCAGGCCGGCGGGGATGGTCGTCTGGCCGTTGCCGTTGTTTCCCCACGCCACCACGGTGCCGTTGCTCTTCACGGCCAGGGTGTGCCACTGGCCCGCCGCAATCGCCCGCACTCCGCCCAGGCCGGCCGGGATGGTCGTCTGCCCATGGTTGTTGTTTCCCCACGCCGCCAGCGTGCCGTCGCTTTTCAAGGCCACGGCATGGTACTCACCCGCCGCGATGGCCCTCACTCCGCCCAGGTCCGCCGGAACGTTCGTCTGGCCAAAGTCGTTTTTCCCCCACGCCACCACCGTGCCATCGTTTCGCAAGGCCAGGGTATGGTACTCCCCCGCCGCGATGGCCGTCACGCCGCCCAAACCGGCCGGGACGGTCGTTTGTCCGAAATCGTTCTTTCCCCAGGCCACCACCGTGCCGGAGCGCGGCGCGTTCGGGGGGACGGTGATGGCATTGGCGTCCAGGGTGACTTGCCCGGCCCGGGCCAGCGCCCGCCCTTCCATCGTCGCGCCCGTGACGAGCGTGATGGACTGCGCCGCCAGGAGGGTCCCTTTGAAAACCGTGCCTCCGCCGATGGTTGCGGAGCTGCCCACCTGCCAGAAAATGTTGGCCGCCCGCGCGCCGCCGCTCAGGAGGACCTGGCGGCCGGTGGTCGTCACAAGGGTGGACCCCATCTGAAAGATCCAGACCGCGTTGGCATCCCCGGCCAGCGTCAGATCGCCTGACGCAATCGCCAGCGAGGAGGCGGACGTGTAGAGCCCGGGGCCCAGCGTCTGGCCGCCGAGATCGCCGGCCACCGGAATGGAGCCCGCCGTCCGACCGGCGGCATCGTTATAGGCCATGGTCAGATCGGCTTGGGCCTGGGCCGCGGCGGCATCGCCCGCGTGGAGCGTCCCGGTCAGCCCGGGTGAGCCTGTCACCGCAGTGCCTGGGCTCACGCCCAGATCCCCATGGATCATCGTGCCCCCCGTGCTGGTGACCGTGGCCCCGCCCAGCACCCCGAACGTGGCGGCGGATCCGAGCGGCACCGGTGTCTGGGCGGCTGGCGCATCAAATCGCAGGAGTGCCAGGACCAGGGCGGAGAGCACTCCCCATCGCACCTGGCTGGTGCCGTTTGCCGCCACCGCTGATGAAAATAGTCTCATTTCGATTCTTCCTGTTGTCCGTGACTGCTTTCCCTCCTCCAACATTCTGCGCGATGTGCGGCACCTTTGCTATGGGGTATAACCCTACCATGCTTTGGGAGTCCGCGTTTCTTTTGAACACCTTAGTCTTGGTATAATGCACTCCTGATCAACGGCCTTAGTCATTGCCAACTTGGAGTTTATCCTGCAGCATCGCCATCCTGATGAAAATCCCGCCGTCGGCAAAACGAACGAAAACTTCGTCCAAAATGCTTGGAGGCCGCAATGAGATCACATGCAAACGCTATAGGCAGATCATGATGTGAAGGCATACAAAGTTATCCCAAAGTGGAAACACAGACGTCCGCCAAAAGGCGCGTGGTTCACTCTTGACCATCGCGGGGCCACCATTGGCGCAACGAACCGCAATCTGCTGAACGCAGCGTGCTTCCTCTTTTTGGCGATTCTTTGGAATAGTGTTATGACCGTTTTTCTGGCGTACGCGGTTGCCAACACGATGCCGCACCTGGGCCTTCCCATTCCCAATTGGTTTCCAGCTCCCAAGACAGCGTACAGCGGAGAAGTGAGTCTTCCAATGACTGTCTTTTTCTGGGTCTATATCACGCCGTCTGTCCTGATTAGTTTGGGTCTTTCGATTGCATTCTTGTTTAACTTGTGCGGGCGAACTGAGGTGCGTATTGCAGGCCATCAGGGAACAGTTTTTACGGGTATCGGCAAGCTTGGTTGGAAACGACGGTTTGCCCGGTCGCAGTTAAAATCTTTAGACATACACCGCAGCTACGACAGTGAGGGAGCCGACACTGTAACGGTTTTGCTGAAAACGAAAACGGGCGAAGAAATCAGTTTTGGGTCATTCCTTAACGATGAACGCCGTCTGTTCCTCCTCGACGCGCTGCGGACCAGTCTGATTTCATAATGGTCTCACCGGGTTTTAAGAAGGATGGCCACTGGAGGATTGCTGGAGTTTAAATGCGGATTTAGGACGTAGACAGTCTTTTAAATATTTAGCCGGTGGTTGAGCGTAGCGACACCACCGGACTACCGTCCCCAAAGCCTTCCCGACCCCGGCCGGGGTCGCAGCACCCCTTTGCCAGTCCCGTCTTCCATTCGCTTGTCCCCCATTCGCCTGTCAAAAAACCCCCGCGTTCCGCCTCCGCTCTATGACGCAGTCGGCTGTTCAGGCTTTTCCGGCGGCAAAGCCACCTTCTGCCACCCCTCCAGGCCGAAACGGATATCCCGCTCCACGAATTCCCAGATCACCAGCCGCTTGTTGCGCAGCAGCGCCGCCTTCCGATGTAGTTCCTGCCGCACCAGTGTCGAGGCGCCGCCATCGTTGACCACCGAGGTCAACGGTTGCCCAAGCTCCCGGGCCAACTGGGCGAGGAATCCGGCCCCGGTCGGTTCGTCCTGCGCGTAGATGCGCAGGAAGCTGTCGCCCAGGACCAGTATCTCCGCCTTGGCATCATCCTGGTAAGGTTGGCCGGTGGCCGGATGCAGCACCTGGCGGCAATCGATTTTCTCGGGCGCGATGGACTCCTCAATCCCGGGGGCTTGCAGCATGCGGATAATGTCGCCCTGGCGGGCGACCGGGACCGTCCGGGTCTCGTACGCCACCGGCCCGGGCGAAATCCTGCCGGAGGCAAGGATGCGCTGCGCCACGGTGCGGGCCGCCAGTTCAACCCCGGCCGGTGACCAGTGGCTGTCCTGCTTCAGGTAGAGCGCCGGTGAAGATGATCCGCCCTGGCCTTGTTTGGCGGTCCGATAGGCCTCGAACAGATCAACCACCTCCACCCCGGCCTGCCGGAGGTCGGCCATCAGGGCGCGGGTCTGCGGGGCGATGAGGATTTCTCCGGCGGCGGCACGGCGCGTGACCTGCTCCGGGTAAATGCTCTCCTTGTTGGGGACAGGCATCACCATCAGGCGGATGCCGCGCCGGGCCAACTGGTCCCGGAAATCGGTGATGGCGGCCCGGGCCTGATCCGGGGGGGATTGCGCGGGCGGCCGTTCGGTGAGGTAGCGGAAACCCGGTTTGTAGAAGAGCCATCCGTCCAGCCCCACCACGGCTTTTTCGCCCGCATCGCCCAGGAGCTGGAACCGGGCGGATTGCACCCCGGGGCGCACCTGGCGGGCCACGATGCTCGCCTCCTCCAGCTCCCGCTCAAAGGAGCGCAGTTTTTTTGCGGTGGGAACCTGCCGGAACAGATCCAGCGCCTGCGGGCATTCGCGGCGGCTGAGTTCGGTCACCGTCTGGAGGAGACCGGGCGCGGCCAGGATGCCCAGGAAACCGAGGACGAGGCCGAGCGCTGGATACCTGGTTTTGCTCATGGCGTTCAGAATTGGAAGTAGAGAAACGGGTTGAACGCCTGGGAATACATGACCAGGAGCGACAGGACAAACAGTGGGAGCAGGGCGGCCACCCGGCCCCACGAGAGGGGCCGGTTGATGGTCCAATCATGCGCCTGGACCGGCTGGAAGATGAGCAGGGCACTGAACGCCATCACGAGCAGGGTCAACGGGGTGTGGAGGGTGGCCCCGAGCAGCAGGGATTCCGGGGCCGCCGGCACCAGCCCGAAGAGCGCGCCATAGTAGCCCCCGGCCAGCGTGAGGTTGTCCGCGCGGAACAGCACCCAGGAGAGCAGCATGAGCGCAAAGGTGAACCCGACCCGGAAGGCGCGCGGCCAGCCGGCGTAGAGGCTGGTTTTGCCGCGCCACCGTTCGCCCGCCAGCAGGGCCCCGTGGAACGCGCCCCAGAGGACAAAATTCCACTTCGCGCCATGCCACAGGCCGCCGAGCAGCATCACGATGGCGAGGTTGACGTAGGTGCGGTGCTCCCCCAGGCGGCTCCCGCCTAGCGGGTGGTAGAGGTAATCCCTCAGGACGCTGGAAAGCGAGATGTGCCACCGTCGCCACACCTCGGTGATGCTTTCGGAACGGTAGGGCGCGTCGAAGTTTTTCAGGTACTCAAAGCCGAGCATGCGGCCCAGGCCGACGGCCATGTCCGAGTAGCCGCAGAAATCGAAATAGATCTGGAACGAGTAGGCCAGCACCCCGAACCAGGCATCCAGCACGCCGGGGGCGGCCGCGTTGAAGACGGCATCCGCCGCGTTGCCCGCCGGGTTGGCGAGCAGGATCTTCTTGGCGAAGCCGAGGATGAAGAGGGTCACGCCGGAGGCGAACCGCTCCAGGGTGTGCTCCCGCACCGCCAGTTGGGCGGCCAGGGTTTTGTAGCGGATGATCGGGCCGGCCACCAGGTCGGGGAACAACGCCACGAAGGCGGAGAAATCCGTCAACGACCTGGCGGGTGTGGCGTGGCCGCGATAGAGGTCGATGATGTAGGTGAGAGAGTGGAAGGTGTAGAAGGAGATGCCGATGGGGAGCACCACCGTCATGACGTGAAAGCGCTCCGCCCCCACCAGGGCGAACAGGCTGTTCAGCGTCTCGGCGGCGAACATGTAATATTTGAAAAAGCCGAGCAAGCCGAGGTTCGTCACCACGCAGGCCACCAGCGCCGCCTTTTGCTGGCGGCGGGTCGCACCGGAGCGTGTGATCACCTTGCCCCAGCAGAAATCCATCCCGGTGGTGAACAGCATCAGGCAGACAAACCAGGGCTCCCACCAGCCGTAGAAGACGTAGCTGGCGACCGTGATCCAGAGGTTGCGCCAGCGCGGGGGCAGCCCGTAATAGGCGGCCAGAAAGAGCGGCAGGAAGTAAAAGAGGAAGATGTGGGTGGTGAAGACCATCCGTCATTCCAAATTCGTCCACACGGCCCAGTGGAGGGGACCGGTTTCCTGCCCGAAATATTTGTTCACGATGCCGCCCATGAAATGATCATCAATCGGCACCTCCAGCGCCATCCGGTGGACCTGGCCCGCGCGGAGCTGCCCGAGGTTGCCGCCGATGCCGGCCACCTGCTTGTCCGCCGCCTCGCTGCGCGGCTTCCAGGGGTTGTAGTGGCCCACATAGATGACCTCGCGCGTCACCGAGCCGCGATGCACCTGGAGGATCTTGTATTTGAGGATGGCGGTGTATTTGTAGAGATCCCGCTTGAAGATGGCCCCCTCGGGAATCTCCAGCAGCCGGGCGGTCACCTCCACGCTGCCGCGGCTTTGCAGTTGCGGGTCGGATGCGCCCGGAGAACGGGCGGGCTTTTGCTCACACGAGGCCCCCAGGAGGGCAAACAGCAAAAGCCCGATCGCAAAAAGGTTTCTGGCGGGAAAGGGATTCATCGGGGTGGTCGCGAAGGGGTTTGGGTCACATCAAAGGCGGTCCAGCAAGGCTCCCAGCCGGCGGGCAGGGTGAGCACCGGGCCATCCTTGGTCTTGGGATGCAGCGCGCGCAAGGCCTTGCTCGCCCCCGCGATGATGGGCGCATCCTCCAGGCGCATCACCGCCATGGGGGCGCCGGCGTTTCCGGGATCGCCATCCTCCTGGAGATTGCCGGTGAAGAGGGCGTATTTGCCGTCCGGAGAAACCTGTCCCCCGTAAACATGGCGGCCCTCCTCGCCATAGACCAACTGGCGCGTCCGGCCATCGGCGCTGGCCCGCCAGAGCTGCGTCCAGCCGTAGCCCTGGTTGGCCGATTGGCCGGGCGGGCGCCAGGAGAAGATCACATTCCGCGAGTCGGGGAACCAGTCCGGGGTGCAGCAGTCCACGCGGTTCACCGCCCCGGCCTCGCCGGTGGTCAGGTTCAGGCGGGCGATGCTCCAACTGGCGCCAAAGGCATTGGCCACCCCGCAGACCCACTGGCCATCCGGAGACCACGTCATCTGCTGGAAGAAGCCCTGGCGCGGCACCGTGCGCACCACCGTGCGGGTGGCAATGTCAACGATGGCGATGCCCCGGATGGAAAGGGAGGCCAACTGGCGTCCGTCCGGGCCCCAACTGGCCCAGGGGAATTCGCCGGGCTGGCCCAGCACGGTCGGCTGGGTGCCATCGCCGTTTGCCAGCACCAGCTCGCCCTGGGTGCCATGGAGGTTGTTGTCGAGCTTCTCGCTGCGGGGCATCCGGCGATAAAGCATGCGGCGGCCATCGCGGGAAATTTGCACCGCGAACTCGCTGTGCAGCGGAGTCTGCGTGAAATTGCGCGGCTCAGATCCATCCGGCCGGCAGCGCATCAGATCCCAATCACCCTTGGGGGACAACCCGGCATACACAATCCACCCCAGCGGCCGCACCTCCTGGGCCAGCCGCTGAATGGCCTCGGCCTGGGCGGGGCCCGGGGCCGCCGGAGAGGCGATGGCGGTGGCCGCCGCCAGCAAACCGCCGAAAACCAGGAATAGGAGAGGGAATCCAGCGTGCGCGGGCTGGGAACGGAAGGGCGGCAAAGGGTTCATGACGACCATGGCCCTGTTTATTAAGCCAAAGACCGCCCCCGCGCAATTGGATTCGCCAGGCAAAGGAATCGCCAGGTTGGCTGGCTGCTGTTGCCTGGTCGCCGACCAATCGCCGTACCGACAAATATCCGGTGCCTATGCCGTTCCGTCGGGTATGTTTCCGCATCGTGCATACGCTGCCGCTGGATAAAATGTCGCGGGCCGACAAAGTCATGGCTTTGGAGAGCCTGTGGCGGGATTTGAGCCGCGAGGAGGATCAGATGCCGTCTCCCAGTCCCGCATTCCCGGTGGGGCTCCTGCTGAGCCGTCCCCGCCTTCCCCATTGTTTTGGTCTCGTGGTCCGCGGTCCGGCAGTCGTTTTTCATCCTTCCATTTGCCTTTGCCAACTCGGGCTTCTCTCTCCAATATCGCCATCCTGATGAAAACCCCGCCGCCTGTGACCACTCAACTTCCCGGCGGTTGGCTTGCCTTCAGATCGGCCTCCGTCAGCTCAAAATACTTCTGGGCGCAATCCGGGCACATGCCATGTGTGAACCGCGCGGTGGTGCGTTGGGTGATGTAGGCCTCCACCCGGTTCCAAAACCCCCGGTCATCGCGGATCTTTTTGCACCCCGCACAAATGGGGATGAATCCGCTCAGGGTTTTGACATTGTTCAGCGCCTCGTTGAGCTTGGCCACCGTGCCGGTCAGCTCGCGGGTGCGAGCCTCCACCATGGCCTCCAATTCCTGCCGCCGCGCCTTGGCCAGGATCGAATAGTTCCATTTGGAGGTCAGGGTGCAGGCCAGTTGGCGGGCCTCCGTGTGGTCAAAGGGCTTGCGCAGGAACACCACCCGGTCCGTGCTGCCAAAGCGCTTGAACAGTTCCTCCCACGTGTAATCGGCATAGGCCGTGCAGATGACGAACTGCATTTCGGCGTCCAGATCCCAGATCCGTTCGATCGTTTCAATGCCATCCCAGCCCGGCGGCATGCGCACGTCAATGAAGCCCAGGGCAAAAGGTTTGCCCTCCTTGACGGCCGCCGCCACCGTGTTCAACGCTTCCTGCCCCTGGAAGGCCGAACTCAACTCATACTTTGGCAGCAGGATGGAAGGCAACACCGCCTCCCCGAAAAAGGAGGATTCCAACTGGGCCAGATTCTCCGTGGCGCTCTCCGCATGGTTCAGGATGCTGCGAAAATCATCATGGATCGGACGGTGGTCATCCACCAGCAGGATGCGACGGTTGTCTTGCAGGTCATTCATAGGATCGTGGGGTGGGGTGGATTCGCTCTGGGTGGCCGGGGCGGTCATTTGACCGGCAGGCTGAGGGTGAAGGTGGCCCCCTGGGCATGCCCGGGGCTGGCCACCGTCAGCGCCCCGCCCATCTCCCGCGCCAGATTGGCGCACCCATGCAGCCCGAAACCATGCCCATTGGGCTTGGTGGTGAAGCCAAAGTTGAAAATGCGCTCCAGATTCTCCGGGCGGATGCCGACCCCGTTGTCAGCCAGGGTGATGGCCACCGTGTCCGGCGTCGTCAGGGAGGCGCTGATGTGGATGCGGCGGTCCCCGCGTTCCAGGGTCTTGGTGGCATCCCGGGCATTTTGCAGCAGGTTGATCAGAATCTGGAGAAGCTTGTGTTTTTCCACATTCACCAGGGGCAGCTCAGGCGCGAAAGCGCATTCGATTTCGATGTCATGCTTTTTGAAGGATTCGACAAACAACCGGGTGGCATCCCCGATCAGCACCGACAGGCTAACCGCATCCTTGACGCCCGCCACCCCGGCATAGGTCTGCTGGAGGGCGATGATTTGGCGGATCTGCTCCTGGCTTTCCGCCAGCACGTGCAGTTTGTCCGAGATGAGCTGGTGTTCCCGGGCCATCACCGAGGCGATCTCCGTCAGAAACATGGGCACCTTCCCCCCCCGGGCATCCGCCTGGATAAACCTGGGGAAATCCGTTTGCTGGCCCAGCAATTCGGCCAGCCGCGTCAGGGTGCTGATCTTGGAATGGCCCACCACCTCCCGGATGATGGTGGAGGAGGTCATGGCCGTGTTCAGCAGGTTGCCCACGTTGTGCAGCACGCTCGTCGCGATTTCCGCCATGCCCGCCCGGCGGGCCGTTTCCACCAGTTGCATCTGCGCCTCGTGGATGTCCTGGGCCTGTTTCGAAATGAGCTGGTTCTTCTCCTCCAGCCGGCTGATCAGCGATTCCTGCCTTTGATTGGCCCGGGCCAGCAGCTCCACCTTGCTCGTGTTGGCGGCCTCCAGCTCGCACAGCCGCATGCCCACCTTGATTTTGGCCTTCAACACCGCCGGTTCGAACGGTTTCACCATGTAATCATCCGCCCCGGCGTCGAACCCCGTCATGATATCCTCCAGCCGCTGCATGGAGGTCAGCATGATCACAAACAGGTAATTGGGCCGTTTCAGCTCCCGCAGCCGGCGGCAGATGGTCACCCCGTCCATGCCGGGCAGATTCCAGTCCAGCAGCAGGATCTTGGGCTGGGAACTCTGCAGCTTTTCCCAGGCGGCTGTGCCGTTGGTGATGATCGAGTAGGAATACGCGGAAGCGGCGAAGACCGTTTTGAAAAAGCTGATGTAAACGCCGCTGTCCTCGACAATCAAAATGTCTTCCCGGGCGGCACTTTGACCTGGCTCTGGCATAATGTATGGGTTCAGGCTGTCGCCTGAGGTTGACCCGGCGAACCGCCATCGTGCGGGGGATATCGGATGAATCGGGATTTTCCTTAGGCGAAAGGTGAGCCGTCCCCGTCGAATCCCGCGTTCCGCGTTCAGTTGGGCCACCCCGCATCCCCGGTGGGGAAGCTCCCGGTGAGCCGTCCCCGTTCCCCCAGCTCCGACTTCCGCAATAAAGAGCGAATATCAGCACCAACTGATCCAGACCGGTTGTCGCAGTGAGACCAGTGGCGTTCTGGGTAGGGGGGAGTCCAACCGGCTCGGCGAAGCCTCGCCCCACCGGGTTTCGTGTTTCCCCTCAGTCTGGATTATCGAACACCCCCAATTTCCGGCCGGTCACCCCAGGCGAAAAACACCCACCAACCCGTTGCCGGTGGTCCCGCTCTGCGGGATCCCGGTGAGCCGTCCCCGTCTTCAAATCCGCAATCCGCATTTGTAGGCCGTGTGTCCTCACGCGGCGTCCCTGATTTCATCCGTCCCAATTTCTGCATTGTGGTTCGCCATAACAGTCTCAACCCAAAGTTCGTTTCATTATCTGGGAACAGGTTCAATTCACCCTGGCGAAGAACCAGCTCAATTTGCCCAGCCCGCACCCCCGGTGGGGTGAACCTCCTGGTGAGCCGTCCCCGTCTTCTCCACGGTTTTGGTCCCGAGGTCCGTGGTCCCGCAGTCTTTTCCCAATATTCTTTTTGCCACTGCCGACGCGGGTTTTCCCAACCAAAATCGTCGGCCTTATGAACACCAGTGCCACTGGTGACCGGAGTCCAGCGTCTGGCAGTATGAACGCACTTCGCGCACTGGCTGCATTTCTCGTGGTCCTGCTCCTGTTCGGCTGCACCGCTCCGACCGGTTCGCACAGGTACGTTGGGGTGGCCGCCCATGAACTGGATTGGCCCTACCGGTACAACCTGGTTCAAACCAACGGTTGGTGGGCTGGTACCATTGATCGCCGCGACACGAACGGCTGGGTGTTCTGGGACACCATGGAACTGACCCATCAGGACGCGCAGGCAATCCGGTTCAAAGCGAGGGTCGGCGACCGGGCAGACTTCCATCTCGGATGGTACTTGAGCCTGGGGGCCGTAACCCCGCAGGGCTTTTCGGCGATGCTGACCGGAGATCTGTTCGACAGCCGGGCGATTGAACTGGTGTTTGAGCCGTGCCGGTAGCCAAGCCCTGCTGGGTGTGTATTGCCAGTGAAAACGCCGCTGCTTAAACAAGCCCGCTGGCCCCGGATCTGAGGAGAACGGACCTTTCTGGAGCGAGCTGATGGCTGATCGCCCATAGCCAATACCCTTTCCCATGGTTTGGTCCTGCCGTCATTTTTGATACTTCCCTTTGCCATTGCCAATGCGGGTTTTCCGATCCAATATCGCCATCCTAATGAAAACTCCGCCACTGCTGCCAACGCTATGCGAGTTTTGATCGCCATCTTCCTACTGTTTTTCAGTTGTGCTGAGGCGCTGGCTTGTCCCGCATGCAGCTACGAGCGGATGTTGGTTTGGTATCCGACCGTAGTTTGCATTCGATTGGCAGTTGTGCCGTTCCTGATTGCGAACCGGCTGGATTTTGTCCGGGTGCTGGGTGTATTCGTGGGCTACGAAGTGTTTTGGTATTTCGCCTATTGCTTTGCGCTCTGGTTTGCCCATCCTGCGGTTGGTGTGGGCTTCACTCAGGCGGCCGCCAGCATTGGATTTTTTCTTCTCCAGCATGGCGTGCCGGGCGCGGCACTGCTCTTTTTGCTTGGCCGGTTTCGGTGCTTTCGCCGGACACCGGACAGGGGTTTGCCGTGGTGGCAGGCGTTGCTGTACATTCCTGCGGTCATGATTATCCGGGCGCTTGCGGGGGCGTGATTTCAGGGTCGCAGAGGAGACTGGCACGAAGCGGGCTTTGGTGGACTTGGTGGACGGGGTGGGGAAAAATTGGTTTTTCGCATGGGCTGACGGTTTTTGTCCTTTGGTCCCGCAATCGTTTTTCCAACGTTCTATTTGCCATTGCCAACGCGGGTTTTCCGAACCAATATCCCTGTCCTAATGAACACCCTGCCACTGGAAACAGCGAACAATAGGTTTGCTCGATGTTACTGTTGGCCGTCTCACACGCCATGAAACCGACTTGGGAATACACCGCACTGAAGATCCCGATGGACTTCAGCATCTTTTCGGGGACCGACTTCGATGCAGGACAAGTTACCGAGCAGCTGAATGCGCTCGGTGCGGAGGGGTGGGAACTCGTCTCCACGTGTCCTGTACAGCAGGCCAGAGGCGACACTGCTTACGTCTGTGCGCTGTTGAAGCGACAGGTTTTCGACCATGATACGACGACAGCCCAACCCGATCAGCCGAGCGAACGGGGATGAGACGTTCACGTCTATGGTTTGTTTCGAAAGCGAAAAGATAACTTTGGCACCAACGGCAACATGAAATCACATTCCCTCGCGGCACTGCTCCTATTCCTGGCCCTCGGCCGCTCCCTCGCCCCGGCGGCGGTTGCGCCCGCTCCCGCTGGCACCCCGGACTTTGGCCCCAACGTCTTTATTTTTGATGCCGCCACCCCGGCCGCGGATATCCAGGCCGCCATCGCCCCGGTTTCCGCCCGGATGGAGGCCAACCAATTCGGCTCGGAGCGCTACGCCGTGCTCTTCAAGCCCGGCACCTACGATGTCCCGATCAAGCTCGGGTTCTACATGCAGGTGTGCGGCCTGGGCCGGAACCCGGATGACACGGTCATCGCCGGCCGGATCAGCGCCAGCGCCCAGTGGATGGGCCGCAACGCCACCTGCAACTTCTGGAGCGCGGTGGAGAATCTGTACGCCAGCCACAGCCGGGGGATGCTCTTTGCCGTTTCTCAGGGGACGGAGATGCGCCGCGTGCACATTGCCCACAGCCTGACGCTGGCCGAGGATGGCTGGTCGAGCGGCGGCTTCTTTGCCGACTGCAAAATCGACGGGCCGGTGGGTTCCTATTCGCAGCAGCAATGGTTCGCGCGCGGCTCCCGGTTCAACCGGTGGAGCAACGGCGTATGGAACCAGGTCTTCGTCGGGTGCCAGGGCGCACCGGCGGAGAACTTCCCGGCGCAGGCTTACACGGTGATTGACCGGACCCCGATCATACGCGAGAAACCGTACCTGATCTTCGAGGGGGGGCGGTACGCGGTCATGGTTCCCGACCTGCGGAAGGAGACCGCCGGCCCCTCCTGGGAGTCGGCAGCCAGCCCCGGGCAGCCGGTCTCCATTGATCAGTTCCACATTGCCCGGGCGGATCGCGACACCGCCGCCACGCTCAACGCCGCCCTGCGGGCCGGCCGGCATCTGCTGTTTACGCCCGGGCTCTATCCCCTCAGCGAAACGCTGCTGGTCACCCGGCCCGACACCATCGTCCTGGGCCTCGGCTATCCCACGCTCATGCCCGAGGGCGGCGCCCCGGCCATCGACATCGCCGACGTGGATGGGGTGAAAGTCGGCGGCCTGCTCCTGGACGCCACCCGCCGGAACACCCGGACCATGGTGCAGGTGGGCCGGGCGGGCAGCACAGTCTCCCATGCGGACAATCCGATCTGCCTCTACGACCTCTTTATCCGCATTGGGGGGGCCATTGAGGGCCGGGCCGACTGCATGGTCACCCTTGATGCCAACCAGGTCATCGCCGAAAACCTCTGGCTCTGGCGCGCCGACCATGGCAAGGGGGCGGGGTGGAATGACAACCGCAACGCGCACGGCCTCGTCGTCAACGGCCGGGATGTGGTCATCTACGGGCTCTTCGTGGAGCACGCCCAGGGCTACCAGACGGTTTGGAACGGCGAGAACGGCCGCCTCTACTTCTACCAATCCGAGATGCCCTACGACGTCCCCGGCCAGGACGACTGGAAGCATGGTACGGTCAACGGCTTCGCCTCCTACAAGGTTGGCGACCGGGTGACGAGCCACGAGGCCTGGGGCCTGGGCGTCTATTGCTACTTCAACCAGGGCCTGCCCATCTGGGCGGACAGCGCCATCGAAGCCCCCGTCGGCCCGGGCATCAAGTTGCATCATCTCACCAGCATCCACCTGAACGGGTCGGGCGGCATCCGCCATGTTCTCAACGATCAGGGCACCCAGGTGCAGAAAGGCACGCTCAAGGCCACGCTGAAATAGCGGGCTCAACCCAGAGTTCGTTTCGTTATCTCGGAACAGGTTCCATTCACCTTGGCCAAGGCCCAGATCAACTTGCCCATCCCGCACCCCAGCCCCGCATCCCCGGTGGGGCTCCTGCTGAGCCGTCCCCGTTCCCCCAGTTCCGACTTCCGCAATAAAGAGCGAATATCAGCACCAACTGATCCAGACCGGTTGTCGCAGTGAGACCGGTGGCGTTCTGGGTGGGGGAGAGTCCAACCGGCTCGGCGAAGCCCCACCGGGTTTCGTGTTTCCCCTCGGTCTGAATTATCGAACACCCAAATTCTGACCGGTCTCCCCAGGCAAAAAGCACCCACCAATCTGTTGCCGGTGGTCCCGCTCTGCGGGATCCCGCTGAGCCGTCCCCGTCTTCAAATCCGCAATCCGCATTTGTGTAGGCCGCGTGTCCCTGATTTCATCTGTCCCAATTTCAGTTTTGTGGCTTGCCACCGCCTTCGGTCCCCCCAAGCCCAAATGCCCCAAGGGGGCATCGGCCTCCAGCCCAAGGTTGCCGCCTGGCGGCTACCTTGGGGATACGCCCCCAACCCATTCACCAACCTTGAAAAGGTTGCGGCAGACCCCGGTCTTGCAAAGGGTGATCCATTCTTCTGAGTCATGCCCCAGCCGCTCAATCCGGCCATTTCCCCATCCGCGTTCAGTTGGGCCGCCCCGCGTCCCCGGTGGGGCGAACCTCCCGGTGAGCCGTCCCCGTATTCAAATCCGCACTCCGCATTCAGACGGGCCGCCACAGATTCGCGACAGCGTCTTGGACTGCGCGTGGCTTGCCACCGCTTTCTGCCGCCACCCCCGTCCGGACCCGTTGTAGGCCGCGTGTCCCCCCTCAACTAATAACCCTCAACCTGACGTTCCCCGGTCAGTTCACAGCGCAAGTTTGCCAGTGGTTCCCAATCCTTTCGCCCCTTTCTGGTTTTGAGCCTCATTTGGTCTGCCTTTCCCTCCGCGCCTCTGCGTCTCCGCGCGAAAGCCGTGTTTCGATAGGCAGGATGAACAGGAAAGACAGGATTGGGAAAAGGTTGGGAGGGGCGTTTGCGACTGCCGGTTGTCAATGTCATCATCCTGTTCATCTTGTCAATCCTGTCAAAAACGGTTTGCCCGATGACAGTCAAACGGCGCAGCGGTGCCGGTCCAACCTCCCCCGAAGCGCCGCCTGAAGATACTTTAAATGCAAAGGGGTTTGTTTTCGTCCATTCTCCTACGCATGTGGAATGGAATGCATCGTTTGGGTTGGGCTTGTTTTTGTGCTGCGGCGGGTCTGCTGACCCTGGGGGCGGCGGAGGCGGATCGTTTTCAGGCGGCGGCGACGCGGCTGGCGGCGGCGAATCTGCCCGCCCTGCGCCTGGGCCTGGAGGATCTGGCGGCGGGCGGCTCCGCGCAGTATCCGCACGGGCAGGATTACCTGCGCCAGCTGGCGGCCCTGGAGGAGCGGCAGGCGGCTTTGCAGGCGGCCCTGGGCCGGAAGGATCCCGCCGCCCCGGACGCCCTGGAGCAGTGGGCCGGGGATTGCGCCCGGCTCCGCACCACGGCGCTCCTGGAGAATCCGCTGCTGGACTTTGACCGGCTGTTGCTGGTCCGGCGGTCGGAAAAGCAGCTGGGGCTGCCCAACAACTGGGAGAGCAACTCCACGCTGCCGCGCCAGGGCTATGACAACGAGCTGATGGTGCTCTCCCCGCTGCGGCCGGAAGGCCGGCTGACCACGCTGTTCCGGCCCCCGCAAGGCCGGTTTGTGGGGGATGTGGACCTGGACTTTGACGCCCGGCGCCTCCTGTTTTCCATGCCCGGCACCAACGGCCGGTGGCAGGTGTTCGAGTTGCCGCTGGGGGAGGGGGGCGACGCCCGCCCGCTGCCGCTGATACCGGACGGGGACGTGGACAACTACGATGCTTGCTACCTGCCGGACGGCGACATCCTCTTTACCAGCACGGCGCCGTTTGTCGGGGTGCCGTGCGTCACCGGCTCCTCCCATGTGGCGAACATCTACCGGCTATACCGCCAGACCGGGGCGATCCGGCAGCTCACCTTTGAGCAGGAGCACAACTGGTGCCCCACCGTCATGCCGGATGGCCGGGTGCTCTACCTGCGCTGGGAGTACGCGGACCTGCCGCACTTTGTGGCCCGGATCCTCTTCCAGATGAACCCGGACGGCACCGGGCAGATGGAGCATTACGGCAGCGGCTCCTACTGGCCCAACGCCATGTTCTACGCCCGCCCCGTGCCCGGGGCGCCCACCCGGTTTGCGGCGGTGGTCGGCGGGCACCACGATGTCCCGCGCATGGGGGAGCTGGTGCTGTTCGACACGGCCCGGGGCCGGCACGAGGCGGATGGCGTCGTGCAGCGCATCCCGGGGCGCGGCCAGCCGGTGGAGCCGGTCATCCGCGACGGCCTGGTGGGCGGCAGCTGGCCGAAGTTCCTGCACCCCTGGCCGCTGAGCGAGAAGTATTTCCTCGTCTCCGCCAAGCTCAACGCGCGCGCCCGCTGGGGGATTTACCTGGCGGATGTGTTCGACAACCTCACCCTCATCCGCGAAGGCGAGGAAGGCGCCCTGCTGGAGCCGGTCCCGCTGCGCCCGCAGACGCGCCCCCCGGTGATCCCGGACAAGACGCAGCCGGGGCAAAAAGAGGCGCTGGTCTATCTGCAGGATGTCTATGCCGGACCGGGTTTAGCCGGGGTGCCGCGCGGCACGGTCCGCCAGCTCCGGGTGTTCACCTATCACTTCGCCTACCACGGCATGGGCGGGCAGATCAACCGGGTGGGCCTGGATGGCCCCTGGGATATCAAGCGCATCCTCGGCACGGTGCCGGTCGAGGCGGATGGCTCCGCCTTCTTTCGGGTCCCCGCCAATACCCCGATCTCGGTGCAGCCGCTGGATGGCGAGGGCCAGGCGCTGCAGCTCATGCGGAGCTGGATGACCGCCATGCCGGGGGAGACCCTCTCGTGCGTCGGCTGCCATGACCGGCAGAACGCCACGCCGCTGGCCTCGGTCCCGACCCTGGCGCTCGGCAAGGCCCCGGCTGCCATCGCCCCGTGGTACGGTCCGGAGCGCGGGTTTTCCTTTCTGCGGGAGGTGCAGCCGGTGCTGGATCGGCACTGCGTGGGCTGCCACAACGGCCAGCCGCAGCCCGGCGGCGACGTCCTGGCGGACTTCCGCCCGCTGCCGCCGGTGCACCCGCAGGCAGGGGACGCCACCTACAACCAGGGCACCCAGTTCTCCCCCGCCTACCTCGCGCTGCGCGCCTACGTGCGCGGCCCCACGATCGAGAGCGACATGCATCTGCTGACCCCGGCGGAATACCACGCGGACACCACCCGGCTCTTCCAGGTGCTGCGCCCGGGGCACCACGGCGTGGTGCTGGAGCCGGAGGCCTGGCAGCGGCTCGCCGCCTGGATTGATCTCAACACCCCCGCGCACGGCACCTGGCGCGAGATCGTGGGGGATAAAAAAGTCCTGGCCCAGCGGGATCGCCGCCAGGCGATGCTCCGCCGCTACGCGGGCCGCGACGAGGATCCGGAGGCGACCACTGCCTCGCCCGCCTTCGCGGGGGCTCCCGCGCCGGTGCGGGAGGCGGCCGCGGCCGCCCCGCCAGTCCGGCCGGCGGTGGCCGGCG
>CAIYYI010000609.1 GCA_903930345.1 uncultured Verrucomicrobiota bacterium
CGCCCAATCTCGACTGTGGACGGTCTGCTGGCAGCGACGGCGTTGGCCCATGACTTGACCTTTGTGACTCGCAACGTCACCGACGTGGCGCACACGGGAGTGAAGTTGTTGAACCCATTCGCAGCTTCGTAGGCCGGAAATGGGGGCTGACGAATGCGGATTTGAAGACAGGGACGGCTCACCGGGAGGTTCGTCCCACCGGGTTTGGGGTTTCGATCGCTTGTTTTGTCGGGTGGCGGGTTGGATGTTCGGATGGCTTGGGGAAATGCGGATGGTTCAGCGTTTGTCCAGTTGCGCCAGGGTCACGCTCTCGCGCAATTGCAGGGTGGCCTCGATCTTGGGCACGTACATCTGGGTCTCGGCGGGCAAAGCCGCTGACACGCCCTCAAACGTTCTGTTTTTGGTCTTTGCCAGCAGGGATCGCAGTCGGCCCTCACCGACGTTGTAGGCGGCCAGCGCGAGCTTCCAATCCTTGAAGCGCCCGTGCAGGTATTTCAGGTAGCGCGCCGCCGCTGTGGCGGATTTCTCCGCGTTGAGCCGCTCGTCAAACGGCCAGGTGGAGAGGCCCAGGGATTTGGCGGTGGCCGGCATCAGTTGAAACAGCCCGGCCGCCCCCACCGGGCTGCGGGCACGCGGGTTGAACGAGGACTCCACCTCCGCCAGCCAGACCAACTCGGCGGGCACCCCCTGCGCGGTGAACAGCGGCTTCAGCGTGGGGGCCAGCCGGTCCGCCCCCTGGGGCAGGGGCCGCTTTTCCACCATCCGGTGCCACACCTTCTGCTCCTGGGCCGGGGTGGGGTTGGGGGGCGGCGGAGCGACTTTGCCCGGCGGCGGTTTGGGCGGCTTGGGCTGCTCCTTCTGGAGCTGTTCGGCGGCCTCCAGGTAATCCATCCGGGTGCGCAGCCAATCCGCGAAGGGCGCGGTTTCATCGTGCGCCGCCAACACCGGTAGGAGGGTCTGGGCGGTCATTTTCAAGCGGACCAGATCAAGCACCTGTTGGCCCTGCAGCTTTTGATCAAACTGCTCAAAAAAGGCCTGCGCCTGCTCCAAATCCACTTCCCCCAGGGCCTGCAGCAGGGATTCATCCAGGTTCTCCTCCAGCAACTGCGTCCCCATCCGCACCAGCTCATCCAGCCCCGCCGGCTGGTCCTGCGGTGTGCCTGCCGGGACGGCCGCCAACCACAACGCCACCGCTCCTGGCCAGAAAGGTCTCATACCGGGGTCAGTCGGCCATCCCGCAGTTCCAGCACGCGGCCCATTTGGCGGGCCAGGTCCAGGGCGTGGGTCACCACCACCAGCGTCACGCGTTCCTCGCGGTTCAGATCGAGCAGCAGCCGCGCCATTTCGCCCGCCGCGGCGCGGTCCAGCGCGCCGGTCGGCTCATCCGCCAGCAGCAGTCCCGGGCGGTTGATGAGGGCGCGCACGACGGCGGCCCGCTGGCGTTCCCCGCCGGAGAGCTGGCCGGGCCGATGGCCCATCCGCTCCCCGAGACCGACGCGTGCGAGCAGTTTCCGCGCGCGGTCCGGAGCCGCCTGGCGGAGGGCCGGGTCGCCCCCCGCCAGGGTGGGCACCAGCACGTTTTCCAGCAGGGTGCATTGGGGCAAAAGATAATGGAACTGGAAGATGAAGCCGACCTGCCGGTTGCGGACCGCCGCCAGCTCCTCCTCGTTCAGCCCGCTGAGTTCCCGCCCCCCGAGCCAGATCCGCCCGGCGTCCGGCTGATCGAGCGTGCCCATGAGGTTCAGCAGCGTGCTCTTGCCCGAGCCGGAGGGGCCGACGATGGCCACCGTCTCCCCGGCCCCGAGTTCCAGGCTCACCTCCCGCAGCACCGGCAGACGCGGTCCGCCCTCCGTGGCCACATAGCTCTTGGAGACCGCTTCCATCCGCAGTAATGGGGTTGTTGGCATACCTGTGTCCATTTTCCACACACTAGGTCGGAAGCCGGAAAATGGCGAGGGTCTTTTGTGACCGCTCACACCGGGAAAAAGAAGGAGATCACCGCCACCACCAGGGCCGCCGCCACGTCATCCGCCGTCACCCCCCACCCGCCCGGGAGGCGTTGCAGGGGTTCGATGGGCCAGGGCTTGGCGATATCCAGGATGCGGAAGAGCACGAACACCGCCACGGAGTACCCGAGCGCGGGCCCGGTGAAAAACCAGCCCGGCTCCGGCAAACCGCCCCGTACGAGCCAGTGGTGCAGCACCCATCCGCCAAAGCTGATCGGCATCGCGATGATCTCATCCAGCACCACGGAGCCCGGATCGGTCTGGCCCAGGATTTTCTCCGCCTCGCCGCAGAACCAGACGGAGGCCGCCACCCCCGCCAGGGTGCCGAGGAGGTAAACCAGGGGCTGCCCCGTGGCCACCAGGAACACAAAGAACGCCACGCCGGTCAGGGAGCCAAAGGTGCCCGGGGCAAACGGCGCCCGGCCGCTGCCCATCCCTTGCGCCACCCAGAGGATCAGCCTTTTCACATGTCCGAGAGGTAAACCTCCCGGTTGCGCCACAGGTAGGCGCAGCCGGAATAAATGGTCAATACCACCGCCACCCACATGGAAAACTTCGCCAGCCAGAAGATCCACGGGTGGCCCGCCACTTCGGTCCCAAACACCGCCACCCCCGGCGAGCCCCATTCGCGGAAGCTCAAAAACACCAGGATCGCCAGGATCGCGACAATCTGCGACACCGTCTTGTGCTTGCCAAACCGCTCCGCCGCCAGGATCAGGTTCTTGGAGGCGGCCAGGGTCCGCAGGCCGGTGATGGCCAGCTCCCGCGCCACAATGACCACCACCATCCACGCGGGCACGAGGTGCAGACCCACGAAGGCGATGAACGCCGAGCAGGTCATGATCTTGTCCGCCAGGGGATCCATCAGTTTGCCGAAATTGGTGATGAGGTTGCGCGAGCGGGCGATACGCCCGTCCAGATGGTCCGTGATTCCCGCCATGGCAAAGAGCACCAGCGCGATGGATTCATGGAAGCGGACGCCGGAAAAGATCACCGCCAGGAACAGCCCGGTGAGAAAAAACCTCAGGATGGTCAGCTTGTTGGGCAGATTCATGCGGTCAAAACAGGGTGGCGCATCGCTGGTGGTTGTTGGTTCATCAGACGCCCGGCATTCTGCACTGGTCGGCCAGCCCTTGGCAATGCCTCACTTTGATCCCCGGTCGGCCGGCTCCGCGATCAGATCGTAATCCGTGTGCCCGATGATTTTCACCTCGGCGAACTCGCCCACCGCCAATCCGTCTTCCCGGGCTTTGGCGCCCCGCCCGGCACCCGCCGCGCCGCTTTTGCCACGGTGGGGCGAGAGCCGCACATAAATCCGTCCATCAATGTCCGGCGCGTCGGCCGCGCCGCGGGCCACCAGGAACCTCCCCTTCAGCGCCTCCTCCGGCTCCGTCTCCCGGATGAAGCCGTGCTCCCACGAGGCCACCCGCGCCTGCCGCAAATCCTTGCCGCTCGCCTCCTTCTCCAACAGCACCCGCAGCGTGCGCCCCACTGCTGCCGCCGAAAGTTCCCGGGCGATGGCGTGTTGGGCGGCCATGGCCACATCCCGCCGCCGCTGTTTCTCCGCGTCCGGGATCTGGCCGGCCATGCCCGCCGCGCGCGTGCCGGCCTCCGGCGAGTAGGTGAACACCCCCAGGCGCTCGAACCGGGTCTCGCGGATGAACTCCAGCAGCCGTTCAAAACAGGCCTCGGTCTCCCCCGGGAAACCGACGATGAAGGTGGTGCGCAGGGCAATCCCGGGGATGCCGCGACGGATGCGCCCCAGCAGGTCAATAATGTGTTGGGCCGAGGTTTCCCGGCGCATCCGCTCCAGCATCAGCGGGTGGATGTGCTGCAGCGGGATATCCACATACCGCGCCACCTTGCGGCACTCGGCCAGGGTCTCGATCAGTTCGTCCGTCCAGTGCGCCGGGTGGGTGTAGAGCAGGCGCACCCAGAAATCCCCCGGCAGCGCGTTCAGCTCCCGCAGCAGGGTACACAGGGTGGTTCCCTCCGGCCCCACCGCTTTCGCCGCGGCCGAAAAACGTTCCGGGGAGGCGATGGCCCGGCTGTGCTTCGGCCGCAAATCCAGCCCGTAATAGGTGGAATCCTGGGAGATCAGATTCAGCTCGCGCACGCCGTCCGCCACCAGTTGCCGGGCCTCGCGCACCACGTCCGTCTGGCTGCGGCTCCGGTGGGTGCCGCGCATGCGCGGGATGATGCAGAAGCTGCACGGGTGGTTGCACCCCTCGGCGATCTTCACATACGCCAGGTGCCGGGGCGTCAGGCGGAACCGGGGCGTGCCGAAATCCGGGATGAAATTGGGCCGCAGGTTCACATCCACAAACGCGCCCTTCGGCTCGGCTTTCGGGGCCACCATCGTGCGGGTGCGATTGTGTTTTTCGGTGCCCTTCAGCGAATCGGCCTCCTGGCCGGCCTCGGTGGGCCGGATCTGTTCCAGTTCGACCAGCCGCTGCCGCACTTCCCGGGCCGCCCGGCGGGCGTCCGGCTTGCCCCGGGTGCGCTCCAGCCGGGCGGCCCGGCGTTTGAGCGCCTCGGTGATCACGTCCATCACCCCCGCCACCTGGTCGATGCCCATGAAGGCATCCACCTCCGGCAGCAGCTTCGGCAAATCATCGCGGAACCGTTGCGGCAGGCAGCCGGATACGATCAGCGCCTGGCCGGGATGCGTCTGCCGCCGCACCTCGTCGGATTCCAGGATCGTATCCACACTCTCCTCCTGGGCGGCGTCAATGAACGAGCAGGTGTTCACAATCACCACCTCCGCCTCCGAGGGGTCGTTGGTGATGGACACCCCGGCCTTCATCATGGTGCCCAGCATGATCTCGGCATCCACCAGGTTTTTGGCGCAGCCAAGGGAGATCAGACCGACGCGCAGCGCCGGGGGAGCGGAGAGGGAGGGGGCTTCAGACATGGGAAAAGCGCGGCAAGCAACGGTGGTTTTGGGGTGGTGGCCGACTCATGGCCGGGTGGCGGCACCGGGCGGATTGGTGGGTGTGGGCACCGGCAGATACACGGCGGAAAGTCCGGGCTTGGCCTGATACAGACCGGGCCCCAGGTTGACGAGGGGATCCGCCGTCTTGTGCCGACGCCAGGCCTGGTACCCGTACACACTCAGCCAGACCAGCAACGAAATCACCAGCAAGGGCAGCACCACCATCAGGTTCACCTTGGAAAGCTGGAGCATGATCCAATCGAGCACCCCGCCCGCCGGGGGCGTCAGCGCGGGGGGATCGCGAAACTTCTGGGTCTGCTTCAATTCGGTGTCCAGCGTGGCCATCACGGCCGGCACATCCAACTTGAGCATGGTGGCATAGGAGCGCACGAAACCCCGGATGAACACCGGGGCCATGAAGACGTCGTAATTGCCATTCTCCATGGCCAGCACGTGATCGGTCCGAACCTTGGTGTACTCGGCCACCTGGTTCGGGGTCATTTTCCGCGCCTCACGCGCGCTGCGCAATTGTTCTGCCACGGTAGCCATAATTAGCAAACCCCACCCTAGCCAATAACCGCAGTCATTGGCAACCCTGGAAAAACCCTTATATACCTACCGGTAGGAATAAGTGAATAGTAGGAACCGACCCCCGGGGTCGGTTCCTACTATTCACTTATGAGTCGTCTGGTGCGGCATTCGGCGGGAAGGGGCTTGACATTCTGTGTATATATAATATATACAGTATTTATATGACGGCTTCGCGCATATTGTTGATGATCGGCCCGATCTCCCCGGCGGGGGCCGGGCCGCTGTACCAGCAGATTGTCAACGGCTTCAAGCGCGCGATCTCCGAAGGGCGGCTGACGCCGGGGACCGCCCTGCCTTCCTTCCGCCTGCTGGCGGAGGATTTGCTCGTGAGCCTCATCACGGTCAAACGCGCGTATGAGGAGCTGGAGCGCGAGGGCATCATCTACAGCCGCCAGGGCCTCGGCACTTTCGTGTCCGAGGAGGGGGGGGACCGCAGCCGCCAGGCCAAACTGGAACTGGCCCGGGAACATTTCCAGGCCGGTCTCCGCGAGGCGCTGGAGGCGGGGCTGAAAGAACCCGAGATCAAACGCCTGCTGGAACAAGCTTGGGCAGACATCCAAAAGTGAGCGACCTATGAACACACCGGCCATCGAAGTCCGCAACCTGGAGAAACATTTCCCGGGTTTTCACCTCGGCCCCCTCAGCCTCACCGTGCCCCGGGGTGCCATCTACGGTCTGATCGGCCCCAATGGCGCGGGCAAATCGACCACCATTGACCTGCTGCTGGGCATGGGGGCGCCCGACGCGGGCCAGATGCGCCTGCTGGGGATGGATCCCGTCCACCAGGAGGTGGAGATCAAACGCCGCCTGGCCTATGTGAGCCCGGAGCTGAATTATGCGTCCTGGGGCAAGGTGGGGCGCGCGGTGCAGTTTGTGCGCGGCTTCTACCCGGACTGGGACCAGGCCCGGTGCGACCGGCTGCTGACGGAGTTCCGCATGGGCGCCGAGGACAAGATCGCCACGCTCTCCTTCGGGGCGCGCACCAAGCTGAGCCTGGTGCTGGCGCTTTCCCGGCAGCCGGATCTGATCGTGCTGGATGAGCCGACGGTGGGGCTGGACGCGCTCTCGCGACAGCAGCTCTACACGGAGCTGCTCGCGGTGGTGCAGGCGGAGCAGCGGACGGTGCTGCTCTCGTCACACAATCTCGCCGACATTGAACGGTTCGGGGACCATGTGGGGATGATCAAGGAGGGCAAGCTGCTGCTGGAAGGGCGCATGGATGCCGTGGTGGACCAGCACCGGCTGGTGGATTTTGAGACGCCGGAGCCGTTCGTGTGGTCGGCTCGCCAGGGATTCCGCCTGGTGAGCCAGGAGCCGGGCCGGTGCCGGGCGCTGGTGGCCCTGGAGCCGGGCTGGCGGCAATGGCTGGAGGGGCGGGGCGCCCGGCAGATCGCGGAGACGCCGATGACGCTGGAGGAGCTGTTCCTGGCCCTGATGAAGAATTGAGGCACCCATGAAAGAGGTCATCCTGAATTACCTGCACCGGTGGCGCTGGGTCTGGCTGCCGCTGGCGCTTTTGCAACTGGTCACCGCGTTCCTGCTGCTCACCCAGGCGCGTTTCGCCACGGTGATCATCGGCTCGGCGTTCCTGGGGCCCTATCTGCTCTCCTTCGAAGTGATGCGCCAGCCGGTGCGCGCGCTGCTGGCGCTGCCCCTGAGCCGCCGGCAGCTTGGGTGGGCCTGGTGGTGGGTGGCGGTGGCGCTGCCAGGCGCGCTGGTTTTCGCCACTTCGCTCCTGGTTTGGCTGCTGGTCACGCTGACGGGCATGAACCAGGTGGTGCCGGGCCTGCATTTCCTGCGGCTCACGCTGCTGGCCGCCGCCTTCATCGGCGTCATGTTCGCCGTGCTGATCCACATGCCGACCCCGCCGGTGGATGGGTTGGGCCGGAATATCCTGGCGGGTGTGCTGGGCGGGCTGTGGGGGCTGGGCATCGCGGGCATGATGTTCCTGCCCACCTGGTACCTGCGCCATCCCCAGTGGTGGCCCTACCTGGATGTGGTGACGGTGGCGGGTCTCGCGGTGAGTGTGGGCAGCGGCTGGTGGGCGGAAACAATGGTGGTGAGCCGGTTGCACGGGACGGCCGCTAAGGGCAGCAGCGGGAGACCAAAGGAGGCGGCGCCCGTGGGCGGGGGATGGAGCGGGCTGCCGTTGTTCGGGGTGACCCTTTTGAAAACCTCGGGCCATTTCTGCACGATGATGGTGGTGGCGATCATGGGGATGGGGTGGTTGTTCGGCATTCCCTGGCGGGCGGACGCCCTCCCTGCGCGCGGCACCACGATGGTGAAGTTCATGGGCGCGGTGCAGTTCGGGTACTGGTTTGTGGCGGTGATCTTGGTGGGGTCGTGGATCGGATCCCTGCGGAGCATGAGGGTGTTGCCGATCCGGCCCGGCGGGCTGGCGGTGCTGCTGTTATCGGCGGCGGGGGTGCCGATGCTGTTGCTGCTGGGGTTCCAGGTCGGCCTGGCGGCGGCGTGCCAGGATTTCAGCCAACTGGGCCAGTCCCTCCGCATGTGCATGGTCTTCTGCATGGCCGGTTCCCTGGCCGTGTGGCTGCTGGTCCGCCTGGGGCTCAGCCTGAGCGGATTCATGGTGATCATCGTGGGGGGGACCATGAGCATGACCACCACCACGCTGTGGATCGACCGGGTGGAGGTGTTCTGGCTGGCCGGGGCGCTGCCGATGGTCGTGGGCGCCAGTTGGTGGCTGCTGCGTCGTGAGCTTTGTGTCAGATCCACCGCCTACCGCCAGCGGTGGGGGACCTTTCCCACCATGGGAGGGTGAGGGGGGGAAACCCCGGGCAAGTTTTGAAACGACAAACGCGGAGGAAGGGGTATATTGGAATTGTGGCAAAGACCAAAAGTCGCGGCCGTGCCGCGACAGCGAAAGCGCCGTGCCGGTTTTGCCATAAAACCTGAGATTGCCTTTTCATGAACCATTTATCCAAGGCCCACCCTTCGGGTGAGGGTCAACGTGTCCGCTGGTCGCCAGTCATTTCACGCGGTTTGTCCTGCCTGAGCCTTTGGGCGCTTTTGGTTCTGGTGCCGAATCCCGGGGCGGCCCGCGCCAGCATCGCCTACGGCACGATCAACAACTTTGACACCGTCAACGACACCGGGGTGCCCGCGCACGGTTTTGAGATTGAACTGGATGACGTTCACAGCACGGACATCACCTACACCTACAACTGGAACCACTACGGCACGCCGCGGATCACGGAAGACCACACGGACCCGCTCCACCCGAAAGTGTTTGTCCGGTACGGGTCCATCCGCACCAACGGGGTTTGGTCGGCTTACACGGCGGTGCCCGCGGGACCGATCGCGCCGACTCAGGGGCACCAGTTCACCGACCCATCGGTGAACTTCGGCGGCGAACACTTTGGCGTGGGGTATCGGGGCACGCCCACGGGGATCAAATACAACTGGCTGGTGGATGACGGGAACGGTTTGCTGATCCATGGCGGCGCGGTGAACATCGCCACGCCGGTTTTCACCTATGTGCCCCCGGTGGCGGCGGCCCCCGCCCAGGTGCAGGCGGTCATCGCCCCGCCGCCCCCGCCCGCCCCGCCGGTGTGGGAGTTCGGTCCGGCTTCCTGGGTCAAGGAAATCGTCACGGTGAGCCACAACAACAGCGAGGTGAAACTGCGGGATCTGGTGTCGCCAGACCCTGATTACCCGGAAGAAGCGGATTGGCGCAACGGGGAGCCGGACGAGGTGGAGGTGGAATGGCAGCTTCTGCAAACCGATTGCCACAAGGCCGACGGCGGAGCGAATGGGGAACTGGTCGGGGCGGCCCAGGATCTGCCCGGAGGGGATGAGATCATCACCCGCCGGTACGAGTTCTACAAATACGTCGGTCCCATCGACGAGGAAACCGGCGAGGCCCTGGCCGACCGGGTCGGGCCGGACGGGATTCACGGCGTGAACGAGTACACCAACACCGTCATTGTCGGCGCCTACGTTGGCGCGCAGATGTCCGCGTTCGATGTGGACGCGCCGATCGGGCTCATCGACCAGCTTGAGGATGGTGAACTCGGGGCGCCTTACACGAAGCGAACGGTCATCATTGCCGGCAACGCCCCCTTCACCGCCACCACCGCCGGCGCCCTGCCGGAGGGGATGATATTTGACGAGGGCACGGGCGAAATATCCGGCACCCCGACAACCACGGGCATCTTTTTCCTCACCGTGCAGGCCTCGGACACGAACAATCCGGTGATCTCCAAGACCTATGCTTTCGCCGTCACGGAACCCGGGGTGGTGCTGCCGCCGCATAGCACGGTGGACACCAGCGCCCGGCCGGTGACCGGTGGCACCACTGAGGGCCAGGGCTGGTACACCAACGGAACCACGGCGACGGTCACCGCCGCCCCCGCCGCCGGGTTTGCCTTTGTGAGCTGGACCGACAATGGCGTGCAGGTCAGCACCACATCCACCTATCAGTTCACCAACCACGTGAACCGCTCGCTGGTGGCGAATTTCGTGCTCGCGCCGCAACTCACCCTGGCCGCGCCGCAGCGCAACGTGCTGGCCTTCGCCTGGCCGACCAACTTTGCCGGGTTTGGGCTGCAACAGAGCCCGGACCTGATGGCCACGAACTGGGTGAGGGTGACCAATGCCGCGCGGGTTGTGGGTGGCACCTATGAGATTCTGCTGGGGCCGCCAACGAGCAACACCTTCTTCCGGCTGGCCAGATAAGCGCTGGCCAACGGTGGTGAGCCGGCAGGGGAGTCGGACTGGTGGGACGAGTCGGACTGGGGGGGCTTGGGGTGACGTTTCTGCTGTTTTTGGCGGCGTCGCTCGGCTAGCCTGAGCCGGTCATTCCGATGAATGACGGATAGTCATGAACACCACCCGACTTTTTCGCGCCGCCACCCTGCCGGTGCTTGTTCTGCTTGGATTGGCTTTGGCCACCCACGCCGCCCCGCTGCGGCAGATGGAAAACCTGGGCCGGGGTGTCGTCGCCCTGCGCTCGGCCACCAACACGGTCTTTGTCAGTTGGCGCATCCTGGGCACTGATCCCGCCGCACTGGCCTTCAATCTCTATCGCGCCCCCGGCGACGCCCCCGCGCAGAAGCTCAATGCGCAGCCCATCCACCCCGTTTCGAATTGGGTTGATCAAAACGCCCCCACAAATGTCCCGCTCACCTATTTCGTCCGCCCCCTCCTGGCCGGACAGGAAGGCCCAGCCAGCCAACCGTTCACCGTCCGCCCCGGCGCGGTCCCGATCCCCTATCTCTCCATCCCGCTCCAAACCCCGCCCGGTTACACGCCCAATGATGCCTCGGTCGGCGATCTGGACGGCGACGGAGAATATGAGATCGTCCTGCACCAGACCGGTCGCGGGCGTGACAACTCCCAGGCGGGGCCCACCGACCCGCCCATTTTTGAGGCTTACAAGCTCGACGGCACCCGCCTCTGGCTCATCCACCTGGGCCGGAACATTCGCGAAGGCGCCCATTACACCCAATTCATGGTGTATGATTTCGACGGGGACGGACGCGCCGAGGTGGCCATGAAAACGGCTGATGGCACCCTGGATGGCACGGGCCGGGTCATCGGAAATCGCGACGCCGATCACCGAGGCCCGCGCGGCAATGTGCTGGCGGGGCCGGAATTCCTGACGGTTTTCGAGGGCCGCACCGGCCGCGCGCTGGCCACCACCGGCTACCTGCCCCCGCGCGGTGAGGTGGACGCCTGGGGTGACACGACCGGCAACCGCGTGGATCGCTTCCTCGCCTGTGTCGCTTACCTGGATGGCGAACGCCCCAGCCTGGTGATGTGCCGTGGGTACTACACCCGCACGGTCCTCGCCGCCTGGAACTGGCGCGGTGGCCAGCTCACCAACGTCTGGACCTTTGACACCGAAACCGGCCCGGAAGCCAACCGCGTCTATCGCGGCCAGGGCAATCACAACCTCAGCGTGGGCGACGTGGATGGCGACGGGCGTGATGAGATCCTCTATGGCGCCTGCGCCATTGATGACAACGGCCAGGGCCTCTACACCACCGGCCTCGGCCACGGCGACGCCATGCATCTGGCCGATCACGATCCCATCCGCCCGGGTCTGGAGGTCTTTGCCATTCACGAAAAGCCCCGGCACCCCCATGGGGCCGAACTGCATGACGCCGCCACGGGTAAAATCCTCTGGAGCAAACCCTCCCCGGATGTCGGCCGCGGTATCGCCATTGACATTGACCCCCGCCATCCCGGCAGCGAAATGTGGGCCGCTGGCGAGGGTCTGCGCGGGCTGTGGAATGCCCGGGGGGAAGTCATCTCCGACGCCCGCCCCCGCTCCTGCAACGCCGGCATCTGGTGGGATGGCGATGAGCTGCGCGAACTGCTGGATGGCAGCACCATTGACAAATGGGACTGGGTGCAAGGCCGCGCCACGCGCCTGTTCAACGGCGGGGATCACAACTGCGTCCGCAACAACGGGACAAAAGCCAACCCCTGTCTTTCGGCGGATCTGCTGGGTGATTGGCGGGAGGAACTGATCCTGCGCACTGCGGACAACCGGGAGTTGCGGATATTCTCCACCACCCTGCCGACGCAGCGCCGCCTTCACACCCTGATGCATGATCCGATTTACCGGCTGGGCGTCGCCTGGCAAAACGTCAGCTACAACCAGCCGCCACACACCGGCTTTCACCTCGGCGCCGACATGGCGGATCCGCCCATGCCCGCCATCCGCCCCGTTCCCGCAAACCGGCCCTGAGGCCAATGAGCGGTTCACCGACGGAGGGTTGTTGAAAAGGTTTTTTGAACGACGCTATAACGTGACAGTCACGCAATTAAGACGAAAACCGGGTCAAACAACCCCTTCACGCCTCCTCATCCGGCTCCAAGAACTTCCGCTCCACAATCACCTGGGCCACAGTGGACATCATTTCCAACAGGATCGCCACACGTTGCGTCTGGCTGGTCTGGCGGTCAAACAGCGCGCTCATCCCCTGGTACGGTCCGCCGATGATTTTCACGCGGTCACCGTGGGTATAATCCCGTTCCTCCAATTCCACCACATTGGCCTCGCCGCACCGGGCCTGGATGGCCTGGATGACCTCCAGCGGGACCGGAGCCGCCTTGCCCCCAAAGGAGACCACCTTCACCACGCCCAGAGTGGATCGTATCCTCGGGAGCACATCAAAATCCGTGGGCCGCACAAAGACATAACGCGGGAACATGGGACCCACCGCCCAATGCACCTGTCCCCGGCGCGGGCGTTTGCTTTTGAGCAACGGCAGGAAGACCTCCACCCCCTGCCGCTGCAATTGCATTTTGGCAAAGGATTCCTGCAACTGCTTTGTGAACAGACAGAACCAGGGCCATTCCTCCGGGCTCTTCGCGGCCAGCGTCAGGCCCGGACTTGGAACTATAAGCCCTTCATTGCAAGTGTCTTGCAATGTAAATACCGCCCCGGAACCAGATCCGTGTTCGTTCATGTTTTCCAGCTTCACGCAGTACCCGTGTTTTGCATTCGGAGGTCATTCAGACCGCCGCAAGGCAGGCACCCAACGGGTACCCCCACAACTTGGATTTTCTCCGGCGAAAATGCAAGTCCTGCCGCAGCCAAGGCCGGATCCCAAAGACGCGCGGGGTGGTCCGAGATGGTTGTTGCCGTGCCACATGCGGGAGGAGGTACCGGCTGTTGAAAGTGGCAGGAGTGTGTTCAAAAACGGCATCCGGCCCGACCGAAAGGGTCATTCCAAACACATTATTCGAATGTCTAAACAAAATATTCAATTCGATTTATATGTGAATAGTAAGAACCGACCCCTGGGGTCGGTTCTTACTATTCACAGATTGTGCCAGTCGGCAGAGGGGACGTTTCGGTTGGCTGGGGTTGGCCATGCAATTGCCTTGACTGTGCCGACGGGGACCGAAAACTAAGCGCCTGTGAAAACATTGCACCTCTATCTGACACGCCAAATCCTGGCGAACCTGATGATGACGGTCGCGGTCTTCACGTTTGTCCTCCTGCTGGGTAACATCATCCGGGAGGTGTTCGCGCTGCTGTTCAATGATCAGGCCTCGCTGGGACTGGTGTTCACCGCCATCGGCCTGCTCCTGCCTTACGTTCTGGTTTTTGCCCTCCCCATGGGCATGCTCACGGCCATGCTGCTGGTTTTTGGACGGTTCAGCGCCGACCAGGAACTCACCGCCGCCCGGGCCGGGGGCATCAGCCTGCTCGCCTTGGTCACCCCGGCCCTGCTCCTGAGCCTGGCGTTCAGCCTGCTCTGTGCCACCATCAATATGGATATCGCCCCGCGCTGCCGCCGGGCTTACAAAAACCTGCTCTACGACCTGACCAACACCCGGCCCGATGCCGTGCTCACCGAGGGCCGGTTCGTCAAGGACATCAAGAATTACATCATTTATATCGGAAAAATCCGGGGGGATTACCTGGAGGATGTCCTTATCACCAAGCTGGACAATGATGGGGTGGCCGAATCCACGTTGCGAGCTGTGCACGGGGAATTGGTGCGCGATCCCGGCGGCACCAACGCCTCCCTGCGGCTCTTTCAGGCCCGCGCGGCCCAATGGGATCGGGGCAATTTGCAGCCGTACATCATCCCGGGGGAATTTTTGCTCCCCCTGCAACTGCCGGAAAGATCCGTGCGCGAGCCGAAAATCAATGAGATGACTTTTCTGCAACTGCGCGAGGAACAGCGCCGGTTGGAACATCTCCTGCGCTCCACGCCGGCGGTGCCCCTGGCGGATGCGGGCACCTTGAAACTTCAGCGGGAGGAGTTAAGCGCCCCGCTGCGGGACATGACCTCGCCGCTCAAAGTCCAAATGCACCAGCAGGTCGCATTTTCATTTGCCTGCCTGGGTTTCACCCTGGTGGGGATCCCCCTGGGGATACGGGCGCACCGCCGGGAGACGAGCATCGGGGTGGCCATCGCCCTGTTCCTGGTGCTGGTCTATTACAGCTTCTACATCCTCGCGGTCACCCTGGAGACCCGGGCCGACCTTGCTCCTCATCTGATCGTCTGGCTGCCGAATTTCCTCTTTCAAGCCGTTGGTGCCGTCCTGCTCTGGCGCGCCAACAAGCAGTGACCGGATAGCCAATAGCTGATAGCCAAGCCCGGAAAATTCTGAGCGGGGGTATTGCCAGACCGAACGCTTCCGTTCATAATCCCGGCCAACAATACGAATCCCCGGAAAACCAAAACCTTATGGCACCGACCCTGACGAGCCGTGAGCGGCTCCAATGCGCCCTTGACCACCGCCAGCCGGACCGGGTCTGCGTGGATTTCGGGGCGACGTTCGTGACGGGCATCAATGTCTCCATCGTCCACCGGCTGCGCCAGCGGGTGCTGGGCGATCCGAACTACCGCGTCAAAGTCAACGAGCCGTACCAGATGCTGGGGGAGATCGATGACGAGCTGCGCGCCGCGCTGGGGATCGATGTGGTGGGGGTGCTGCCGCGCAAATCCATATTTGGGACCGAACAGAAGGATTGGAAGCCGTTCACGATGCCCGACGGCACGCCCTGCCTGGTGCCTGGCACCTTCAACGTCACCCCGGCCCCGGACGGGGGCTGGCTGATGTACCCGGAGGGCGACACCAGCGTGCCCCCCAGCGCCTACATGCCGGCAGGTGGCTATTTCTTCGACACCATCATCCGCCAGGAGCCGCTGGACGAGGACAAGCTGGACCCGGCCGACAACCTGGAGGAGTTCGGCCTGCTGAGCGAGGCAGACCTCGCCCATTTCCGTGACAAGAAGCGCTGGCTGGAGGAGCGGCAGGAGTGCGGCTCCATCCTCATCATCCCCGGGTCGGCCTTTGGCGACATCGCGCTGGTGCCTGCCCCCTTCCTGAAGCATCCCAAGGGCATCCGGGACATCACGGAGTGGTACGTCTCCACCAAAATCCGCCGGGAGTATGTCTGGAAGGTGTTCGAGAAGCAGTGCGAGTACGCGCTGCAAAACCTTAACACCCTGATGGACCTCTTCGGTGACACGGCGCAGGTGGCGTTGCTCACCGGGACCGACTTCGGCACGCAGCGCGGCCCGTTCATCTCGGGGGCGGCGTACCGCGACCTGTTCCAGCCATTTCACCGGCAGCTCAACGACCTCATCCACCGGCGCTCGAACTGGAAGACGTTCATCCACTCGTGCGGCTCGGTCTATCAGCTCCTGCCGGACTTCATCAAGGCCGGGTTTGATGTGCTCAACCCGGTGCAATGCTCGGCGGCGGAGATGGACCCGGTGCGGTTGAAGCGGGAGTTCGGGAAGGATCTGGTGTTCTGGGGCGGGGGCGTGGACACGCAGCAGACGATGGCTTTTGGCACGCCGGAGCAGGTCTATCAGGAAGTCCGTGAACGGATCGCCATTTTTAATCAGGACGGGGGCTTTGTGTTCGATGCCATCCACAACATCCAGGGCAACACGCCGGTGGAGAATGTGGAGGCCATGTTCAAGGCCATCCGGGAAAGCCACCAAGGCTGACATGATCACCCAGGGCCAAAGTGCAAAAACCGGGGCGGTGGGGAACGAGCAGACGAACCTTTCCTACCTGGTCCCGGTCTGCCTGGTCGCCACGCTCGGCGGCCTGCTGTTTGGCTACGACACCGGGGTGATTTCCGGCGCGATTGAACCGCTCACGGCGCGCTTCGGCCTGGGCGATTTCATGAAGGGCTGGACCTCCGGCTGCGTGCTGATCGGCTGCGCGGCGGGGGTGCTGCTCGTCGGGCCGGTGTCGGACCGTTTCGGGCGCAAGATCGCCATGTTCCTGGCGGCGGTCATGTTCCTCGCCTCGGCGATCGGCACGGCGCTGCCCGACGATATCCAGACCTTCATTCTCTTCCGGTTCTTGGGGGGCGTCGGCATCGGCATCGCCTCCATCTCGACGCCCATGTACATCGCCGAGATCACCCCGGCCCGGATCCGTGGGCGGATGGTGGCGGTCAACCAGATCGCGATTGTCGGCGGCATCGCGGCAACCTCCTTCATCAACTATCACATCGCCCGGCAGGGAGACCAGGCCTGGCTCATCAGCACCGGCTGGCGCTGGATGTTCGCCACGGGGGTGGTGCCGGCGGTGCTCTTCGCGTTGCTGCTGGTGCGCCTGCCGGAAAGCCCGCGCTGGCTCCTTGAGCAACGGCGTGAAGCAGAGGCTGGCGCGATCCTCACCCAGGTGGGCGGTCCGGCGTTTGCGGCCGCGGAGAGCGCCAGCATCAGGGCGGCGCTCGTGGTGGAGCGCGGCACCTGGAGCGAGCTGTTCTCCCCCGCGCTGCGTCGTCCGCTGCTCATCGGCATCGCCCTGGCGATTCTGCAGCAGGTCACTGGCATCAACGTGTTTATGTATTTTGGCGCGACCATTTTCAAAAGCCTAAGTTCCTCGACCGGCGTGGATGCCGGGCTGCTGCAGCAGGTGATCATCAACGGCGCCGGCGTGCTGTTCACTGTGGTCGCCATCGCCACCGTTGACCGGTGGGGCCGCAAGCCGCTGATGCTCCTCGGGGCCGCGGGGATGGGGGCCGGCCTGGCGGCCATGGGCGTTCTGGCCCAGAGCATGAGTGATCCGGCGGCGGCCGGCGGCTGGATGCTGGCGTTCATCCTCCTCTACATCGCCTGCTTTGGTTTGTCCGTCGGCCCCGTCACCTGGGTGATATTGTCAGAAATCTATCCCACCGCCATTCGCGGGCGGGCGCTGGGGGTGGCGACATTTTTCCTCTGGGTGGCGGATTATGCGGTGACGCAGACCTTTCCCATGATGGATGCCAAGGATTCGTGGCTGGTGGCGAGGTTCCACCACGCCTTTCCCTTTTACGTGTATGCCGGGTTCTGCGTTCTGCTGGTGCTGCTGGTCTGGCGGCTCGTTCCGGAGACCAAGGGCCAATCCCTGGAGGAGATCGAACGCGGCTGGCGGCGCAAATGAAACGCTGAGCAAACCAAAGCCATGAAACGCCATGCGGCACTACTGCTGTCGGCCCTGGGCGCCGCCGGGGTTATCCTTCAAGCGTCCGCCAGCCAGGGGAAGGATGCCGCTCCTGCCAACGCGGGCTTCCGTCACTCGCCGCCGGAATGGCAGACGGCTATCTGCCTGCCGGATGATCCGCAGAAGACGCTCGTGGATCGCAGCGGGGAGATGCTTTACCACTATGGCCAGGGGGGGCGCGAATTCGCCACTCGCATCGGCATAGAGTCTGTGGCCGGAGCGGTGTGGCAAAATCAGGATCTGCATTCGCCGCGCGTGCCGATGGTGCGGACCTGGCGAACCGCAGACGGGCTGGAGATCTTGGAGGAAACCCTGGCCATTACAACACTGCGCCAGGCCAATGCGCCCGCCGCCGCCCCACTGTTGCAGCGTATCGATGCGGGCGGAGTGAATCCGAATTGGGCCAAGCCGCCGGCCACGCTCGATGCATCGCTCAGGAACATCGCTGTCCACATGGGCGGCAGCATCCAATTCAAGCTGACCTGTCCCGCCGGCGCGGCATGCCGTGTAGCACTCGCGCTCTGCGAAGGGTGGTGGCGGGAGACCGGACAGCGCGTGCAGGTATTGCAGGTGGAGGGGGCGAAATCCATAACGGTCGATACGGTGGCGGACATCGGCCAGAACAAAGCAGCGGCCTTCTGGTTTGACGCGCGGGACACCAACGGCGATGGAACAATCGAAATCACCGTGGAAGCCGCACCGCAGGCCGCGGACAAGAACACCATTCTCAACGGCCTTTGGGTTTTCCCCGTAGCGCAGAAGCCCGATGGCGATGCGCTCCTGTCAGGCCGGTTGAACCCGGCGGCCCTGACCCGCATGAGTTTGATCCGGCCTGGCGGGCCGGCCCGCAATGACCTCGTCCTCGTGCGCGTGAGGAACTCCGGCCCCCAGGCACGCACCTTGCAACCCCGGCTGGTTGTGGATACGACTCTGCCCTTTATGTTCCATCCGGAGTCGCAGCGCGCCACGATCAATGACCACGAGACGATTACCGCCTCATTGAGGATGACCGGACTGGCCGAGGAGAAGAAATCCCGGCGGGTGATCCAGTTGGAGCCGCTGGCGGTTCCGGCGGGTGGAAGCGCCTCGTTCTTTGTGCTGCACAGTGGCGGGGGCACCATCGTGATGGAGCCGACGACTCTGGAGCGGGCGCTGGTATGCCGCGAGGAGGCGGTGGCGTATTGGGAGAAAACCCCGTTACCCTTCGGCCGGGTCCAGATGCCGGATGCGGGGATCCAAGCGCTGGTGGATTCCTCCATCCGCAACATCTGGCAGGCGCGCGAAATCAAGAGCGGCCTGCCGGCGTTCCAGGTTGGCCCCACCTGCTATCGGGGGCTATGGATCGTCGATGGTGCCTTCCTTCTGGAAGCGGCGGCAATGGTCGGGGCGGGAGCGGAGGCGCGCAATGGCGTCGCCTATGAACTCACGTTTCAGAAACCCGATGGGCGCATTGAGGTGATGAAAGACTTCTCCAAGGAGAATGGCCTGGTCCTCTGGACCTGTATCCGCCATGCCCAGCTCACTCAGGACAAGGCCTGGCTGGCGTCCGTATGGCCGAACCTGGAGCGCGTGGCTGCACACATTAGGACCCTGCGCCTGCGCACCCTTGAAAACGACACGCCGCTGGACGACGGGCTCGTCCCGCCGGGTTTTTCCGATGGCGGGCTCGCTGGCCTGCACGCAGAATACACTAACCCGTATTGGAATCTGGCGGGTTTGAGATCCTTCATTCAGGCGGCCCGCTGGCTGGGCAAACCGGAGGTTGCCGTCGCATGGCAAAGTGAATACGACGCGTTCATGGGCGCCTTCCGCAAAGCGGCGCAGCGCGACCTGGCCAGAGATTCGTTCGGCAATGCCTACGTTCCCACGAACATGGGCGAAGCCGGGAAAAAGGAACTTCCGCAGCGCGCCCAGTGGAGCTTCTGCCAGGCCGTCTATCCCGGACAGATCTTCGCCCAGAACGATCCGCTGGTGGCCAGCACGATGGCGATGCTGGAAGCCACCGAGCGCGAAAGCATGGTCTATGGCACCGGCTGGGATGCGACCGGCATTTGGAACTACTTCGCCTCGTTCTACGGGCACGCCTGGCTCTGGCAGGGCAACGGCGGCAAGGCGGCCAAAACCCTTTATGCTTTCGCCAGTCATGCCGCACCAACGCTGGTGTGGCGCGAGGAACAGTCGCTTAGCGGGGCACCGTTCAAAAAGGTGGGCGACATGCCGCACAACTGGGCCAGCGCTGAATTCATCCGCCTCACTATCCATCTGCTCGCTCTGGACCGCGGGAATGAGCTGCATCTTCTGGAAGGCTTCCCACCCGAATGGGCCGGCCCGGGCATGATCACCCGGCTCAACGGGGTTGCGACCCCCTTCGGTCCGCTCGACCTGATCGTGCAGGTTGATCAGGCGGGCATGACAGCCATGCTGAAGATCAAACCGCTGGCCGACAACTGCCAAGCGGTCATCGTGCATCTGCCCGGCGGCACCACCCGCCGCATACCAGTACAACAAGGCGGCTCCATCACGTTTTCCGTAAACTCCCCATCCACCATCCACCCAAGAACCACACCATGAACCCAAAACCCCAGCGAGTCCTCCCCACCACCCTGGCTCTCCTGGTCTCCGCCACTCTCTGTTGCTTCCCCTCCCCGGCCCTGGCCGCCGGGGCGCGGCAGACGATTTCCCTGGATGGACACTGGCAGATGGAGGACGGCAAGGAGCCCGCGAAAATCCCCGCCGCCTTCACGCACACCGTGGTGGTCCCGGGCCTAGCCAACCAGGCGCAACCGCCCTTTGCGGATGTGGACAAGTTTATCAGCCGTGAGAACCTCGCCAACCGCATCCGTTCCGGGCTTTCACCGGCGGATTGGCTCACCAATCACTGGCAAGGCAAGGTCGAGCAAAACCGCGACTATTTCTGGTATCGAAAAACCTTCCGGGCACCCTCCCCCCGGGCCGCCGCCTGGCTGCGGATCAATAAGGCGCAATTTGGCACCGCCGTCTGGCTCAACGGCCAGAAGCTCGGTGAATATTCCGGCTGCTTCACCGCCAGCCAGTTTCAGCTTGGCCAGGCCATCCGCTGGAACCAGGAGAACACCCTCGATATCCGCATTGGCGCGCATCCCGCCATGCTGCCAGACACCTATCCGACCGGTTCGGATTTCGAAAAGATCAAATGGACCCCTGGCATCTACGACAGCGTGTCGCTGAGCTTCTGCGACAATCCCGTGATTGAGACCCTACAGGTCGCCCCGCGCGTGGCCACGGGCGAGATCACGGTGCAGACGCGGCTGCGGAACACCGGTGCCACCTCCGCCACCGCAGTGCTGGCACACACCGTCAAGGCGTGGAAGGGCGGGCGCAAGGTCGCCACGGCGGCCCCGGAAATGGTCCCGCTCCAGCCCGGGGAGGAAAAAGTGGTCACGCAAACCATCAAGATCCCGGATGCCCGTCTGTGGTCGCCGGAGGATCCCTTCCTTTACGTGGTGGAGTCCAAGACCGGGGGCGATTCCGTCACCACCCGCTTCGGTATGCGCGAGTTCCGTTTTGACGCGGCCACGAAGCGGGCCTATCTCAACGGCAAAATCTATTACCTGCGCGGCTCGAACATCACGCTGCACCGCTTTTTCGAAGACCCGCTGTGCAAAGACCTGCCGTGGCAGGAGGCCTGGGTGCGCAAGCTGCTGGGCGACCTGCCAAAAAAAATGCACTGGAATTATTTCCGGTTCTGCATCGGTCCCGTCCCGGATCGCTGGCTGGACATCTGCGACGAGGAGGGCCTGCTGATCCAGAACGAGTTCTTTGTCTGGACCGGCGGCCCCGGCTGGTACAAGGGCTATTCCCGCACCCATGATGCCGACGAGATGATCCGCCAGTACAAGGATTGGATGCGCGACAATTGGAACCACCCCAGCGTCGCCGTCTGGGATGCCAACAACGAGACCAGGGACAGCATCTTTGGAGACAGGATCATTCCCGCCGTGCGCGCGCTCGACCTCTCGGATCGCCCCTGGGAAAACAGCTACAACCCGCCCGCCGGGCCGAACGATCCGGTGGAGCATCACCCCTACCTGATGATCAGCGGCCATCGCGACAAGCTGAAGTTCAGCATGACCAACCTGGAAACCATGGATGGCAAGCCGGGCAAGGGGGCCTTGCCCTCGGACACGAATCCGCCGCTGATCAACGAATACGGCTGGCTCTGGCTCAACCGCGACGGTTCCCCGACCCTGCTGACGAGCAATGTGTATGCCCAGCTCATGGGCACCAACGTCACCGTCCGCGAGCGGTTGGACATGTACGCCTACCTGCTCGGGGCCAAGACCGAGTTTTGGCGCGCTCACCGCCAGTACGCCGGCATCATCCACTTCGTCTATCTCACCTGCAGCTATCCCGGCGTCTATACAGCGGACCATTTCGCCGACGTCACAAAGCTGAAGCTCGACCCCGCCTTTGCCGATTACATGGGCGAGGCCTTCAAGCCGCTGGGAGTTTATCTCAACTTCTTCCAGCCCACGCTGGCCGCCGGCACCACGCGCCCGTACAAGGTCATGCTGGTGAATGATGCGGCCACCCCCGCCACGGGCAAACTGAACCTGACGTTCGAGGATGCGCGGGGAAAAACCGCCGCCTCGGTCACGCAGGGTTTTTCCCTGAAGGAACAGGGTGATCAGTCACTGGAAATAGCCCTCACCGCCCCGGCGGCTCCGGGCCGGTACCTGCTCAAGGCCGCCGCCCAACCGACGGGCAAAGGGGCGGCCCGCCCCACGATCAGCCGTCGCTGGGTGGTGATTGAGAAGCACTGAGCCGTCACTCTTATGCTCCACTCGCCCTTCGCCCGCCTCTCCCTGGCGCTCGGTTTTTTGACCCTGGCCCCGGGTTTGTGGGCGGCGGTGGTGCCCATCGTTCAGCGGTCCGATGCGCCCTCGAACGAGCAGATCGCCGCGCGGGAGTTGGCTGGAGTGCTGGGTCAGCTCCACACCCGGGACCGTTTTCCCCTGGCGACGAATCTGCCCGCCGCCGGCCGGGCTATCCTGCTCGGCCAGGCCTCGGATGCGCTGGTGCGCGCCCACCTGGGTGCGGGCCTGCCAAGCGCGCCGGAGTCCTTTGTGGTGCGCACGCGCAAGGCGGGTCGGCTGGAGCTGGGCCTCATTGTCGGCTCGGATTCCCGCGGGACCGTCTTCGGCGTCTATCAGCTCCTGGGCAAACTGGGCTGCGGCTTCACGCTGAGCGGCGATGCCCTGCCGGCACCGAAGAAATCCGACTTCGGCTTCACCGGCTGGAACCTGACCAATGCCCCCCTCACCCCTGAGCGGCTCGTTTTCAACTGGCACAATTTTCTCAGCGGCTGCTCCACGTGGAATCCGGCGGACTGGCAGCGTTGGACCGCCCAGTCCCAGAAAATGGGCTACAATGCGATCATGGTCCACGCCTACGGCAACAACCCGATGGCGGGGTTTGACTTCCAGGGCCAGGCCAAGCCGGTGGGCTATCTCTCCACGACGGTCAGGGGTCGCGACTGGTCCACCATGCACGTGACCGATGTCCGCCGACTCTTCGGCGGCCATGTCTTTGACGCTCCCTCGTTCGGTGCCGATGCTGGTCTGGTGCCTGAGGACCAGCGCGTCCGCGCTGCCCAGGCTCTCATGCAGGTGGTTTTTGCCGACGCAGCCCGGAGGGGCATGGGCGTGTATTTCGCCGTGGATGTGGATACCCCCAGCGCCAATCCCCAGGAACTGGTCCGGCTGCTGCCCGAGTCCGCCCGCTTTTCCGCCAGCGGCGCCACCTCCACGGTCTCGGGCCGTTCCCCGGAGCGGCTCTGGCTCCCCAATCCCGACGCGCCGGAGGGCCACGCCTTCTATCGCGCCCAGGTGGAGACGCTGGTCAAAACCTACCCGCAAATCACCCGGCTCGTGGTCTGGTTCCGCCGGGATGGCACGCCCTGGATGAATTTGGAGGCCACCGACCTGCCGCCCGCCTGGCAGCAGGAGTTTGCGGCGGAAATCGCCCGCACTCCTCAGGCCGCCCAATATTGGCGCGCGCCCGCGCTCTTCGCCATCGGCAAAATCACCCGGTCCTTTGAGCGCGCGCTGATGGAATGCGGGGCCTCGGGCACGCGCCTCGCCGCCGGCACCTGGGGCTTTGAATTTCTTTCGGGCGCGGACCGTTTTCTGCCCCCGGACGTTCCGCTGATCGGCCTGGATTACGACGTCATCCACGAAAAGCCGCAATTGGGCACCGCCGCCGCCCGCGCGCCGCTGCGGGAGGTGGGCGCCCATCGGCCCGTGATCCCGGTCGTCTGGGCGCATCATGATGACGGCCACTACATCGGCCGCCCCTACACGCCCCTGCCCGATTTCGCCTCCAAGCTCGCGGATGCCAATGCCGCCGGTTTCGGCATCATCCACTGGACCACCCGCCCGCTGGATCTCTATTTCAGCAGCCTGGCCAATCAGGTTTGGCGGGGGACAAGGGACCAGCCGCTCGCCGAGACCTGCCGCGAATTCGCCGCGCCCGCCTTCGGCCAAGCCAACCGCGAGACGATGGGGGCCTACCTGCAGGCCTGGATCACCGGCGCCCCCCGGTTCGGACGCGACACCAGCGATTTCTTCATTGATCGCCGCCTCACCAACATCACGGCAGTCGTTGCCGGTTGCCGCACCCGCCTGGCCCTCCTGGACCAGGCGCGCACCTCCGGCCTCCTGCCCGCCCAGCGGCAGCGCCTCGACTACCAGCGCGGGCTGGAGGAGTTCATCGCGGCCTTCCATGAGGCGCACGGATTTTTTCAGGACGCGCAGGACCTGTTGAAAAAAGGCGATGCCGATGGCGCGCGCAGCCTGCTGGCCCGGTACCAGCCGGAGCCGGTGATCGAGCAATTCGCCCGGTTCAGTTCCCAGGGCGGCATCACCCGTGGCGAGCAGGGTCTGGTGGTCTCCCTGAACACCCGCTGGCTGAGCCATATTGTGCGCCTTCGCCAGTCCCTTGGGCTGGAGCCGGTGCGCCTCAACTTCGCGCCAACCTCCCACGACCTGCTGGCCCAGGCGCGCGGCACCTTCACCTTCCATTTCGGCCCCGACCACGAGTTGTGGGAATGCCTGGGCGAGGCGGAAACCGGGGCCACCCTCTTCACCCTGCCGCCCGCCATCACCCCGCTGAAGCCTGCCGACGCCCCGGCCGCCTGGACTGAGGTCTGCCGCACCGGCCTGCAAATCAGCCAGCCCTACACCCTGGCCGTTCGCCCGATCCTGTCCAGCGGCGCGCGCGCCCGGTTGGCCACCCTGCCCGGCGGTGACTACCGCCTGCGCCTGTTGCTGCTGGATCCGCAGTCCACCGCCCCCGGGCAGCGGGTCTTCACCGTCAAAGTGGGTGCCCGGCCCGCTGAGCTGGTGGACATCTTCGGGCGCGTGGGCGGCGCCAACCGCATCCTCGACCTGAACTTCCCGGTGACCCTTGAAACCGCCGGCGCCGTCGATGTCACGATCACACCCGTGCAGGGCCAGGCCCTCCTCAGCGGATTAGTACTCGAGCCCACCGGCCGTTGAATTCCTTTGGGCGCATGACAAAATTCTGGGTTCAGGCCGCCAATGGGAGGGTGTCGTTGCGGGCAGCGTGTTGGTTGAGCCTGTATTTCCAGAACTCAGCGAGGCGGTGGCTGGCGTGGATGCACCGCAAAGCCAGGATGTTCTCAGCG